>JAISUG010000022.1 GCA_031272185.1 Lachnospiraceae bacterium
CCCCGAAATCCTCCATGAACTGCATCTGGTGTTCGTGGACATTGGCCAGGGGGAATGTCCGCCCCTCGCACTCCTTGGCGTCGAAACACACCGGCACGCCCTGCACCGCGCCGATGTAGTCCACGGTGCTGCGCTGGTCGAAGTACGCCAAAGTGATATGCCGGTCGTCGTCGATCTGCACCGGCGTGATGGGCGTCGGGATCTTCTGGATCAACGCCAGCCGGCACTTCCTGTAATACTCTATGGTGAGGTTGATCTGCTCTTCCAGCGCCGCCCCCCGCAGCCCCCTCGTCTTCCACGTCCCCATGCCACCTGCCTTTACCTATGCGAATGCCGCCGTTTTGACTTGACAAGGATTATCTGGGCGCGAAAGAGGCCGCACACCTGCCTTTACCTATGTGGATGCCGCCGTTTATCCCTATCTTGTCAGGAATCTTGATGCTTCCGGTGCCTTAATCTTGGATACCTTAATCTTGGATTAACCATCGTCATTGTCATCCGGCTCGCAGGCGGCCAAGCGCAGCTGCGCCAACCAATCCCTGCGGCCATACAGCACACGCATGACATGGACTTCTTGCATGCCATCCCTCGCGGTAAAAAAAACCAGATGGTTCTTGGCCACGATCACCCTATATCCCTTGGATGCCAGATATCCATCCCGTACCAAAGGGTACAGCGCAGGGTTTTTCGCAAGGGACAAGATGGCGGTTTCTATCAATGAAACCCGCTTCTTCGCGGCATCAGGGTTTTTCAGGGTTTCCGCAATGTACCGGTGGATTTCCCGTAAGTCCGATTTGGCCAATTCCAAAATTTTGATCTGATACTTCATAGCATTTCCTTTCGGAATTCTGCCATGAAATCATCAAAATCCGAGTATGCGCCGCATTCTTCCCCGGCCAATGCCTCATCCAGCATATGATACAGCTCGTAGCGCCCACAGAACTTCTCATAAGCCTCGATGCTCAAAACCGCCAGATCCCCATGTCCATTTTTGGTAATGAACATCGGCTCCATCTTGGTGTGGCAGAAATCAGATACCGCATTGTAATTATTGCGCAGATAAGCGCTCGGTCGAATAGTCGGCATAGCCAAATCCCCTTTCAGATAACAATATTATACCTGAAAAAGTATATTTCGTCAAACAAAAAACATGGGACCGGCAAATCCGGTCCCGGCTCCACAAAAATCCGGTCCCGGCTCCACAACCGTTATCGGTCACTTAGCTGCCGGGGCATGTCCATGCCGCACAATGCGCTTGGAAGCCGTAGGCTGCTGTACGGAGTCCGTTTGTTTACGGGCAGTGGGCTTGCTCGGCGGCTTCGACTGCGGCTCCCTCTGTGCCTTCCTCCGTTGTCGTTCCCCGCCCTGCTTCGCATTAGGCTTCGAAGTATGCACCAAGCCCCGAGAACGAGCGATGCCGGGGCGTTCCCCCTCCCGCAACCCCTTTTCCTCCAGGAATGCGAGGAAATACTCCGGGATGGGCGCTATGAAAACCCGGCCGGACAGGTTTTTCATCGGCTCTTCCATGTCGGGGAACTGAACCCGGTAAGCGTGGAGCAGTTGGGTGCGTACTCGCTTACCGTCCAGTTTGTCCCGTGCCCAAGGCCCGTCGGTGTGACCGTACTTGGGGTCCCCCACGATAGGATGCCCTATGGATGCCAGGTGCGCCCTGATCTGGTGGGTGCGCCCCGTGACCAGCTCCACTTCCAGGTATGTGTAAGTGCCGCATGTCGCCAGCGGCGTGTACACCGTGACGATGGGTGCGCCGCCGGGGCCGCCCCCGGTCTTCTTGCCATCGGCACGCTCTTCCACCAGGGCTTTCCCCGCAGGCAAGGATTCACCGTAGGCAACGCCTTGCGCAGCTGGGAATGCGCCGGGGCCGCTCCCGCCACTGCCATCTGTATGTGGTGCTACGCCAGCCCTTCCCAGCTTCGCCGGGACCACCGTCACAGTGTTGGTCCTGGGGTCTTTTTTCAGATACCCTTCCAGCCTCCCGGCAGCTTCTATCCTCCCCCGCACCACGCAGCGGTAAAACTTCCGTATGCTTCGGTCTTTGATATGTGCGGACAGCATCTGCAGGGCAGCCAATGTCTTCCCCGCCATCACCACACCGCTGGTGTTTTGGTCCAGCCGGTTGCAGACTGCCGGCCGAAACAGCCGCAGGCTCTCCCTGGACATCGCACCGGAACCCACCAGGTAGTCCCAGAGCAGTTCCGTCAGGGACACATCGTTTTCCCGCGCCTTTTGTGACAGCAAGCCCGCCGGTTTGTCAAACAAAATGATCTGCCCGTTTTCGAAGAGGATGGGTGGCAGCGCCGCCCCGTCCCCGCCACGGGCCATAGCGACAGCGCGGGTGGGGGCCTTACGCCCGCCCGACGATGGTGCGGCGCCGCCGCTTCGCTCCCCTGCGGCCACGATCCGCCCACCGGCTTGCCCGCCCGCAAAGTGGCCGGCACCGTTGGCGCGCCCGCCGACTCGCCCACCCTCTGAGTAGCCGTTGCCTTCGGCAAACGCCCCTGCGGCCACGATCCGCCCATCGGCTTGCCCGCCGTGATCGAATCCGGCATCATCTTCCATGCCCTCCCCGGTGAATTTCGCCAGGGTCTCCTCTGCGAAATACAGGGAGAGCTCATCCCCCATCTGCAGGATCTCCGAGCCCTGCATCCGCTTGTCGTTGAGCATGATGTTCTTTTTCCGGATCATCTTGTATATGAAATTCTTCCCCGCCGACCGAAGGTACTTGGCCAGCAGTTTGTCCGCCCGCTGGCCCGCCTCGTTCACACCCACCATAATCTTGCGCATACCGCTCCTTAATCTGCCCCCAACCCATGCATTGCCCTCCGAGACCGGATGCGCCGCTTTGGCGACCTGATCCGAAAACCTGCAAGATCACACAATCGCACCTGGGGGCAATCTTCACGATGTGAGCCAGGTCACCACCTGGGTCACATGCTCCATCACATGGAAATCGCTTTCAACAGATCCGCCGCCTGCCGCACCATATCCGACACCTGCTGCACCTTGTCTGCCGTCGGCAGCATCCCACCCGCCGCAGGCTGCGTATCATCTGCAACAGGCTGCGTCTCATCTGCAACAGGCTGCGTCCCACCCGCCGCAGGCTGCACATTTTCCTCTGTACATACTGCCTGGAACGAGTCTGTTTCGTCTGCGCCCACCAGCCCCGCCGCCTCCGCCGCTAATTTTGCCGCATCGCTATAGAGCATTATCTGCATATCCAGCCGGTTCTTCACAAATATCTTGTGGATGAAGGCCTTGGCCTTCGCCCCGTCCACACCCGCCTTAGGACAATACGCATATACCCCGGAGGGGTGCACCACGCACACGTCCAGCGGCAGTATCTGCTCCTTAGATGTGACGATCAGCTCATAGAGCACGCATAGCCGATCCTCCAAAGGGGCAAAAAGCCTCAGCACACCCGCATCCAGGTTGCCATAGGGCCAGGAGGCCAGGAGGGGCGCCGCCAGGTTCGCCGTGGGCAGGACCGCGAGGATCGCCGCAACCGTCAGCACGTTTTTGATGGATTGGGCACCCGCCGGGCCCAGGGCGCCCGCCGCACCCGCAGCCCCCAGGGCACCAGCACCGCCCACTGCGTCCGCCGGGCCAGTCGCAAACACCGCACCAACCAGCCCGCGCAGCGCCAGCAGCGCCAGTATGGCCGCTGCACCTACCCCCACGTAGATCAGCAGCCTCCCCCGCCGGGCCAAGCGGTACCCCACCTCGCCCTTATGTGGGCTTTTGGGCATTGTTGCACGAACGTGTCCTGGATTAACCAACTCTACCTCCGTACGTCTAAACTGTCCAACAAATCTATCCACATACCGAATTCTTTGCATCTCTTGAAAACCCTCGCAGAACCCGTTACGGCCTTCCCCCGCTTCACGCCCCGAGTTCGCCCATCGCCTCATGGAAATCCGCGAAGTACCCGTCAGCCAATGTGCGCTTCTTCTCCTCCATGCCTTTGGAAAACTCGTCTTCCATGGCAAACACCGTCATACCTGCATTTTTCCCGGCCATGATCCCTGCGGGGATGTCCTCGAACACGATGCAGTCCGCGGCCTCCACCCCCAACCTCCTGGCAGCCTCCAGGTAGATATCGGGCGCGGGCTTGCTGGAGCCCACCTCGCACCCGGTGACGATGGCCTGGAAATAGGGCCGGACCCCCTTTGCGTCAATCACCGCATCCACCATCTCGATGCCGTTGCTGGTGGCGATGCCCGCCTTGATGCCATTCCTGTCCAGATATTGCAGGAATCTAAGGGCCCCCGTTTTCAGCGGCACCGCAGTGCGGTATGCCTCTATGGCCATGTCCACCCAGGTCTGGCGGATCTCCCCGGGCGACATGGGCAGGTCGAACCGCTCTTTGAAATAGTGGGCCGTGGCATCGAAGCTCTTCCCTTCCAGCGCATCCTCCAGGTCCGGTGGGCATGCGATGCCGTGCTGCGCCAAGAACGCCACGTCGATCTTCCCCCACAGCCACATGGAGTCCACCAACGTGCCGTCCAGGTCAAAAAGCACCGCTTTTTTCGTCCGAAGCAATTCTTTGAAATCCAATTTATCCAACCTTTCATCCGTGGATCCGATTTCAGTATCCCACGCGAAGTCGAAGAGTCCGATGCCGTGCCACGCCGTCTTGTTACAGGTCACACCCCATCCAGCCGATGAGTGCCCAAGGCGGGCCCGCGCCGCCTATGTCAGCTCGCGAAGCGTGTGAATCGTAATCGGCGTTTCGATACGGCAGCATCCACAAGATCCGACACCCGCCGCTCACGTCCACCTCCACCCGGGCGCATAGTGGTTTTTCACCATCCCATCCTGGCATTTCCCGAACCCGAGGGGGTAGCATGCCCCGTCAGGCATCCGTATCCCGACGACTGCCCACCCATTCCCCATGCGCTTTTTCCCCATCGCCAGATCATCCCCCCAGGTGCCTTTTTCGTTCATCGGCCCCAGCATATCCGTCTCTTCTACGTCGATGGTTTCCCCTTTCAGGTACTTCACCAGCCGGCCATCATCGGGCCCCAGCCCCAGGAATCGCTTCACGTCCAATGGATCCAGGCACATGGCCAGCGCCTGCGACGGCGCAAACCGCCCACGCTCCAAGCTCCCCAGTTTCAACCCCGTCCGCAGGTAGCGCAGCGCGCCGCTCCCCGATGGGGCAGATGCCCTGCCATGGGACCTCTTGCTTTCGCCACCGGGGTCCTTCCCGTAAACGCATGCCGGTTTGCCCCCCAGTGTCCAGGCAGGGAACCCATCCGGCAAAAGATAAACCTGGGTGGTCGCATCTTTAGGGCGCTTCCGGTCCTTCCCGGTATCCTCGATCAGGTACAGCCTCGCGGGATCCAACGGGAACGCAAAATCTTCCATAAATGACCAAAACTCTTGTTCCCCATTGATCCCGGTCGCATCGAATTGGGTTGGGCCATATGCCTCTGGGGCACGCCGCCCTGTCTCACCCTTTTTGCGAAGCGATGCCATGAAATGCCCTTCCCCCTCCACTCGGTGTGGATAGAGCCGCACACAATCTTTCGCCATCTCACAGGACGGCCCTTCGGCGCATTGTCCAAGCAGCCACCCCACCACCCCCTCGTTTTCCTCCTCGGAAAATGTGCAGGTGGAGTAGACCAGCGTGCCGCCGGGTTTGAGCATCCGCACTGCCTGACGCAGGATCTCCCGCTGGGCAGGCACATAGGTGGCGGGCGTATGGGCAGTCCAGGCCTTGGCCGACCCTGGGTCTTTGCGGAACATCCCCTCCCCGGAGCAGGGGGCGTCCACCAGCACTTTGTCAAAAAACTGCCCCAGCACATCCGCCAGGCGTTCGGGCTGTTCGCAGGAAACGCACATATTGGCAACGCCGGCCATCTCCAGGTTTTTCAGCAGCGCCTTCGCCCTGGATGCGCTGGCGTCGTTGGCGAACAGCAACCCCTGACCCTGCAGCTTCCCGGCTATCTGTGTGCTCTTCCCGCCGGGGGCGGCGCACAGGTCCAGCACATAGTCACCCGGACGCACGTCCAGCATCTCCACAGGCGCCATGGCGGAGGGTTCCTGTATATAATACAGCCCCGCCGCGTAATGGGGCATCTTGGACAGATGCCCCGGCATCTTTGAGAGATGCCCCGACCCGAACCAATACCCGCTCTCGCACCACGGCACACGCTTTGCACCTGGCGGCAACACCGACGCATCCTTGCCGGGCGGCACTTTCAGGCGGTTTATGCGCAACCCGCCCACGCCGGGTGCGGACATGCTCTCCAGAAACGCCGGGTACTCCACCCCCAGTTGCTTCGCCATCCTTTCCAAGAATTCCGTAGGAAGCATCAAAACCCTCTCTATCCCGGCCGTCGCCCGCAATAGTTTGCTCGCAAGGCACCGTCCCGACCGTCAAGACCAGGAACCCTTCCTGTCCCGACCGTCGCCCCTAATAGCATTACTCTATAGTTGGTACGAGCACGCCAGCATTATATATGCGATCCGGGCGACGTCTGGATGGCGGGCATAATCCGGGCGCAGCCCAAGTATAACAAAGGAATCCCGCCGGCGGGATTCCGTGGTCGTTTTCCCATATCTACCCAAAATGAGCAAAGCCAGCAATGCAAGTGAACGGAGTCCACTATGGCAAGACGGCGCGTCCCCCGCCGCCTGCCCCGATACGTAACTCCCGGCGTCCCTACCCTTCCTGCCCCGCGCCCATGTCCCCCATGTTTTTGGACAGTTCCGTGCGGTTCGCCACCACAGTTTCGTAGATGTTCTGGGTGGCCGTCAGGTATCCCCCCAGTTTCGCATTCGTGTCTTCCAGGTTCTGGTAGAGCATGGTTTCGATGTTCTTGAGCAGGCCGTCAGCATAGGCGATGGCGCCCTGGCGCAAATCCCTTGCCTGGCGGTAGGCGTCTTCCAATATCAGGTTGGCGTCGCCGGCGGCGGCGTCCTTGATCTGGCGGCCCTCGTCATGCGCGGCCTCGATGATGCGCCTGGATGTCTCCTGGGCCTGCTGGGTGATGGTGTGTTCGTTCACCAGCACGTTTGTCTGGGTCTCCGCCTGTTCCAGCATGTTTTCCGCTTTGTTCTGCGCATCGTTGATGATGGCTTCCTGGTTGCTGATGATCTGCTGGTATTTCTTGATCTCGTCGGGGATGCGCATGCGCAGCTCCACCAGCAGCTCTTCCAGCTCCTCTTTGTTCACCAAGATCTTGGATTTGTCCAACAGAGAGAATTTGCAGCCGTCAATAAACTCCTCGATATCCCCCACCAATTGCTCGATTCTGCTCGTCACCATAGTCACGTTCTCCCGTATTATGTCCGAAGGGGTCTGTGTGCCACTGCGCCGGCACGCCACCTGCCCCATGCAACCATTTTGCGTCATGCCAGATATTCATGAAACCGGCGCGCCTCCCAACCCTATTTCTGCAGCATCGTTGGCAAGCCCCACCCCGGCGGCATGGTCAAGTTTCGCCGCGCATCGCCAAACCCACCCCCGCCGGTTTTGCCGCGCGCCTCCCCAAATCCTATTTCTGCAGCAGCTTCGCCTTCACACGCTCCGCCACCTGGGGGTGGACGAACGGGCTCACGTCCCCGTCGTAGAGCGCGATCTCTTTCACGATGTTGGAGCTCAGGTACGAATACTTCAGGTTCGTGGTCAGGAACAATGTGTCGATCTCCGGCGCCATCACCCGGTTCGTCTGCGCCATCTGCAGCTCGTACTCGAAATCCGTCACCGCCCGCAGGCCCCTGACGATGACGCTGGCCTCCTTGGAACGCACGAAATCGATGAGCAGCCCGTCAAATGTCTCCACAACTACATTGGGGAACCCCCCAACCAGCTCCTCCACCATGGCCATGCGCTCTTCCACAGTAAAGAGCGGTGTTTTGGAACTGTTGCGCAGCACTGCCACCACCAGGTGGTCCATGATCTTGGCAGTCCTTTCGATGATGTCGTAGTGCCCTCTCGTGATGGGGTCGAAACTCCCTGGGTATACGGCAACCGCCATGCATTCACCTCATTTGAAAACCCTACCCACAAAACCGCCAAGCCGGCCATGAGAACCGCAGCCCGGCAACCGGTTGGCCCAGCGCCTGCCCCTAGGGGCGCTGCCTGCTACATGCATCTATGCGCCCTTCCTCAAAAACACGTGCTTGTTGGTCTTGTATGCCTTTTCCTTCTCTATGGAAAACCCCAGCGCCTGTGCATATCCGAAGTCTGTCCCAAGGGCGCTTTCCACCACCACCAATGCGCCGTCTGCCACGGCTTGCCCTGCGCCCATGATCCCCAGGGCCTCCTTTTCCAGCCCCAGGCCATAGGGCGGGTCGCAGAAAACCACGTCGAAACGCCTTTTCCCCGGTTCACGGGCAGCGAACCTGTCCAACCGGTGCAGCGCTTTGGCCACCGTCATGCAGTCCACCCTCGCCAGGCCGCCGAGCTTGGTGAAATCCAGGTTTTCCTTTATCACCGCCGCCGCCTTGCGGCTGGAATCCACGAACTGCGCATAAACCGCGCCCCTGCTTAAGGCCTCGATGCCCATCTGCCCGCTCCCCGCAAACAAATCCAGGAACCGGCAGCCGGGTATGTCCGGCTGGAGCATATTGAACAATGTCTCCTTGATCCTGTCCGTGGTGGGCCTGGTCGCATCCCCCGCCAATGTTTTGAGCGGCATCCGTCTGGCGCTCCCTGCAATCACTCTCATAAATGCCATTATAATCCGAAACCCAAACTCTGACAAGTTGTTTTTTATGATATCGGCCAAAGACCAAAAATGAATTTCCAAACTACACCCTTGGCAGGCGCAGCGGTACCGTCAGTCGCTGTACGTCCCGCTGGCCTTCACCAGCGTGGGCCTGTACCCATCATCTTTGAGCGCGGACACGATGGCCGCCTTGTGCTCCGTGCCGTCCGCCTCCATGGTGATGCGCAGCTCCACGGCGGCGTTGCGGTTGAGGCTCACGAACTGGTTGTGCTCCAGCTTGATGACATTCGCCCGCTGGGCGGCCAGGAGCGCGGAGACCTTTGCCAGCTCGCCCGGTTTGTCCGGCAAAAGCACCGACACGGTGAACACCCGGTCGCGCAGGATCAGCCCGTGCTGGACGATGGACGCCATGGTGATCACGTCCATGTTGCCGCCGCTAAGGATCGCCACCACCTTTTTCTTTTTCACGTCCAGGTGCCGGAGCGCCGCCACAGCCAGCAGGCCGGAGTTTTCCGCGATGAGCTTGTGGTTTTCGACCATGTCCAGGAAAGACACAATGAGCTCATTGTCCGGGATGGTGATGATGTCGTCCAGGTTTTCCTGTATATATGGGAACAGCAGTTCCCCAGGGGTCTTCACCGCCGTGCCGTCCGCGATGGTGTCAACCGTCGGCAGCGTCACCACTTTCCCTTGCTTCAGGGAAGCGGCCATGCACGCCGCGCCCTCCGGCTCCACCCCGATGACCTTGATCTTCGGGTTCAGCAGCTTCGCCAGCACGGCCACGCCGGTGCAAAGCCCCCCGCCGCCGATGGGAGCCAGGATGTAGTCCACCGTGGGCAGCTCCTTGATGATCTCCATGGCGATGGTGCCCTGCCCCGTGGCGATGTCCAGGTCGTCAAATGGGTGGACGAATGTATACCCTTGCTCCGCTTCCAGCTTGTGGGCGTAGTCGCACGCCTCGTCGAACACGTCGCCGAAAAGCACCACTTCCGCCCCGTAGTTTTTCGTGCGGTTCACCTTGATGAGGGGGGTGGTGTTGGGCATGACGATGACGGCGCGGATGCCCGCCAGCTTGGCGGCATAGGCCACCCCTTGGGCGTGGTTGCCCGCCGAGGCCGTCACCAGACCCCTCGACTTTTCCTCCTCCGACAGGGTGCTGATCTTGTAGTATGCGCCCCGCACCTTGTAGGCCCCGGTGTACTGCAGGTTCTCTGGCTTGAAGTACACCTTGTTGCCGGTGACGCCGGAGTAGTATTCGCTGTAGATCAGCTTGGTCTCCAGCGTGACCCTGCCCACAGCCTCAGAGGCTTCTTCGAATTTCTCCAATGTAAGACCCATAAACGGAAACCCTTTCCATTTGCACAATCTTTTTTCTCGGCGCCCCGCCCGCCTCATGCAAAGAGTGCGTCAATGAACTTGGTCCACCTCTGGTGGTCCACCCCTGGTGGTCCACCCCTGACGGCGCAGGCTTCAAATAATACCGCCTCATGCAAAGAGTGCGTCAATGAACTCCCCGGCATCGAATTTCTGCAGGTCGTCGATTTGCTCCCCCAGCCCGATGTATTTCACCGGCAGCCCCAGCTCCGACTGTATGGCCACCGCGATGCCGCCCTTGGCGGTCCCGTCCAGCTTCGTCAGGATGATCCCCGTGACGTCGGCCACCTCCATGAACTGTTTGGCCTGGGCCAGCGCATTTTGCCCCGTGGTCCCGTCCAGCACCACCAGTGTCTCCCTGTAGCAGTCGGGGTATTCCTTTTCGATGATGCGGTTCATCTTCTTGAGTTCTTCCATCAGGTTCTTTTTGTTGTGCAGGCGTCCCGCCGTGTCGCAGATCAGCACGTCGGTGCCCCGCGCCTTCGCCGCGCTCACCGCGTCGAAAATCACCGCAGACGGGTCGGCGCCCTGCGCCCCGCCCACGAACTCCGCCCCGGCGCGCTTCGCCCACTCGCCCAGCTGCTCCATGGCCGCCGCGCGGAAGGTGTCCGCCGCGGCCAGCATCACCGTCTTCCCCGATTCCCTAAGCTGGCCCGCGAGCTTGCCGATGGATGTGGTCTTCCCCACGCCGTTCACGCCGATGACCAATATCACCGATTTGCGGTTCTCGAACTCGTATGCGTTGTCCCCCAGGTCCATCTGCGCCTTCATGCCGGATTTGAGCAGCTCCCGGCACGCCACAGGGTCCTTGATGTGCTGCTCCTTGACCTTGGCGCGCAGGTCCCCCACGATGGACATGGTGGTCATGATGCCGATGTCGCCCCGGATGAGGGTTTCCTCCAGTTCCTCGTAGAAATCCTCGTCGATGGCGGAAAACCCCTGGAAAACCCCGTCAATGCCGGCGGCGATGGACTGCCGGGTCTTCACCAGCCCCTCCACCAACCGCCCAAAGAACCCTTTGCGCTCTTCCATAGGCCCTCCCTTCCAAATCAGACGAGCTATGATTCCGGCCTGCAACCCACCAACCGCTCCGGATTGCCCCGGAATCGGTTTTGCTCCCCAAACCCCCGGCGGCTGTATCCGCCCGCCTGTCCACGGCGCAGGCGCGGCGCCCTTTCGCCGTCCGCCGCCGTCACGCATCCAGCTCCTGCCCGATCAGGCCCTCGGCAAGGTGGCTGCCTTGTGCCGTCACGTCCGCCGACGTCACGCATCCAGCTCATGCTCGATCAGGTTCACGCTCACCAGGGTGGACACGCCCTTTTCCTGCATGGTGATGCCATACAGCCTGTCGGCGGCCACCATGGTGCCCCGCCTGTGGGTGATGATGATGAACTGGGTGCGCTTCGACAGCCTGTGCAGGTACCTGGCGAACCGGTCCACGTTGGAATCGTCCAGCGCCGCCTCGATCTCGTCCAGGAGACAAAATGGCGACGGCTTCAGGTTCTGTATCGCGAACAGCAGGCAGATGGCGGTGAGCGCCTTTTCCCCGCCGCTTAGCTGCATCATGTTCTGGAGTTTCTTCCCCGGCGGCTGGGCGATGATCTGCACGCCCGCCTCCAGTATGTCCTCGTCTTCCATCAGCTCCAGGGTGCCGTGCCCCCCGCCGAACAGCTCCCGGAAGACTTTGTTGAACTCGATGTCGATCTCCTTGAACTTCTCCTGGAACTGGCGGCGCATGCCCTCATCCAGCTCTGCGATGATCCCCTCGATGTGTTCCTGGGACTTCGTCAGGTCTTCGAACTGGTCTTTCATGAAGGTGTACTCGTCGGAAACCTCGCGGAATTCCTCGATGGCGTTCACGTTCACCGGCCCCATCTGCCGTATCTGCTCTTTCAGGCCGCTTATCTCCTTGCGCACCTCCTGTGCCCGCAGGGCGGTGACATCGATGCCCCGCTCCTGGGAGAGCCGCTTGGCTTCGTGGAACGTCAGCTCGTATTCGTCCCACATGTATCCGGACTGGGTTTCCAGCCTCTCTTCCAGTTTTTCCATTTGGTTTTGCAGGCGGTAGCTGTCTTTTTCCAGCGCCGCCAGCCTGTCGGCAGTCTCCTCCCTCTTGGCGAAAAACTCCCTGTGCCGGGCCGACAAGGCCTCCTTTTCTTTTGAAAGCCCCAAAGCTTCCTCTTCCAGCGCCGCGATCTGCCCCTCCAAACCCTGGATCTCCACTTTGATGGATTCGATCTGTTCCTGTTTCCGGGCCACGGCGTCCGTGGAACGCTCCCGGTTTTGGGACAATTCCTCCGCTTCCTGGGACAGCCTCGCCACCTCTCCCTCTATGCGCTGGCGGTTCTCGCTGACGAACCTGTGCTTCTGCGCCAGCTCTGCGATTTCCAGGTTGATGTCTCCCAGCCGCCCGGCCAGCGCCTCCCTGTCTGCGCGCGCCCTTTCAAGGGCTGCGGCAAGCTCTTCGGATCTGGCCTGGGTGGAGTCCCTGTCCGTGTCCAATGACGTGATGGACCGTGCGATGGCCTCCATGCCCGACACGATGGATGCGGACTGGGATTCCAGCTGGGCGCCCTCCGCCTCCAGCTCCCGCTTGGACTGTGCCAGGCGCGCCCGTTCCTGTGCCAGCTGGTTGGCATGTATCGTGGCCGTGTTCAGTTCCAGGTCCAGCTTGACGATCTCCTCTTTCACCCGGGCCAGCGCTTCCCTGCGCCCGGCCAGTTCTTCCTGCGCCGCCTGGGACTCACTTTCCAGCGCCGCCGCCGCCTTTTCCGCCTTGTCGCAGTGCGCCTCCAGTTCCTCGATCTCCCTTTTGCGCCCCAGGAGGTTGCTGGTGTTCTTGAATGCGCCGCCTGTTATGGACCCGCCCGGGCTTAGCAGCTCCCCCTCCAATGTCACGATGCGCAGGGAATACTGGTATTTTTTGGCAATAGCCACCGCATGGTCCACATTGTCCGCCACCAGCACCCTGCCAAGCAGGTACCCCATCAGCCCTGCGTATTCCTTGTCCGCCCCCACCAGCTCATTGGCCATGTTTATGGCCCCCGGCTCCTTCAGGAGCGCATCCCGGTTTGGCAGGGGGCGGAAAGACACGCTGTCCAGGGGCAGGAACGTGGCGCGGCCATATTTGTTTTTCTTGAGGTATTCGATGAGCTGCTTGGCCACGTTCTCGGTGTCGGTGACGATGTTCTGGATGCTCCCGCCCAGGGCCGTCTCGATGGCGGTCTCGTACTCTTTCCTGGTGGTGATCAGGTCAGCCACCACGCCCCGGATGCCGAAAACCCTGTCCTTGGTCTCCATCACCCGGCGGATGCTGTTCCCATACCCGTCGTAACGCTCCGCGAGGTTGCGCAGCGCCTCCAGTTTCGTGTAGCATGTATGATATTCCTGCTGCTTTTCGCCCAGCCTGCGACCCAGGGTGCGTAGCGCCTCCTCGCCCTGGGCCACGGCGCCCGAAGCCTCGCCCTCCCGCCGCTTGGCGTCCCCTTTTCCCGCACCCAGCCCATCCACCTTGGCGATGGCCGCGTCCTCGGCATCCTTGCGCCCCAGCTCCTCGGCGGTGATGGAAAGCATGCGCTGGGCCAGCTCCGCCTTGCGGATATTGAGCTGCTCCAGCATGGTTTCGTATTTCTGTTTCTGGGTCAATGCCGCCGTCTTGTCGTCCATGGACCGCATGAGCGCGGACTTTTGCTCCTCCGCCGCACCTTCCATGGCGGCGATGGCGCCGTCTTGCTGCGCCAGCTCATCCTGCGCCGACGCCCGCCTGCCTTCCCCATCGGACAGCGCCGCCGACAGCTCCTGGGACTGTATAGAAAAGTCTTCGCTTTCCCTGGCCTTGGCTGCCTTTTCCGCCTCGATGGCGTTGAGGCGGTTCAGCACATGGCCATAGGACATGTTTTCGGTGTTGATCTGCTCCGCCAGCACCTTGGCCTGCCCCTCGGCGTCGCTCTTGCGCACCTGGGCGGCCCCGGACGCCTCCCGTTTCGCGGCTATGCCCTCATCCAGCGCCGCCAATGCCTCTTCCAGTTTCTCGTACTCTTCTTTCTGGGAAAGCGACGCTTTCCGGGTTTCCTCTATGTCGGCGGCCACTATGGCCTGCTTGCTCCCGGTATCGGCGAGGGACTCCCGTATGCCGGCCGTTTCCAGCAAGAAAGAGCAGATGTCCTTTTCTTTGAGCTGCTCCCGCAGCGACAGGTATGCCCGCGCCGCCTTGGCCTGGCGTTCCAGGGGTCCCACCCGTTTTTCCAGGTCGGCCAGCCGCACCTCGATGAGGATCTGTTTCTGCTTCTCGTCCTCCAGCTCCTTTATGGCCACGGCCTTGCGCTTCTTGAATTTCACTATGCCCGCCGCCTCGTCGAACAGCTCCCGCCTCTCCTCCGGTTTGCCGCTTAGGATGCGGTCGATCTGCCCCTGGCCGATGATGGAATACCCCTCTTTGCCGATGCCCGTGTCGTAGAACAGCTCATAGACGTCTCGCAGGCGGCAGATGCTGCCGTTTATCTTGTACTCGCTCTCGCCGGAACGGTACAGCCGCCGGGACACCGTCACCTGGGCATAGTCGATGGCCAGCTCGCCGTCGCTGTTGTCCAATGTGATGGACACGAAAGCGAACCCCTGGGGCTTGCGCAGCTCCGTGCCCGAAAAGATCACGTCCTGCATGCTGGCACCCCGCAGCTGCTTGACTTTCTGCTCGCCCAGCACCCACCGCACCGCATCGGAGACGTTGCTCTTGCCGCTGCCGTTGGGCCCCACGATCCCGGTGATGCCGTTGTGGAACTCGAAGACTATTTTATTTGCAAAGGATTTGAAGCCCTGGATTTCGATGCTCTTAAGATACATTCAAGTCCGTCCTGTTCCTTTCAAGGGGATGCCTTCCGCCGCTGTCCCCGTCGCCACCCCTCGCGCGGTCACCCGAAGCCTCGATGGCCACACCCATGCCCGGGGACATCACCGCCAAGAGCCGCCTGCACGGTCGCCTAAAGTCTCGATGGCCGCCTGGGCGGCCGCCTGCTCAGCCGCCTTTTTGCTCTTGCCGCGGCCCCGGGCGAGCAGCTCGCCCCCCACGGACACGCTGGCCTCGAACACCTTGTTGTGGTCGGGCCCGCTCTCCCCCAGAAGATCGTATGAAACCAGCTGCCCGTCTTTCTGGGCGATTTCCTGCAAGATCGTCTTGCTATCGAAAAAGAGCTCCTTTTGGTCCAGGTCGCTAAGGACGAACCCCTCCACGAACTCTTTCGCACTAGCAAAACCACCGTCTAGGTATATGGCGCCGATGACCGCCTCCAGCGCGTCGGAAACGATGGAATGCCGCCCCCGTCCGCCGGCGCTTTCCTCGCCCTTGCCCAGGTAAAGGTAATCACCCAGCCCCACCTCGTCGGCGCACGCAGCCAATGTGGGCTCGCACACGATGCTCGCCCGCTGTTTCGTCATCTCACCCTCAGGCTTGTCGGGGAATGTGTGGAACAGGTAATCACTGGTGATGACCTCCAGCACCGCGTCGCCCAGGAACTCCAGGCGCTCGTTGCTGTGGAGACGGCTTAGCCCGTGCTCGTTCGAGTATGATGAATGTGTCAACGCCAACCGAAGCAGCGCCCGGTCACGGAAAGTATAGCGGATCTTGCGCTGCAGTTCCTGTAAATCCAAATCTGTCACCCCCATGTCAACTGATGGCATCCGGCCCGCTCACTGCATGTACGCCCAACCCATGTCAGCTGATGGCATATCACCCCTGGCCTTTGCCCGCTCACTGCATGCACGCCCGCCCCATGTCAGCTGATGGCATATCACCCAGGGCCTTTGCCCGCTCACTGCATGTACGCCCAACCCATGTCAGCTGATGGCATTCCTGATCTGGTCCGCCGCATCCTGGACCGTGACAATCTGCTCCGCCGCTTCATTGGGGATTTCGATGTCGAACTCCTCCTCGATGCCCATGATGATTTGGAAAATATCCAGCGAATCCGCACCCAGGTCGTCGATGAACGTGGAAGTGGGCAGCACCTCCTCCGGCTCGATGTTCAGCACCTCGGCGATAATAGCCTGCAGTTTCTCGAATTCCATGTACTTCTCCTTTCCTAAAGCGGGCGTCGCCCGCAACCCGTTTCATCCTTAATCAAAATCATTGTCATGGGATCACCGGGAATCTGCGGCCGGCGTTTGCCCCGCCGCGCCTTGGCCCTGCGTCAGCCCCGAATCACCTGCGCCATCTCCCCCCAGCAGCCCTGCCTTGAACTTCTCGTTCACGCCTTGCTCGCAAAATGTCACGCACTGGAGGATGGAATTGCAGATCTCCCGGCGCTTGGAGTTGCCGTGGGACTTGACCACCAGGCCATTCAGCCCCAAAAGCGGCGCCCCGCCGTACTGGCTGGCGTCAAATACCTTCATGGCGTCCTTCAGCGCAGGCTTAATGAGGAGCGCGCCTATCTTCGTGCGCAGGTCCCGGGTCAACGCCGATTTAAGCGTGGACAGGATGGTGGACCCCACGCCTTCATACAGCTTCAGGATGATATTGCCCGCAAACGCCTCGCACACCACCACGTCCGCGCCGCCGTGGGGGATTTCCCGCGCCTCTATGCTGCCGATGAAATTGATCCCCGGGCACGCTTTCAGCAGGGGGAACGTCTCTTTCACCAAGGCGTTGCCCTTTTCCTCCTCCGCGCCCACGTTCACGATGGCCACCCGGGGGTTCTTTACGCCCACCACGTTTTCCATGTAGATGGAACCCATCTGCGCGAACTGCACCAGGTGGCTGGCCCTGGCGTCCACGTTCGCCCCGCAGTCTACCAGCAGGGTCACGCCGCGGTCCGTGGGGATCAACGGGGCAAGCGGCGGTCGTTCCACGCCTTTTAGCCGCCCCACTATGGAGAGCGCCCCCACCAGCACCGCACCGGAGGATCCGGCGGAAACGAATGCATCCGCTTCGCCGGATTTGACCATCTGCATGCCCATCACTATGGACGAACGTTTCTTCGATCGGATGGCGGCCACCGGCGGCTCCTCGGTGAGTATCACCTCCGGCGCATCCACCAAAGAAAGCCTCCCGCCATTCTCCCATCCTGGTTTCAGCCCTGCGAGCTTGGCGCCCACCGTCTGGGCGTCGCCCAAAAGCGTCACCGACACGCCGCCGTTTTTATCGACGGCGTCCAGCGCGCCCTGTATCATCTCATCGGGCGCATAGTCCCCGCCCATCACATCAAGCGCTATCTTCGTCATGGAAACTCCCTTGTGTCACCCGCGCACCTGCGCCTCCACCAACCCCGGCAAAGCCTCGTCAGCAAGCGCGGTTCATCAACCTGTGTCAACTGCGCCTTTGCCAACCCAGCCTGCCTCGTCGGTTCACACGATCCATCGCATCATGTCAACTGCGCCTCCACCAACCCAGTCTGCCTGGTCGGCTCGCTTGATCCGTCACGTCATGTCAACCGCGCAACTGCGCCTCCACCAACCCCGGCACGCTGTCCAGGGCCTTTCCTATGCCGGAAGGGTCCTTGCCCCCTGCCTGGGCCATGTTCGCTTTGCCGCCGCCGCCGCCGCCCACGCACTTGGCCAGTTCCTTGACCAGATTCCCCGCATGGGCCCCCCTTGCCTGGGCCCCATCGGTGACCATGACCAGCAGGGAGACTTTGCCCCCCGCATCGGAGGCCAGCACCACCACGCCATCGCCGCTTTTGCCGGACTTGCCGTCCTCGCCGGTCATATCCGGCCTGTGGCCCTCGCCGGTTTTGCCTGGCTTGCCGTCCTCGCCGGTTCCGTCTGGCTTGCCGGTCCCGTCGCCCCTGCCCAGCTCGAGTTTTTCTTTCAGCCGGTCCCCCAGTGCGCGCAGGGTTTCCGAATCGGCGTCCGCCACCCGCAGCGCCAGCACGCTCACGCCGCACACATCCCGCACTTTCGAAAGCGCGTCCTCTGCGGACTGGCCGGCCAGTTTGGCTTTCAGTTTTTCATTCTCGGACTGGAGTGATTTCAGCTCCTCCTGCAATGCCGCAATCCGCCCGGGCACGTCCGCCGCCTGGGTCTTGAGCTGCCTCGCCGCCTGCAAAAGAAGTGCCTCCTCCCCCCGCAGGTGGTCCATCAACCCGTCGCCGGTGAGGGCCTCTATCCGGCGCACCCCCGCGGCTATGCCCGATTCCGCAAGGATCTGGAAATACCCGATCTCCCCGGTGTGATTCACGTGGGTGCCGCCGCACAGTTCCACGGAAAAATCCCCCATCCTGACCACCCGCACCCTGTCGCCGTATTTCTCGCCGAACAGCGCCATGGCCCCGGTTTTCTTCGCCTCCTCCATGGTCATCTCGCTGATGACCACGGGCAGATCGGCGCGTATCTCGCGGTTCACCATCTCCTGGACTTTTGCCAGCTGTTCCTGTGTCATGGCGGAAAAATGCGTGAAGTCGAAACGCAGCCTGTGTTCGTCCACGTAGGATCCCGCCTGCTCCACATGGTCCCCCAGCACGGTTCGCAGGGCTTTTTGCAGGAGGTGCGTGGCGCTGTGGTTTTTGGCGGTGGCCATGCGCCGGCCGGGATCGACACGCAGGACCACCTCCTGCCCGACGGTGAACATCCCGCTCTTCACCACGCCCACGTGGCCCACTTTGCCGCCCTGCAGCGCGATGGTGTCTTTCACCTCGAACACGCCGGCGCCGCCGCGCCCCGGGTCGCCTGCCGCACCGCCACTGTCTGCCAGTATCCACCCCTGGTCCGCCTGCTGCCCGCCCATGGTGGCGTAAAACGGCGTCTGGCCCACGAAAATCGTGCCTTCTTCCCCGTCGGTGAGCGCCTCCGTCAGCGATTCCCCATTGGCCATGACCGTAATGGCGGAAGTCGCCTCCAGTTCCCGGTACCCCACAAACTCCGTGGTCAGGTTCGGGTCGATGGACTGGTACACCGTCACGTCCGCGCCCATGTAGTTCGTGGCCTTGCGGGCGCCCCTGGCGGTCTCCCGCTGCCTCTTCATGGAAGCGGCGAAACCCTCTTCGTCCACCGTCATGCCCTTTTCTTCCAGGATCTCCCGTGTCAGGTCCAGGGGGAACCCATAGGTGTCGTAGAGTTTGAATGCGTCCTCCCCCGAGAGTGTGGGGACGCCCTGGCCCCCGGCCGTGAGGCGTTCCTCCATCTGGGCGAGTATCCCCAGGCCGGTGTCTATGGTGCGGTTGAATTTGTCCTCTTCCTCGGAGAGCACCCGCAGTATCATGGGGCGCTTCTCTTCCAGTTCCGGATACCCGTCCTTGGAAAGGGCGATGACAGTCTCGCAGAGCCCCTGGAGGAACTTGCCGGGTATCCCCAGGATACGCCCGTGCCTGGCCGCCCGGCGCAGCAAGCGGCGCAGCACGTAGCCGCGGCCTTCATTGGACGGCATGATCCCGTCTGAAACCATGAAAGTGCAGCTCTTTACGTGGTCCGCGATGATCCGCAGGGAGACGTCCTTTTTCCCGTCCGCCAGGTACTTGGTATGCGCCAAAGCGCACACCTCATCCAGGAGGGCTTTGTTGGTGTCGATGGTGAAAAGCGAATCCACGTCCTGGACCACCACCGCCAGGCGTTCCAGCCCCATCCCCGTGTCGATGTTCTTTTGGGCAAGCTCGGTATAGTTGCCCTTCCCGTCGCTCTCGAACTGGGTGAAGACATTGTTCCACACCTCTATGTACCGGTCGCACTCGCACCCCACCGTGCAGGTAGGCTTCCCGCAGCCGTACTTCTCCCCCCGGTCATAGTATATCTCCGAACAGGGCCCACAGGGCCCGGCCCCGTGTTCCCAGAAATTGTCAGCTTTGCCGAAACGGAATATCCGCTCTTTGGGTATGCCTATGACCTCGTTCCAGATGGCGAACGCCTCCTCGTCGTCCAGGTAGATGGACGGGTAGAGCCGGCCGGAGTCCAAACCAGCCACCTCGGTCAAAAACTCCCATGACCATTCCAGCGACTCCCTTTTGAAATAGTCACCGAATGAAAAATTGCCCAGCATCTCGAAGAATGTGCCATGTCGGGCGGTCTTGCCGATATTCTCGATGTCACCGGTGCGTATGCACTTCTGGCAGGTCGTCACGCGCCTGCATGGGGGGATTTCCTGCCCCGTGAAATATGGTTTCAGGGGCGCCATGCCCGAATTGATCAAAAGCAGGCTGTTGTCGTTGTGGGGCACCAACGAGAAGCTCTTCATGGCCAGATGCCCCTTGCTTTCAAAAAACTCCAAAAACATCTTTCGTAACTCATTCACGCCATACGTCATATTCACTGCTTACCTCTATCACTGCATCGTGTAGGCCCCGCCCGCACATACCACGGCACCGTCGCTTTGGCACCCTATCGCATAGATGGGCGGCTCCCCTGCCCCACGCCGATTCCCATCGGCCCGCTGTAACTTAGATATCCTATCACATGGGTAGTTATTTGGCAACACGGAAATTATAAAATGTTGGAACGTTTTATGACGGCGGTTACAGGTCACTTGGCCCCTTCTATCAACCCATAGGCCTTGGCCAGTGCGTATACCTGGTCCTTGGTGTACCTTGCGAGGGTCTGGGTGTATTCCAGGCTGTCAGTGTAGACCACCCCCCCGGCCCTGCCTGCCAGTTCGGCCGTCACGGCCGACTCCCTGGCTTTCAGCCAATCCTTTTGCGACTGGGCGAAAGCCTGGGCCTGGGCGTCGCCCAGCCTGCCGCTGATGAGCGTGGTCAGGTATTTGAGCTCCTGGTCCCACAGGCGCAGCTCCGCCTCGGCAGCGCCCTTGGCCGATGCGCTGTCCGCCTTCTTGTCAGCGGCGCCCAGCCGCCCCACCTCCGCCGCAAGCTGGTCCAGCCAGGAAGCATAGTCCTCTTCCTGCG
>JAISUG010000069.1 GCA_031272185.1 Lachnospiraceae bacterium
TTGTTGAGCTTGACTGCGCCCCAACTGCCGGGCGCGGCCTGTCGGAATGTGTCCTGTATATCGCCTACGTCATAGAGCTCGCACATCAGCAGGAACTGCTCCACGCTCGGTGAACTCACGCCGCTCTCCCAGTGTGAGACGGTCTTGAATATGCAGTGCTTCCCGCCGTGGCTCGATATGTACTCGGCGACCTGATCCTGGGTGTATCCCTTGCGCTTCCTCAAGTCCTTCAAGACAGCACCAAACCCCATCACGAAGCCCCCTCCCTGCAATCACCCAAACCGCCCCATGCAGCGAGTATACCCCATCACGCCCACTTTGTCAATATAATATCTCTTATTTTGCGATTATATATCCGGCATGACTCAGATTGTGCGATTTGCGAAACGCCCTGCGATGCCGCCTGGAACGATGCCACCTGGAACGACGCCCCCGTCAGTATGAACCTATCACCGTGGACCAAGCAGCGCGCCCAGCGCCGGCAATGCTGTCTGCATCTTTACTGTGTTATGGTCCTGCCACCGCCCCCCGCATGCCTTTTGAACATGCCGGATATCAGCAGACCGGCTACAAATAGGAGCAGCAACCCACCGCATGCGGCCCCGCAGTAAAAGAGCATTTGCCGGTACTCGCCATACTGACGGATGGTTTCGGCCGCCAGCGGCACCGACTCCCCGGCTATATCAAACAACTGTTCCGAGTTAACCGCCCGGTTAAGTGACCAATACCGCCATACCACAAAACCGGTCGCCCCGGCGGCTGCCACCAAAAGCAGCGCGGTTACGTTGCGTATCAGCGCGGCTACCGCATATCCGCGGGAGGTGCGCCTGTTCCTGCCATAGATGCGTGTAAACACCGCCACACATATCAACAGCGCCACTCCTGCCAGAAATGACCCGATGAGCACCCCGAACCCTTGCCATACGGACCTGGCCCTTTGCCATACGGACCTGGCCCTTTGCCACATCTGTCCGGCTATGCCCCCGGCCCCCGCACCGGTCCCACCAGGCGCAGCCCCACCGGACACAGCATCGCCGCCACCCACTGCCATACCAACCCCGGCCCCGCCTGACACAACATCGCCGTCTCCGCCGCCACCGGCAGCCGACGCATAAGCCCCTGCCGCCCCGGGTTTCGCCCTGTATATGACGACGATCTGGCTGGACACATTCCCGGCCGGGTCCCGGGCATTGACCAGGAATGTGTTTTCGCCCTCCGAGAGCGTCAGCATATAGACAAACGTCCCATCGCCATGAATGGGCACCCCTACACCGTCCACGCTCACCACGCAGTCCGGGTCCGTGGCGCCCGCCAGCTCGAATGTCTCGCTGTCTACGGACAGCGCCACGTCATGCTCCGGCAGGAGCAGCGTGGGCGCGGAGGTGTCCACGCTCACCCTGGCCCTGCAAACGAAAACCGTGTCGGGATCGGACAATGTGTATCTGATGGTGATTTCGTTGTCGAACTCATCCAGGCTAACGGAGAAACTCCCCGTACCCTCCGGAAAGATATCCTGGGTGTTGTCACCCACGGTGACACTTGCAGCGATGCGCGCAGGCGTCGTGTACTCCACCATCACCTGTTTCTGGGAGACTACGCCCTCGGTGGCCACATGGAAATCCACGCCGTTGTCGATGGAGATTTCTTTCCGGAGTGTCTCCGAAACATCGCCGCCGCGTTCGTACGAGAGCTCCACCACGATGCCCAGTGCATCCTCTGGGAACGAGACTTCGTTCCTGGTGACATCAGATGAAAAGGCGTTGGCATAGACGGGTTGCGCAGCATTTGCGACATCGAACACGCCAAGGATATATTCGTCACACCTGACCGTGTGCCGCCCCCAGTCCACTGTGACTATATGCCTATCCAAATCCACTTCACAAAGGAAACCCGCCATCGCTTCCGCAGCCTGTGCCCCGGCGATGGAAAACGCCTCTGCGGTCACTGCCTCGTCGCTTGCTTCCAGCCCATACTCCGCCCGCCAGGCATCGAGATAAAACCGATACCCATCATAAGACTTCAGGTCGCCCAGGGAAATGCGCACCGTCTCCTGCCGGTTCAGGGCGGCGCTGCCCCGTTTAAGCTCCCTCTTCCCGCTGACGGCGCCGCCCTCATCCACCGTGACGGCATACAGTATGTAATCGTAGCTCCCCTCCACATCAGCATCTACCCGGAAAGTCACATTGGTTTGTGTCTGACCACCGGCTAAAGCTTCAAATGCAAACTCTGCGATGCGGATGGCACGGGCATATGGGGCCCAGTTCACATCCAGGTTCACATTGGATTTCTTGTCGTATGCCATCTGCCACTGCCCCGCCATGGCATCCGGGATATAGTAGCACACAGCCCCGTCACCGATCTGTGCAATCAGGTCGCCGGGTTCATAGACCGTGCCATCGGGTGCTATGAAAGTGATGGTGGGCTCCTCGGTGTCATAGTATATCGACACGGCCATGTTGGCGCTCTCCGTCAGGTCAAATATGTCCGTGACGCGCTGGGCGGCGCCTGCCGGAAACGCCCCCGCCACCAGCCAGATACACAGCGCCAGCGCAGCCACCAAACACATGGCGCCGCGGCGCATCCCATGCCTTGGCGCAACTTGCGATGGTATATGTCGCCCAATACGCCCGGATGCAACACCCAGCCCCCAATCATTAGTGCCTCCACGCCCGTATGACGCGCCCATCCCCCAATCCATGGGTCCCTCACACCCATCGTGTGCAAAGGTCATATATTCCTTACAATGATTTGCTGCCCGCATCGCCGCCCCTCCGTTTGGACCATGATATATAGAATACATCCGTGCCGCTGCTGGCTTTCAGGCAGAAAATGGTGTCGCCGTCATGTGTGTCCTGTATAGCGAACAGCGCCTTGCCCTGTTTGTGGAAGTCCTGTGTGAAAATCCACCACTTGACCGCAAGATCGATGTTCCCCTCCACGCCGGGGATCACCAGCACACGGTCGGTCGCGGTCACTTCCAGCGCGCCTTGGAGCATCACGTCGCAGTTCGCGACATGTATCGCCGGACCCGCCTGCACCTTACCGGAAAACCCCCTCACCTGTTCATCATCCATGCCCAGCAGCACGTTGGTGTAATCGAACCGCCCCATTTCCACCTTCACCCCTCCCAGCTCGATGTATTTGAGCAGCTTGAATGTGGTGGATGCCTTGAAGTAATAGTCCTGCAGCCCGAAGCTCAGCTCGGCGTCGTCCGCCATCACTACGCCGAAATCCGCCATGTCGCCCATGAAACCCCCGATCCCCGGCAGGAGCGAGCTTAGCTTGTATGCACTTACGTCGAACCCCCCGGTCAACGTGGGGTTGCTTTCGGTCATCCCTTTCACCCCGACCTTGAAATCGCTGAAAGTCAGGTCGATGGGGCTGCCTCTCAGCGGCACGTCCACATCGGCATAGAGCATCACCTCGTCCACCTTAAGCCCCGGTGAAGCCTTGTCGCCCCATTTCCATCCCGCTTTCACGCCGAACTGTGCCGTGTCGGTCATGCAGGGGACCGCCACCAGGAATTTGACCGAGAACATGTTTTCGTAGGTGTTGAGCTTGAGCTCCAGCTCCCCCAGGTTGGCAAACAGCGGGATGTTGCCCAAGCTGATGGGGCTTTTGGCCAGCAACCCCTTGCGGTTCCCGGACTGCAGGTCCATCTCCGCTATCAGGTCGATGGACTTGGCCCCGATGGCCCCGCCGATGTTAACCTCGAATGTGAACAGCCCCGTCCCTCTGAGTATCTCCTTTTGGAATGGCAGGTCCGTGTTGAACTCGTCGGCGTTTACCTCCATACGGTCCGGGTAGAGCTTCACCCCCGGCGTGCTAAGGGTCGCAAACCCCGTGAAGGAAATAACCGGCAAAGGCACCGCTTCCACCCGCAGCTCTCCCTGGGGCTTTTCCGGGTCGCCTGTGTTGAACAGGTACTCGTGGTAGAGCGTCACCCGGGTAAATGCGGAGATGGCCACATCCCTGCCCTCAAACAGTGTCGCCAGCCCCTCGGCGGTGCCCGCATAGTAGTGCACGTACTCCTGGCCGGCGCTGGACATCACGATGCTCTGGCCCCTCAGGTCGCCGTCCAGGGTCACGTCCCCCCTGAAACAGAGCCAGCCGTTCATGCGGACATACTGGGACAATGTGGTCTTCCCGCCCTCGGTCAGCTTGAAGTAGGAGGTGAAGACATAGTCGCCGAAAACCGTCTGTTTCTCGCTGCCCTGCACCGCCACCGTGAGGCCGCTAACCAGGACCGTCTTGAAACCGTTGAGCGAAACCCGCACGTCATAGGAGCCGCAGGCGATCCCGGCGGGGATCGTGACAGAGAGCGTCCCGGAGTCCACGTATTCGTATGCCAGGTGCTCGTAGTCGATGTTGCCGTCCAGCGTCAGGGTGAAGGCATCCTCGGGCAGGAAGCCCCACCCCTTGAAACTCAGCCGACGGCTGCGCTCGCTTTTAAATATGAGCTTCTCCTCGAACCCATACAGCGCCTTGTAGGGCATGAAAACCACGGTGTCCGCTTGGCCGCCCCCCTGTGCCTCGCTTCCGTCCAGGGTGTACCAATACTCGTCGTAGGTATAGCTCTCGCCGTCGATGGAGACCCGCAGGTTGCGGCTGTTCTGGAATGTGTCCTCCGCCGTGAATGTGAGGCGGTAGCTGTTAAGGATCTGGGCGCGGATACCGTCGAAGAAATTCTCTATCTGCACGGAATCCGAAGCATAGACATATTTGCCGCCGGTGCTCCCCGCCAGCTCGTTTAGGTAGTCCCCCGCAGCACCGCTGCCCAGCCCCAGGGAATACATGGTCACGCCCTTGGTGCGGTAGGGCAGGCCCACGTTCGCCTTGATGTCATCATAGTATGCGGGGCTGTTGTCCTCCCCGTCGGACAGCAGGATCACGCAGTTGATCTCGCCCGCCCGGGGCGTAAAATACCCCAGCGCCTCCTGTACCGCCCCGTACATGTCGGTCCCGCCGCCGGATCTTAATGCGCTTGCGGCCGCAGACAGCTCGTCATGGGGCGTACCGAAATCCCAAACACCTGTGACGGAGCTGTTGAAAGTGACCAGGGCCACGCTTTCGATGGGATCCGAGGTTTCCACGAAGAGCCGCACCGCTTCCCGCAGGTCTGCGATGGGTGTCCCATCCATGCTCCCCGACACATCCGCGCAGATCAGGATATTCGCTTTGGAATAGTTCACTTTTTCCAATGTGAACCTGCCGATGTCTATCTCGCAGTCAGTCACTTTCAGAAGGGATTTCAGCTCGGTCAGCGAATCGGACACATCCCCGCTGATGTTGATGTCCGCTGTAACGGTGTCAAATGCCGAGACGTCCACGCCGGTGATGTTGATGGCCATGCGCTTCTGGCTCACGTAAGTATTGAACTTCTGGTCAAAATCCGTGGCGCCGCCTGCTTCCTCCTCGCCCGCCACCAAACCCGAAGCGCTTCCCGAGCCCGAGCCGCTGCCCGAGCCCGAGCCAGAACCGCCGCCGGAGGCCGCCCCACCGCTGCCGGACCCGGAAGATGTGCCGCCGCTGCCCGATTCGGACCCTCCCGGCGCCGACCCGGAACCATCCGACAAGGGTTCCCGCAGTTCGTCGGACATCTGCACGGTCAGGGTATTGGACAGTATCCTTTCTGTATACACGGCGACGTCTTTCAGCCGCTCAGGGGAGTCCTTGTCGGCGATGATGCCGATGATCTCGTACATGGGCACGGTGTACAGGGCATCGTCGCAGTCGCCTACGGTGTTCATGGATTTGTCCAGATACTCGGTGGATTTCGCAGTGTTGCCCATGAAGTGCTCGGTCTTTGACAGCTGTAGGTATACTTTTGACTTGTCGTAGGCAAACGGGCTCGCCGCGTAATCGGCCAGGGCCGTCTCTATCTTCACGATGGCGGGGTTATCCATGAATGCCTTGAGGGACTGGATCAATGCCCTGGCGGCGTTCCTGCGCGCGCGGGGTTTGTCACCATATGTGTCTTTGTATACCGTCTCCAGCGCAGCGACCACGGCCCGGTAGTCCGTCAGGTCCCCGCCACGCCAATCTGCGGAAAAATACGACGGCCGGACATACCCGTTCATATATAGCTCAGACACGATCAGGAGTTCATTGTAATCGGCGTGGTCGTCCACGCTTTCCGCGATCCCCTGGAAATCCTGCGCCAGCAGCTGCAGTTTCAGCCGCGCGATGCGCAGGGGCGAGAGCATAAGCAGCTCCGGGAGGGCTGCATAGGCGCCCTCTATACGCTTCAGGGCTTTACCCGCTTCGGGCTCGTTTGCTTCACCGGTTTCCAGGTACAGGGCATATGCCTCCTGGGCATAGGCGGCAGCCCGCGCCGCCCTGCTGTAATAATCAGTATCCCCGGAATCATACCGGTCCAGCTCATCCCCCACGGCCTTCCTGACGGCCTTGATGGCCTTGGCAGTGTTCGCATCTTCGGGGTCGTGGAAGTCCTCGATGGACTCCATGGCAGGCTGCTCGGCGAGGGACGCAGGGAGCTTTCCATACAGTGCCTTGGCGGGCAATGTCTTCCCGGAGAGCAGGAGCACCCTCGCCAGTGCCAGTGTGTCATCCATGCCATAGCCGCCGTCGGTCTTTTCCGCCTTCAGCGCATCGGCGGCGGCCTCATAGGCGCCCTCGGACATCAACTGGTAAGCGAAGCGCAGGTGGTCCGGCCAGGCCGGGGCTGCCGCCCTATCCCCCATGACCCGGGGGATCCCCATGATGCACCCCGCGACAGGCACTGCGGCGCACAGCACGGCCATCACGATGTTCCTGGCCCTGTGCCTCTTCCCAAACACAGACCACAAGACGAACAACAGCGTGACAGGCACAAAACCTATGGCAGCCTGTATGTAAACATTGTCCATGGCAACCTCCAATTCGTCCATTATACGTCGGTATTTGCAAAAAGTCAAGGGGTTTTTCGAACTCATGTTTCCAGTTATTGGTTTGATAATGGATTGACAACATGTGTGCAATCTGATATCCTGGGGAAAGATACATGCCCAACAAGGGGCGCAATGTGCAACCGAAAGGCACACCATATGCACGAAGGCACAGCCCGATCCCCATTTCATTTCCCATTCCCGGACATCGACGACCGCCCGGCCTGGGATGGCCTGCCTACAGATGTGAAGGACGCACTGGTCGCGGATGCTGCCCGAACCCCCTACCCCACGCTCCTGGCCACCGACTACCTGGAATTTTCCCGCACGGGTGACAGGGGGCATTTCGAAGAGAAATATTTCCGCCGCCGCACCATGTTGGACGCCTTCGTGCTGGCGGAGTGCATATGCGACGACGGGCGTTTCCTGGACGACATTGTCAATGGCCTGGCCCTCATCTGCGAAGAACCCGCCTGGCAGCTGCCCGCCCACAACTCCTACATACGCGACACGCCCCAGCTCCCACTCCCGGACGTCACCCGGCCGGTGATCGACCTCTTCGCCGCCGAAACCGGCGCCATCCTTGGCGTGGCCTGCCGCCTGCTAAAACCCAGGCTGGATGCCGTCAGCCCCATTATCCTGGACAATGTGGGGCACACATTGCGCAATCGCCTGGTTGGCCCCTACCTGGACACCCATTTCTGGTGGATGGGCGGCGGGGATGGCCCCATGAACAACTGGACCGCCTGGTGTACCCAGAACATCCTCATCACCGCGCTGTGCTTCCCCTGGGGGGAAAGCATGGCCCCGGACGTGCTGCCCCGCATCCTCACCCAAGCCCGCGCCAGCCTGGGCTGCTTCCTGGACGAATACGGCGAGGATGGCTGCTGCGACGAGGGGGCCCTGTATTACCGCCATGCGGGGCTGTGCCTGTTCACATGCATGGAGCTGCTGGGGGCAGCTGCATCCTACGACGACCCCAAGATCCGCAACATCGCCGCATACATTCTCCACGTCCACGCGGCGGGGCCATGGTATGTGAACTTCGCCGACTGCTCCCCCGTCCCCGGGCGGTGTGGTGTGCGTGAGTTCCTTTTTGGCAGGCGCACCGGGAACCCCGCGCTGATGGCATTCGCCGCTGAGGACTTTCGCCAGAGCGAAGACCGGCTCTGTACCTACGAGCACAGCCTGTACGACAGGCTGCTTACACTGTTTACCTACAATGAGATCATGGGTTACGCCGTCACCCTCCACGGCAGCGCTGCCTCCATGGGCCACGCCGTCACCGCCCACGCAGGCACCGCCCACAAACCCGATGCGGGCTTACCGATCGCCGAACCCACCGATGACCCGACCTGCGCCGCCCACCCCGACATCTTCTACCCCAGCACGGGCCTGCTCATCACCCGGGACGCGCGCCTGCTGCTGGCCGTGAAAGCCGGGGACAATGCCGACAGCCACAACCACAACGACGTGGGCAGCTTCATCGTGTACAAGGACGGCCGCCCCCTTTTCATCGACGTGGGCGTGGAAACCTACACGAAAAAGACATTCTCCCCACAAAGGTACGGGATCTGGACCATGCAGTCCCAGTACCACAACCTGCCCACCATCCGGGGCTGCATGCAGCGCGACGGCGGATCATTCCGGGCCACCGGGGTCACATGGACCCTGGGCGGGAAAACCGGCGCCGCCACTTTGGAAGCAAATGGCCAAAGGGCGGCAAGAGAACATAACCGTGACGACGACGAAAGGCAAAATGCCCCTGAAAGGTGTCTGGTATGGGGTATGGAAATGGAAATCGCCACCGCATATGATTTCACCGGAACCGCCGGCCACGACGGCACTTTGCCCGGGATGCCCCCACCTGTCACCTACCGCCGCAAAGCCATGCTATTCAAAGATGCGGCTGCGGGCTGCCCCGCAGCGCTTTGCAAAGGCACACCCCCCGGCCATGGCCTGGTCCCGGCAGGCGATCCGGCACCCGAACCCGCCGCCGGGCCGACCAGCCACATCACAGTGCCGGAGGACGGGTTGGAGGAGGAAGGATGTGCGCCAGAATCCGCTGCCGGACCGACCGGCCACATCCTCATCGAGGACCGCTTCAGCGCCACCGCCTTCCCCTTGACGCTGAACCTCATGACCTACGAAAAGCCGGTGTTTGCCGGGAACCGCCTGCACATAGGTGACCTGGGGGTGTGCGAGGTAAGCAAACTGTATGAGAGCGACTTCGCACCCTGCATCAACACCGACACACTTTTACCTGCCACACATACTGCGGCGTCGCAACCGACCGTTCCCAAGACCCCCGTCGGCCCTGCAGCGCAGCCATCGCCCGCCGCCGCACCCCCCACCGTCACCATCGAGGCCATCCCCATCACGGACGCCAGGTTGGGGCAGGCGTGGAAACATGACATCTACCGCACCATCATCACGCCCGACGCCCATTGCCGGGGGATCCGGCTGGAGATATGGTGACACCGCCACAAACCACCGTCCATCGATCGCCTGCCGCCTTGCAGGGCAGGGACACAACCAAAAAGGAGCGACCCACGACCGAAGAACAGCTTCAAAAACAGGCAAAGAAAAAAATCGGCCGCACAGTGCTTGCCTTCGAAAAGCACAACCCAGCGGCAGATGTCGTCCGCTGCCCCAGGGGGCGTTCCGACATCCGGCGCCGGCTGGATGCATATGCCAGGGCTGCGGTCTATCTGCCCTTTAGGGACACGATCATTTATGATTCTTTGTTCGGTATCATGCCCATCAGTTTCGGGCCGGGGATGCAAGAGAATATCAGGCAATGGAAAAAAGAAGCGGAGCAATTCCCCCTCATCACCAGCCTGTAGGGGGAAAAGCGCTAGGGCAGTTTCACCACGTCCAGGCAGACATACCTGTCTTTCATCGTCTGGGCAAGCACATGCAGCGTGGTGGTCTTCCCATACCGGCGGGGCTTTGATATGACGAAATACTTGCCCCGGTCAACCAGTTCCGTGATCTCGCCCACCTGTTCCGATATGTCAGCCATGAAGTGCCATTGCTTGAAGCATGGCCCATTGTCATTGAATTCGCGCATGCGCTTCACCCCCATATATAACCCGGCCTGCGCCGGACACAAAACACGCTGTCCACGATAAACAGTACCACAGATGGGAAGATACGTCAAACGCAAAGCACACAGATTTACGCAGATTCCCGGGCAGCAGTTACGCAATCGTATCGCCCGCCAACCAAACAATGCGCATTTGACATTGGTCTCAGCTTTGCGCCAGGTCAAGTCGGCTAAGCAATAATAAAAAATCTGCTTGCATCAGGGATGCCAGCAGATTTGATATGGAACGTCGGGTTTTTCCGCAAGCCCCTACCCCAGCGCCTGGGCCAGGCGCTCTTTGAGGCTGGGCAGCACGGTCATCAGGTTGCCCACGATGCCTAGGTCCGCCACGGAGAATATGGCCGCGCGCTCGTCCTTGTTGATGGCGATGATCAGGCCCGACTCCTCCATGCCCGCCACGTGCTGGATGGCCCCGGAGATGCCGCAGGCCAGGTACAGGTCCGGGCGCACCGTCTGTCCGGTCTGCCCCACCTGGCGGTCCTTTTCCTGCCACCCCGCATCCACCACCGCGCGTGATGCGGAGGTGGTGCACCCCAGCAGGTCCGCTATTTCTTCCAGCATCTTGAAATTCTCCGGGCTTCCCACGCCCCGGCCGCCGCTGATGAGGATCTTCGCATCCCGGATGTTCTGCTTGGTGTGCGGTTTGATCACCGTCTCCAGGATCTCCACCCCGTCCGCGTCAGCGGGCGCGTCATAAGCCACGGCCACGACTGCCGGTTTTGCGTCCGATACACTCTCGGCCCGCTGCATGACGCCCGGGCGCACCGTCGCCATCTGGGGGCGGTGCTCGCCGCAGACGATGGTGGCCATGATGTTGCCGCCGAATGCCGGGCGGGTCATGAGCAGGTTCCCGCTCTCGGCGTCCATCTCCAGCTTCGTGCAGTCCGCCGTGAGCCCCGTGCGCAGCCTGGCCGAAAGCCTGGGGGCCAGGTCCCGCCCGATGGGCGTGGCGGCGAACAGGAATATCTCCGGTTTGTAAGTCTTTACAATCGTTTCCAATACATGGGTGTATGGCAACGTCAGGTAGTCCTTCAGCCTCCCGTCGCCGCAGGTGATGACCCTGTCGGCCCCGCCGGCGCCCAGCGCTTTCACGTTGTCGTCCGTGACGGGGCCCACCAGCACCGCCGTCACCTGGGCGCCCTTAACCGCCGCCAGGCGCCCCGCCTCCCCCAGCAGCTCGAAAGCGGCGTCCACCACCTTGCCATCCAGGCACTCGGCGAAGACGAATACCCCCGAATATTCTTTGATGTCCATATGCGATCCCTTTCTTTGCCCGACACGCATCGGCCCGCTGTCCTTTTGCCGGCAAACTCCGTTTCCCGGCGCCGCCGGGGTGCCTGGGCCTGCTTAGCATCTACTATATGATGAAATGCTCCCTCAACTTCTTCATGATGATGTCCGCCGCCTCGCCGTTTTCCGCCGCGACCACGCATCCCGCAGGTTTCACCGCCTTGGGGAAGCTCTTTTTCACCTTGGTGGGCGAACCCGCCAGCCCCAGGTAGCCGGGATCGATCTCGATGTTGGACACATTCCACGTCTCCACTTCCTTTTCCCGCCAGGCCCGAAACACCGCCCCCGGCGCCAGGTAGCGGGGCTGCGCAAGCTCCGACAGGGCCGTGAGCAGGCAAGGGGTCTTCACCCTCTGCCACTGGTACCGGTCGTCGAACATCCGCTTCACCTTCAATGACCCGAACTCCGGCACGATCTCGGCGGCATAGCTCACGTTGGGGATGTGCAGGTGTTCCGCTATCTGGGGCCCCACCTGTGCGGTGTCGCCGTCGATGGCCTGCCTGCCGGTGACCACCAGGTCAAACTCCAGCGTCCGGATGGCCGCGGCGATGCTGGAAGACGTGGCCAATGTGTCCGACCCCGCGAACGCCCTGTCGCACAGCAGGATCGCCCGGTCCGCGCCCATGGCCAGCGCCTCCCGCATCATCACGGACGCCTGGGCGGGGCCCATGGACAGCGCCGTGACCGTGCTGCCGGGGATCTTGTCCCGCAGCTGCAGCGCCGCTTCCAGCCCCGCCTTGTCGTCGGGGTTCATGATGCTGGGCACCCCTTCCCGTATGAGTGTGCCGGTGACCGGGTCCAGCTTCACCTCCGTGGTGTCCGGCACCTGCTTGATTGTGACAATGATTTTCATGTGCAGTCCCTCCTGTTACTTCAGCAGCGCAGATGATATGACCATCTTCTGGACTTCGCTGGTGCCTTCATAGATTTCGGTGATCTTCGCGTCGCGCATCATCCGCTCCACCTCATACTCCCGCATGTACCCATACCCGCCGTGGAGCTGCACCGCCTTGGTGGTGACGGACATCGCCGTTTCCGCCGCGAAGAGTTTCGCCCTGGAAGCCTCCACGGAGTAGGGCAGCTTGCCGTCCTTGTATGTGGCCGCCTTGTAAACCAGAAGCCTCGCCGCCTCCACCTGGGTCGCCATGTCCGCCAGCATGAACTGGGTGTTCTGGAACTGGGCGATGGATTTGCCGAACTGCTTGCGCTCTTTCACGTAGGCCACTGTTTTGTCCAGGGCCCCCTGGGCGATGCCCAATGCCTGCGCAGCGATGCCGATACGCCCGCCGTCCAGTGTCTTCATGGCCAGGGAAAACCCTTTGCCCTCGACGCCCAGCAGGTTCTCTTTCGGGACGATGCAGTCTTTCATGATGAGCTCGCAGGTCGCCGAACCCCTGATGCCCATCTTCTTTTCCGCCGGCCCGATGTCAAAGCCCTCGAACCCTTTCTCCACGATGAATGCGGAGATGCCCCGGGTCCCCTTGGAGGGGTCGGTCATGGCCATGATGATGTACACATTGGCGTAGCGCCCGTTGGTGATGAAGATCTTGCTGCCGTTGAGCACATAGTGGTCGCCCTCCAGGACCGCGGTGGTCTTCTGCCCCGCGGCATCCGTGCCCGCGCCCGGCTCCGTCAGGCCGAATGCGCCCAGCTCCTTGCCGGAGGCCAGCTTCGGCAGGTATTTTTCCTTCTGCTCGGGCGTCCCGTTTTCCAGGATGGGGGCCATGCACAGCGACGTATGCGCCGACACGATGACGCCCGTGGTGGCGCACACCCTGGACAGCTCCTCCACGCAGATGGCGTATGCCAGGTTGTCCGCCCCCTGCCCGCCGTACTGTGCTGGGATGGGGATGCCCATGAAGCCCGCCTTGCCCATCTGGTTCACCGTGTCCAGGGGGAAGAGCTCCTGCTCGTCCACGTCGATGGCGATGGGCGCCGCCACCGTTTCGGCGAACCGCCTGTAGGAATCCCTGCACATCTCATATTCCGGTTTCAATATAAAGTCCATTCCGCGACCCTCCTATTGTTTCTTCGGCGCTTTCACCGTGGCAGTGCCTTCGATGACCACCGTGCCCTCCTGGTTGGTGCACACAGTGGACAGCTTCACGATACGCTTCTCCTCGTTGCGCTCCACCACCGTCACCGTCGCCTTCACCGTGTCCCCGAAATACACCGGAGCGGTGAATTTCAGCTCCTGGCCCATGTAGATGGTGCCCGGCCCCGGCAGCTGCATCCCCAGCACCGCCGAAATCAGCCCCGCGGTGAGCATCCCGTGTACCACCTGCTTTTTGAACAATCCCTTTTCCGCCTCCACTTTGTTGATGTGGGCGGGGTTTTGGTCCCCTGTGATCCCCGCATAGAGGTACACGTCGCCCTCGGTGAGCGTCTTCTCGAAACAGGCGCTGTCGCCGATCTTGATCTCCTCAATCGTCTTCCCTGCCATACTGTCCCCTTTCCGATTTTCCCAAGCTGTCTGCGCCATCCGGCACTTCGCACTCCGCACTCTGCACTATGCACTATGCACTTCGCACTCCGCACTATGCACTCCGCACTTCGCACTCCGCACTCTGCACTCCACACTTCGCACTTCGCACTCTGCACTCTGCACTTCGCACTATGCACTTCGCACTCCGCACTCCGCACTATGCACTTCGCACTTCGCACTTCGCACTCCGCACTCTGCACTATGCACTATGCACTCCGCACTCCGCACTATGCACTTCGCACTCCGCACTATGCTCTATGCACTATGCATTAGGCATTATGCACTTTCTTCAGCACCACCGCCGTCCCCATGCCGCCGCCGATGCACAGGGAAGCCAGGCCGTACCTGTAGTCCCCCCCCGCCAGTATGTGGCCAAGCGTCACCACGATGCGCGCGCCGCTGGCCCCCACCGGGTGGCCCAATGCGATGGCCCCGCCGTTTATGTTGCTCTTTGCCAGGATCTCCTCCTTGGTCATCCCGTGCTCCGCGCTAAGCTCCGTCACCACCCCCAGCGCCTGGGCGGCGAAAGCCTCGTTGAGCTCGATTACGTCCATGTCGGAGAGTTTGAGCGCCGTGTATTTCAGCGCCTCCCGGATAGCGGGCACCGGCCCCAGGCCCATGGTGGAGGGGTCCACGCCGCCCTGGCCAAAGCCGATCACTTCCGCCATGGGTTTTAGCCCATACTTGGCCACCGCCTCCTCGTCCGCCAGCAGCACGAACGCCGCACCGTCGTTGATCCCTGATGCATTCCCCGCCGTCACGGTCCCACCGTCCGGCTTGAACGCCGGGCGCAGCCCCGCCAGTTTTTCGGCATTGGTGGTGCGGTTGGGGTACTCGTCGGTGTCGAAGGCCACCGTGGCCTTGCCTTGCTTCACGATGATGGGGACGATCTCATTTTTGAATTTCCCGCCGTCCACCGCCGCGATGGCCTTTTCCTGGGATTTGAGGGCAAATGCGTCCTGCTCCTGGCGGGTGATGCCGTACTTCGCCGCCACGTTCTCGGCGGTGATGCCCATATGGACTTTCTGGTAGGCATCCGTGAGGGAATCATAGACCATATGGTCGATGACCTCTTTGTTCCCCATGCGGTACCCCGCCCGGGCGCCGTCCAGCAGGTAGGGCGCGATGCTCATGTTTTCGGTGCCCCCCGCGATGACCAGGTTCCCCAGGCCGAAAGCGGTGCCCACCACGCCGTTGATGATGGCTTTCATGCCGCTGCCGCAGACCATGTTCAGGCTGTAGGCGGGCACTGCATTTGGCAGCCCCGCCTTGATGGCCACCTGCCGCCCGGGGCCCTGTCCCTCTGCCGCCGTGAGCACGTTGCCGCAGATAAGCTCGGTGACCTTGTCCGCCGGCACCCCGGTGGTTTTCAGGATGTCCTTCACCACCTCCGCCGCAAAGTCCGTGGCGGGCGTCTTTGAGAGCGCCCCCTGGAACGACCCCACCGCAGTGCGCTTCGCATCCGCGATAAATATCCTCTTCATGTTTCCCCTCTCTTTCACATAATGACAATATTGACACATTAGGTGAAATTGCCCTTGCATTTTCAGACCATTTTGTGGTAACATGGTTGTCATGAATCGCTGAGCACCCCCATCAGCCACCATCACATACAGGAGGAAGCAACCATGCCAACGCAAACTTTCTACAACCTGCCCGAAGAGAAACAGTCCCGTATCGTGGCCGCGGCCATCGACGAGTTCGGGCGGTGCAATGTCACACATGCCAACCTGTCAAACATCGTGTCTGCCGCAGGCATCGCCCGTGGCAGCATCTACAAATATTTCGATTCCAAGGAAGACATGTACATCTACATCTTCGAGATCCTGCGCGCCCAGCGGGCCGAGTACGCCAAACCCGCCATGGAGCTTTACAAGAAGGAACCATTCATCGTCTTTTTCAAGGACTTTTACCTGCGCGACAGCGAGTACCTGTTCGCCCACCCCAAGCACATCGAGCTGGGCAAGCAGCTCTACGCCGACAACCAGGGCGTGTCCCGCCGCCTGATCCAGAACATCCAGATGCATTACCGGGACATGTTCATCATCGCCATCGAGTTCGACAAGGCCCGGAACCTCATCCGGGAGGACGTGGACACCGCTGTGCTGGCGGATCTGTTCACCCACTTCATGACCGACATCTTCATATTCCAGAGCGTGTCCAATGAACTCACCATGCGGAACATCCGCCAGCACGCCACGGAAACCCTGCGCATCATACAGTTCGGGATACAGAAAAATGAACTATAACCTCATCCCGCCGTTGACACTCAGCACATGCCCGGTTACGTAGCTGGCGTCGTCGCTGGCGAGGAAGAGGGCGGCTTTGGCGATTTCTTCCGGCTGGCCCAGGCGGCCCAGCATCGTCAGCCCCTTGAATTTGTCCAGCAGGTCCTGGGGCACGGTTTTCAGGATGTCCGTCATCACATAGCCCGGCGCGATGGCATTGGCCCGCACGTTCGCGCCTTTCCTGGCGAACTCCTTCGCCCAGGTCTTGGTCATGCCGATGACGCCCGCTTTGGTGGCGGCATAGTTGGTCTGCCCGGTGTTGCCGTACTCGCCCACCACCGAGGAAATGCTGATGATGGAACCATATCCGTTTTCCATCATCAAAGGACCCACCAGGCGGGTCATGTTGAACACGCCTTTCAGGTTCACCGCGATGACCGCATCCCACATCTCGTCGGTCATCTTCTGGATCAGGGCGTCCCTGGTGATGCCCGCATTGTTCACCAAAATATCGACCTTGCCATATTTTGCCACGATGGCGTCCACCACCGTCTTGCAGTTTTCCGTGTCGGTGACATTGAGCTGCATGTACTCCACGCCGTCGGCCTCATAGGTGAGGGGCCGCATGTCCCCCGCCACCACTTTCGCACCCTCCGCCGCAAACGCTTTGCAGCACTCCGCGCCGATACCCGCGCTGCCTCCGGTCACCAACGCCACTTTGCCTTCCAGACGATTTGCCATGTTTATTCTCCTTTCGATTTGACGATGCACCCGGTGCCCACGCACATTCCGCGTCACTTTGCGCACTTGCGGGCGCCCATATGCCTCGCCAGTCACACCATCATACCATGTTACAGCTACATATTGCACGTTTTTCACCATGCAATTTCTGCATGTGTCTTATCCGGCGGTAATGCAACCCTCGGCATATCCCGCAGGCCGCCCCATTCGGGGCGCCGCCCGCCCACCGTTCCTACAACACCTGTATATCCAGTTCGCTGCTCAAAAACCCGCAGACCAGGGTGGCAAACAAAGCCGGTTGCTCATACATCAGGGCATGCCCCGAGTCTTGCACCACCACGTGGCGTGCGTCAGGGATCCCTTTCACCAGTTCCTCCTGCTCCCTCTGGGGCGTCACATAGTCATATTGGGAAGATATGACCAATGTCTTCGCCGTGATGTTCCCCAGCCCGGCCCGCTCGTCGTAGCCCTCGGAGCTGCGGGTCAGCCGGCCGAATGCCTCGTACACCTCCGGCGGGAAAAGCTTCACGAACAGGTCTTCCCTGGCGCTGGCCCAGGCGTAGTTCCCCTCATAGAAACGGGGGGAATACACGATGGGGATGCACGTCTTGAAAAACTGGTGCCCGTCCCGGCTGGCAAATGCATACCCCCAGGAGTCGCCGATGTCTTTCAGCCACTTGTTGGTGTACGCCGCCGTATTGGACAAAATCAGGCGGCGCACCTTCCCCGGGTGGTGCGCGGCGACGCCGATGGCCACCTCCCCGCCGTAGCTGATGCCCATGATGTCGATTTGTCCCAGGGACAGCTCCTTCATCAGCGCCAGCACCACTTCCCGCTGGAGTTCGTGGGTGTACTCCCCGCCCATGCGCCCGCTCTTGCCCTGGTCAGGGAAATCAAGCAGCAGCAGCCGGCTGTACTTGGCAAATGCGGGGATAAATGAAGTCCACGAGCCGCAGCTCATGAAGATCCCATTGAGGATCAGCAGCGGCGGGCGTTCGTCCGTCACATACTTGGCGGCATAGTCCTCGTAGTGTATGCCAATGCCCCGAAACGCAAACTCACCCATAAAACCCTCTTTCCTACTCCCCTACCACTTTCGCTATCTCAGGGTCGTGCGCCGCCAGGTACCCCAGCTTCACCGCCTCTTCCAGCAGCCCCTTGCGGAACTTCGGGTGCGCCACGGAGATCAGCATGAGTGTCCTGTCATGGACGGATGTGCCTTTCAGGTGCACCGCGCCGTACTCCGTCACCACCCAGTCCACGTCGTTGCGGCTCAGGGACACGGCCGCGCCCACATTCAGGGTGGGGACGATCTTGCTCACCTCGGTGACTTCCCCGGTGGCTTTGTCCTTCACCGACGCCGTGGAATACAGCGCGATGAAGCTCCTGCCGTTCTTGCTCATCTGCGCGCCCACGGCGGTGTCCGACTGGCCGCCGGTGCCGGAGATCTGCATGGTGCCGATGCTCTCCGAGCAGCACTGCCCGGTGAAGTCTATTTCCACCGACGTGTTGATGCTCACCTGGTTGTCGTTGCCCGCGATGATATATGGGTCGTTCACCTCGCTGCCCCGGCCGGTGATGATGTCCGGGTTGTCGTCCATGAACTCGTACATCTCCTGGCTGCCCAGGGCGAATGCGCACACCACCTTCCCCACGTCGCGCTGCTTCTTCTTCCCGGTGACCACGCCCATCTTCATCAGCCGCATGATGCCCGTGGTCATCATCTCCGTGTGGACCCCCAGGTCCCGTTTCCCTGTCAGGGACTCGCACACCGCATTGGGGATGCCACCGATGCCCACCTGTATGCAGTCCCCGTCATTGATGTGGTCGGCGATGATGCGCCCGATAACCAGGTCCTTTTCATTGGGCGGCACGTCCGGTATGGTGGGCAGGAAATAGTCCGCCTCGATCACATGGTCCACCTCGTCCCACTCCAGGTAGTTCTGGCCATGGCACAGGGGGATATTGGGGCTGATCTCCAGGATCACCACATCCGCCGCCTTGGCGATCTCCTCTTCATATACATTGCCCAGGGAAAAATGTATGCGCCCGTTCTCGTCCGGCATGGATGCGGAACCGATGAAGACATTGGTCTTCTTGTACGCGTTGCGCTTGGAACCCGCATAATGCAGGTGGTTTGAAATGTATGACACCCGCCCGGTTTTCTGCAGCTTGCGCAGGGTGGGCGAGTAAAACCAGCTGTCCAGCTTGAACGCCTTTTCCAGGTACTTCTCCGAGAGGTACTCCCCGGGAGCCGTGTTCAGGCAGCTGGTGATGGTCACGTCCTTCACCCGGTCGGCGATGGTGTGCAGCTTCCCCAAAAACAGGAGGGGTTCCGCCCCCGCCATGCCCACGGTCACGTTGTCGTAGTCCTTCACCATGCCAAGCGCCTGATCCACCGTGATCTTCTTTGCACTGTAGTCAAACATAGGATTCGCTTCCTTTCAATACTGGTTCGGCCCCCACCTCAAGCAGGTGGACGCCCACACGTAGCCGATGCCCGCCGCGATCATTGTCACCACCGTGCCGTCCTTGATCTTTCCGGACTCCAGCCCCAGGGCCAGCGACAGGATCTGGTCGATCTGGCCGATATGGCCATAGTCTTCCAGGTAAATGGTCTGCTCCGGCGTCAGGCCCAGCTCCGCCACCATGCCCACGTGCTGGCTGCGCTTGAAATGCAGGATGGCCAGGTACCCGATGTCCTTGCGGGTGAGGCCGCCGCTCTTGCGCAGGCTCTCGTCGATGCAGTAGTACCAGTTGCTGACGCTGACCTTGTTCAGCCCCTCTTTCATATGCACCGGGTTCATCAGCCGCAGGGACTTGTACCCCTCCTGGATGTTGTCCGGGGTGAATGGTTTGGCGATGCCGCCGATTTCAACCCCCGCGTCCCTGGCGAAACTGCCGTCGGCCTTGATGTGGGAGCCCAGCACCTCATTCCTGCCCAGGTTCTTTTTGAGGATCAATGCGCCCGCGCCCGCGCCCAGGTTGTACATCATGCTCATGTCCTTGTCGGTGTAGTCCACGAAGTCGCCGTTGCGGTACCCCCCCGCGATGAGCACGGTGTTCAGGTCGTCGTCCGCAATCATCAGGTCTTTCGCCATCTTGATGGCGGTGCAGGTGGTGCAGCAGCGGTTGGCCACGTCGATGCCCCATGCATTGGTGGCCCCGATTTTCTCCTGGATGTAAAGCGCGGATGTGGTGAGGGGGTATTCTTTCCATTCCTCCCCCACGCAGATGACGGCGTCGATTTCCTTGGGGTCGAGCCCCGTGCGGTCGATGGCATCCTGCGCCGCCCTTGCGCCCATCTCCTGGGTGCCGTCATCCGGCCCCGGTATGGGTTTTTTGATGATGCCCAGTTTCTCCACCACGGCGGCCTCGGCCCAGACGCCATTGGTGGCCGCCGCGATCTGGGCGGCGGTCATGTAGGTTTGCGGCAGGTAAAGCCCGTAACCCAAGACACCCACTGTTGGTTTCATGTTCACTCCCTCCTTGGCCTATGCCCTGCAACTACTTGCCACGGTTCGCGCCGCCTTACGGTGGCATACCCCATACGGCAGCTGATGCCTGACTCTATTATTATTGTTTCTTTTGTTATCGATTCCGCCCCAAACAAACATCCGTTCCACCTGACTCCGGTGCGGTACACTGCGCTGTCCACTGCGCATACCACTGCGCCTTCACCACGCGCTGTTCACTGCGCTGTCCACTGCGCCTACACCACTGCGCTGTTCACTGCGCTGTCCACTGCGCCTACACCACTGCGCTGTTCACTGCGCCTACACCGCGCCTACACCACGCGCTGTTCACTGCGCTGTCCACTGCGCCTACACCACTGCGCTGTCCACTGCGCCTACACCACGCCCCGCACTCTTCTCATATGTCGCTTTGGGTCGCAATGTGTCCGTTTCTACAATAATGTGTGGCGCATTGCGTCGCAATCTGTCCGACCGTGTCGGATTGTGTCACTTGTGTAACTTTCAAAATCCAACAATATGTGACAACCTCGTCACCTTTTCGCCCATTATATACTAACTTGCCTGGAAGTGCAAGTGGTTTTTTCCATTTTCAAAAAATATTTTTATCGATTTGGCAAAAAAATTTGAAAAACCCCTTGATTTTTGTTGAAATATCTAATATAATAGCCCCAAGCAAACAGAGCCGATGGAAATTTGCCAGTCGGTCCGGGGAAGCGGGCGAGGGGCAAAACGGAGTCCAAAAAACACCGCAAAGTGAGTACAGGCAAGGATTTATGACACATTTGTCAATCGCAAAGTTCGACAAAATGTGACACTAATGTCACACCACGGGCATCACCCGGCGCACGCCTTGGCGCCACGGTTCGAAAGCCGATGCGGATGCCCCACCAACTAAGGAGGTTTCGATGGGTAGCGAATTGTCCACTGTGTTACAGTTGTTCATGCGCAGCTTGGAAACCGGATCGGTGTACGCCTTGGCGGCGCTGGGGATCGTCATCGTGTTCCGCACCAGTTTCGTCATGCATTTCGCCCAGGGCTCCATGGGGATGTTCTCCACGTTCGCCGTGGCGTACCTGCTGGCCAGGCTCCACATCCCGCTGGTGACGGCTACCCTGGCAGGCGTCCTGGTGGCCATCGTCATGGGTTTCCTGGTGGACCTGCTGGTGGTGCGGCGCATGCGCAAAGCCTCCAACGTCGCGAAAGAGATCGTGACGCTGGGGCTGATCATGATTTTCCTGGGGCTGGCCCCGATCCTCTTCGGGTCCGACCCGCTGCTTTTGCCGAAGTTCCTGAACACCGGCGACATCCTCATCGGCAACGCGGCCATCTCCTACAACGCCATCCTGAACATCGTCATGGGGCTGGCCATCACCGCGGTGCTCTTCTACGTGCTCCAGAAGACCAAGATGGGGCTGGCCGTGCGCACCACCGCGTCCAATGAAGACACCGCGAGGCTCATGGGCGTCCCCACCAGGCAGGTCACGCTGGTGGCCTGGGCCCTGGCCGGGGTGCTGGGCCTGCTCAGCGGCGTGATGATCGCGCCGGCCACCACAGTCACCGTTTCCCTCATGAACCCGGTGCAGGTCAATGCGCTCTTCGCATGCGTGCTGGGCGGGTTCCAGACATTCTACGGGCCGGTGCTGGGCGCCTACATCATCGGCATCGTGAACAACTTCCTTATCTATTACGTCAGTTCCACATGGGGCGGGCAGATCATGTACCTGCTGATTCTTATCTTTCTTATCATCCGGCCCAATGGCATCGTTGGTAAGAAACTGATAAAGAAAGTATAGAGGTGCACGGGATGAACAATCAACCAAATATGAAACAGGCCACACAGGCCGTCAACCCCCACGGGCCCCGGCCCGAAACCAGCCAGGCGGCGGCGTCCGGCCCGCAGCCAACCCTGTTGGGCAATGTATATTTCAAATTCATCCTCTTCGGGGTAGCGCTGGGCCTCATCGGCGCATCCCAGTCCCTGGGGATCATCAAAGCCAGCACCCTGGGCTACCTTGGCAATGTGCTGATCTACGCGGTGGTCGCGCTGGGGCTGAACCTGCTTTTGGGCTACTCCGGGCTGATTACCCTTGGCACCGCCGGGTTCATGGGGTTCGGTTCCTACCTGGCGGCGTATTTCACCTCTGACATGGACATCTCCTTCTGGGGCGCGCTGCTCATTGCCATCATCGTGCCCACGCTCTTCGGCGTGGTCATCGGCTTCGTGTCGCTGCGCATCGAGGGGATCTACCTGGCCATCGCCACCCTCTGCGTTTCCGAGATTCTGCTCAAGACCTTCGAGGAGGCGGAGGAGCTCACCGGCGGCATGCAGGGCAAAAAGGCCTCCTACCCGAACCTCTTCGGTTTCCAGCTGGACAGGCTCACCACCTACATCCTCCTGGTGGTGGTGCTGGTGCTCATCATGATGCTCACCTATAACCTGGTGAACGGCCAGATGGGCCGTGCGTTCCACGCCATGCGGGGCAGCGAGGTGGCGGCGGCGGCCATGGGCGTGAACCTGCTCAAGTACCGCCTGATCTCATTCGCGCTGGCCACGGCCTATGCGGGCCTGGGCGGCGCGCTCTACGCATTCTTCATCAAGTTCACCTACCCCAGCGTGTGGAACATCAACCTCTCCCTGTATGTGCTGGCGGCGGTGGTCATCGGCGGGATGCGCTCCATCTACGGCACGGTGATCGGCGCATTCGTGGTGTGGGCGGTGCCTGACCTGATCCTGAAAAACCTGCCCATCATCGGCAAGATCAGCGGCGTGCCCTACATCTTCAACGGCATCCTCATCATCGTGGTGATCATGTTCTACCCCAACGGCCTGGCGGGCATCGGGAACACCCTGAAAGCCAAGGCCATGGCGATGATCGCCTCCGGCGCGGGGACAGGCCCCAAAGGCGCGTCCACCCAAGCCGACACCCGCACGCCGGGGTCCCCATCCGGCGCTGCACAGTCACCGGCGCCGGCCCAAGGGGACGCGGCCATCCGGCCGGGCGCCGATTCCGGCGAGGGGGTGAGCAAATGAGCCAGAACGAAGCCATCCTGAAAGACGGCGAGACATTGAAGATAGACCACCTGTCCATCCATTTCGGAGGCCTGAAGGCCGTGGACGACCTGTCTTTCACCGTACGGGACAAAGAGATTTTCGGCCTCATCGGGCCCAATGGCGCCGGCAAGACCACGGTGTTCAACTGCATCACCCAGTTTTACAAACCCACCGCCGGGGCCGTCTATTTCCGGGACAACAAAAACCAGGTGATCAACCTGGTGGGCGTCCCGGTGCACAACGTCATCCGCCATGGGCTTGTGCGTACTTTCCAAAATGTGGAAGTCATCAAGGAACTGTCCCTTCTGGACAATGTGCTGGTGGGCGCCCACATCGATTTCAAATCCAGCATCCTCTCCCAGGCCCTGAAACTCCCGGGGGCGGTGCGGGAAGAGGCCGCGTTCAAGCAGAAAGCCACGGACGTGCTGGAGTTTCTGGAAATCGCCGACCGCAAGGACGAAAAGGCCGGCGGGCAGCCATACGGGATCCTGAAAAAGGTGGAGCTGGCCCGGGCCATCATCGGCAACTCTAAGCTCATCATCCTGGACGAGCCTGCCGCAGGGCTCAACGACACCGAGACCATGGACCTGGCGGCCATCATCCGCAAGATCCGCGACGCCTACAACGCCACCATCCTCCTGGTGGAGCACGACATGCGCCTGGTGATGGGGATATGCGACCGCATCTGCGCCATCTCCTTCGGAAAGTTCCTGGCCTGCGACGTGCCCGCCGAGATCCAGAAAAACAAGCTGGTGCAAGAGGCGTATTTGGGGGAGGAAGAATAGGTTGCGTTCGCAGCACTATCTTCGGCTGCAGATGCCGACGCACAGACAGCAGAATCGAGGTGAATATGTCTACACATGCTCTGGAAATACGGGATTTGCATATCCGATACGGCGCCATCGAGGCTGTCAAGGGCATCGATATCACAGTGCCGGAAGGCAGCGTGGTGGCCCTCCTGGGCGCCAATGGCGCCGGCAAGACCAGCACGTTGCGCACCATCTCCGGCCTGATCCGCCCCGCATCCGGCACCATCACATACTATGGGCAGGACATCACCCAGATGGACGCGGAGAAGATCACCGCACTGGGCATCTCCCAGTCGCCTGAGGGCCGCCAGATCTTCGGCGACCTTACGGTGGAGGAAAACCTGAAAGTCGGCGCATTCGTGGTCAGCGACAAGTCCCGGATCGCAAAGGCCTTCGACCGTTGCTACCATTACTTCCCCAGGCTCCGGGAACGCAAAAAACAGCTCAGCTATACCCTGTCCGGCGGCGAGCTGCAGATGCTTGCCATCGCCCGGGCGCTGATGGCGAACCCCAAGGTGCTTTTGCTGGATGAGCCGTCCCTGGGGCTGGCCCCACTGGTGGTGAGGGACATTTTCACCATCATCAGCGAGATCCAGAAAGAAGGCACCACCGTGGTCATCGTGGAGCAAAACGCCCTACAGACACTGAAGATCGCCGACTACGGATACGTGCTGGAAGTGGGGGAGATCAACATGCACGGCGAGGCGGCGACGCTCATCAAGGACACGCGCCTGGTGGAAGCATACCTGGGGAGCGCCTGATGGTTACAAGTCACTCCGCCGCGATCCCCCTTCGGCAAGTCCGAAAGATTTCTCAAATGTACTATGCCATAAGCGTCACATTTGTATCGCCGCCGCTGCCCACTGACAGCAGAAAAGATTTCTCAAATGTTCTGTGCCATAAGGCATTGAGAAGATATATGGAGATCAAAGCAACAAAAACAAAGCAACACCAAAAAAATTCGCAACATCAAAAAGGGAGGTTCTCATGAACAAGAACACGAAGAAATGGGTCGCATTGCTCGGCGCCGTGTGCTTTGGCGCCATGACGCTGGCCGGTTGTGGTTCGGGCGCTGCCACGTCCACCACAGCCGCGCCTGCCGCCAGCGCTGCACCCGCCGCAAGCGAGGCGCCGGCCCCCGCCGCCACGGCGGCCCCGGCGGCCACAGGCAAAAAGTCAACCGGCCAGGGCATCACTGACACAGAAGTCATCGTCGGCAACTCCGCCGCCACCTCCGGCGCCTATGCGCCCGTGGGCGTGCCATTCATCGCCGGCATCCAGGCATATTTCGACATGGTAAACGACGCAGGCGGCATCGACGGCCGCAAGGTCACATTCAACCACATCACCGACGACGAGTTTGACCCCGCCAAAGGCAAGGCCGCACTGGCCAACCTGGTGGAAGATGCGAAAGTATTTGCCATCGTGGGGCATTTCGGCACCCCGGTGGTGGCCGCCACGGTGGATGACCTGAAAGAATACGGCATCCCGGCGGTGTACTTCGCCACCGGCATCGGCCAGCTCTACGCCGACCACGCCACCACCAACGAGGAAGGCTACAACATCTTCCCGGTGCAGCCCATTTACCGCACCGAGGGCAAGATCATGGTCGCCTACGGTGTGGGTAAATTCGGGGCCAAGAAGATCGGCATCATCCACACCAACGACGACGCAGGCTCCGACCTGTACAAAGGCGCCACCGAGCAGATCAAAGCCCTGGGCAACGTGGAAGTGGTGGACGCCCAGGTGGCCGCGGGCGCGGCCGACGTCTCCGCAGCCGTCACCTCCATCAAGAACGCCAACGTCGACTTCATCATCGTCGCCTCCATCCAGGGCACCATGCCCACCATCGTCAAGGAGCTGGCCAACCAGAGCGTGAACAAGGACTGCATCACCACCTACGTGAACGTTTCCAGCGCCATGTCCGATGCGGTCTCCACCGAGATACAGGGCAAGTTCGACGTGTACGGGCTGGGCTGGGTGGCCTATGACGACCCCACGGTCCTGGAAGCCTACCAGAAATGGGCCCCCGACGAATACGCCAACAACACCTACGCCCAGACGGGCTGGATCGCCGGCAGCTTCTTCTGCGAGGGCCTGCGCCGCCTTGAAGGCAAGGAAGTGTCCTGGGAGACCTACATGGACGCCCTGCAAAACGGCGGCCCGGTGAAGAACCCCTTCGGCGGGTACATCGACTACTCCGACGGCAAACGCCTGGGCACCCAGGAGATGAACCTGTCCAAAGTCGTGCCCAAGTCCGACGCCAACCCCAGCGGCTGGGAACTCATCGCCCCGCTGGCCGGCATAAACGACCTTCTGAACCAGTGACCACACTTAATCAACCCGGAAGGGCTGCCCGCAGCGGGCAGCCCTTTTACAATGTACCATCCCAGGCGCTTTGCCGCCATTCGAACCCTGGATCATCTGCCCCGGTGGTTTTCGTCACTCCCTCTTCATTTCCAACACTATGCCATCGCTGATGGTCCAATACAGGATGCCGTCGTCGTATGTGATGTCAAAACTCACCTTGTCCGCCGTTTCCTTGAACGTCAGGGAGCCTTTCTTGTAGGTGTAGTTCGCGCTCATGGAAACGCCAAAAGACTTGAATGTCATCTTGTCGCCTTTGACTTCTATTGAATACAGCCCGTACAGGTCCAGCAGCCCGCCGATTTCCTGCCGCCCCACCCCAGGCACCGTCACCGCATACGCTTTGTACGTGCCATCAGGCAGCCCGCCCCCGCTCCCGCAGCCCACGGCCGAGAAAGCCACCATAAACGCCAACACTATCCCGATCACATTCTTCATCTCGTTTTCTCCTCATTTATTAGCCCGACGCCATCCCCCCGTCACCGCCATCCCCATCTTTGCCTTGCTATTCACGCCCATTATAACCAAAGTTCGAATGTTATGCAAGGGTTAAGCCCAGCAATTTGCTAAGAGCAAAATCCTGTTGACAGACAAATGGAATTGTGCCAGAATGGACGTATCTATCAAGGGCTGTTGCCCATTCAATGAACAGGAGTGTGACAATCATGTCCATTAAGATCCACCCGGCAATACTCGCCATTTTGTTGGCAACCGGTTTATCTGCCTGCGGAATCATCGGACCCAAAAACAATCTCCCCGAGAATCCAGTGATGGGTAACAAATACGAGATAACGATCACCTATGCCTACACCTTCGAAGGCGAGAAACCGGCAGACTGGGATGAGGAACAATCATTCAAATGTTCCCTGGAGTTCGTGAGCGGCACAGATTTCGAATACCGCGACAGCGCATGGGGTGTTTTCCTGGGCCACTATGAACTCGAAGGAACCTTGTTGGAACTGTCGTTCACCGATGTCGAATCCTTGAAAAGGGAATTCCGCGAGATATTGAAAGAAGAAGGCATCGACATTGAAGACTCATCCGCTGTACTCAAGTATTTTGAAAACCAGCCTGACGACGAGTTCCCTTTTTCCAGGGAAATGGACTTTACCGTCAGGAATAACGGTGAACGCCTGAAGAGTGATTGGGGCGTGTGGGACAAGACCGACTGATGACCGCAGCGATACCCCTTGGGGTGCTATTGCTACCGACCAAATCTTGCGCAGAGTTGAGACCAATGTCGAATGCGCGTTGTATAGTTGGTGGAGCAGTGCTTATGCGTAATGTCTGCGACATCAGCGGCATCGGGAATGTCAGCAGCACAAAGGAGGCAACATGGACATCGCAACCATCATCGGCGCCGCTATCATCGTTCTTTTGGTGGTGGTCGTCATCCTGCAGATCGTCGGGATGAGGAAGGCCGGCCTCGACGAAGTGACCGAACTCTTGAGACGCAGCGCTGACGAGCAGCGCGACAGTGTGGCCAGGCAGCTTTCCCAAGGCGCCACGGAGCAGTTTCGGCGCTTTGGCGTGATCCAGGAAAGCGTCCAAGCCACCCTTCAGGGAAGCCGCGAGGAACAGTCGAAACAGATGCAAGAATTCCGCTTCCAGGTGGATGCCCTAAGCTCCGGCGTCACGACCACACTCCAGGGAAGCCGCACAGAAACAAACGAACAGCTGGCCAAATTCTCCGCCCAGTTGGACATGCGTCTCTCCGCCATCCAGGAGCAGACCCAGCGCACCCTCCAGTCCAGCCGGGAAGAACAGTCAAAACAAATGCAGGAATTCCAGCTTCAAGTCGACAAACTGGGTGCCGGTGTCACCGCCACCCTCCAGACCAACCGCACCGAAACGAACGAACAGCTAAGCAAGTTTTCCGGCCAGCTGGACACCCGCCTGTCGGCTATCCAAGAACAGACTCAAAAAACCCTCCAGTCTAACCGGGAGGAACAAAGCAAGAAACTCCGGGAATTCAGCGAGCAGGTGGATGCCCGCCTCATGGCGATCCAGCGCGGGAACACAGAAAACATCGAGAAAGTCAATACCACCCTGGAAAGCCGCATGAAGTCCCTCCAGGAGAGCAACGAGAAACGGCTGGAACAGATGCAGGGCGTGGTGGACGAGAAACTCCAAAAGACGCTGGAAACCCGCCTGGCACAGTCCTTCGAACTGGTCAGCAAACAGCTGGAGAGCGTCGGGCAGGGACTGGGCGAGATGAAAGCCCTCGCCGCCGACACCAAGAGCCTGAAAAATGCCCTCATCAACGTCAAGGAGCGGGGCACCTACGGCGAAGTGCGCCTGGAAAAACTCCTGGAGGACATCCTGGCGCCGGGCCAGTACGACACCAATGTGGAGATCACCGGCGGCAAGCGCGTGGAGTTCGCCATCAAACTCCCTGGCAACGGCGAGGAACCCCTGCTCCTGCCCATCGACAGCAAGTTCCCCATCGAGGACTACGCCCGCCTGCTGGATGCCCAGGACAAAGAAGAAATCAAAGCCGCCCGCAAGGCCCTTTTCACACGCATCCTGGGCGAAGCCAAGGACATCCGGGACAAATACATCTCACCGCCCAAAACCACGGACTTCGCGCTGCTTTTCTTGCCCACAGAGGGGCTGTACGCCGAAGTGGTCCAAAATGTGAAGCTCTTCGAGGAACTCCGGGACAAATACAAGGTCACGGCGGTGGGCGCCACCACCCTCTCGGCTTTCCTTGCATCACTGCAGATGGGGTTCAAGACCCTGGCCATCGAGCAGCGTTCCCAGGAAGTGTGGGACACACTCCGATCCGTCAAAAAGCAGTTCGGCGAGTTCGGCAAGATGCTGGACCAGGCCCACAAACAGCTCCAGACCGCCGACCACACCATCGAGCAGATTGTTGGCGTCAGGACCCGCCAGATCAACAAGGCCCTGCGGGGCGTGGAGGAACTCACCGACACCCAAGGGGCGCTGGCCGACACCTCCGTGGAAATCGCACTCTTAGAGCTGGATCCGGACGAAGAGGAGTGACCCGCAAACCACAAAACCCCCACCCTGAGTCCGGGTGGGGGCGTTGGTCTATTGGTCGCGGCGCCGGCTGCGACTACTTCATCGGGTACATGACTCATTGCACTGCAGTTGTCCGGCGCCGGCTGCGACTACATCATCGCACGACTCATTGTAATGTTGCCGTCGCTGCGCCAAGCTGTGCGATGACGCTGATATGTGCGTCCTACTGCACTGCAGCCGTCGCATGTTCCAAGATCGCATTGATCTGCTCGTCCGTCAACTGGGAAGCCGGCATCTCCGGATCCTTGCGGGCATTTGACTCACAGATCTTGCACAGCTCTGTGATGTTCTTGTCCGCATGTGCATCCGCCACCGTCCCCGTGAAGATCTCGTCTGTCTTGTCCGTGTTGATGGTGTAGCAGTTGTCATACAGGTGGTACTTGGTGCCGGATTTGGTCCAGTACACCTCGTCCTTGCCGGTAAACGCATTGACGATGCTGGTCTCAGCCGCATACTGTTCCTGGGAAACCGGGCTGTAGTCCGCACTGGCGAACCCCGCGACCAGGAACGCCACCACGGCGATGCCCCCCAAGATGCCTTTCTGTTTGCCCTTGATGTCCTTGCTCATGAATATCAGCACGATCAATGGGATGAATGCGATGGCGGTCATCAGCACACCCAGCTCGCTCTGGGTGATGAACAGCGCTTTGTTGCGCTCCGAGGGCGGATCCAGCCGGTTCGCCTTTTTCCAGCACATCGACCCGACGATGGCAAGGATCACATCCACCACGATGAGGATGATGATCAGCACAAAGGGGTCCAGGGCCGGGATCAGCCGCTTGGTGGCAAAGCGCAGCACCTGGAAGATCGCCCCCACTTCCGCCGCTATGGCCACTATCCAGCATACGAATGCCAGTATCCGCCGGGTAGTCGCTTGGGACTTGTGTTCCGGCGTGGGTGTGAACACCCGCCCGGATGTGCCGCCCGATGCTTTGGGTTTGTCTGATTTGACCTGCGTCACTTTCTTGGTTGTAGCCATACTCTCTCATCTCCTTCGCTTCTCATATCTCAGCAATCTGCTTTTCTCACAGATACCCTGATCCTTTCGGGAATACCGCGCAACCCAACCCGCCTACAACACCTCCGTTTACATCAATGGCCAATGGTTTCTTCGGGAACCGACGACCGTTTTGATACCACATAGCGGCCGGACTTCCGTCACGGCTCCGCGCTCGCCTCGTTGCGGAACGGAACATGTTTGATACCACATAGCGGCCGGACTTCCGTCACGGCTCCGCCAGTTCTTTCAGGAAACTCGCGAATTTGTCTTTGAACTCCTGAATCGGCAGCATGTCCATCACCGACTCCACCTTCATGCCCCTTATGAGCATGAAAACAGGGTTTTTCTCCAGGTTCGGCAAGTGTTTGTCCAGCGCTTGTTTCATCACCGGGTTGTCCAATACCTCCTGGACCGTCATGTTGCCTATGGCGGCAGGGAGGACCCCAGATGCCGTCGATGTGGATGCCGGCTTCTTCGCAGGCTTCTTCGTCGTCTTTTTCTCCGTCTTGCTGTCTGTCTTGTTAGATGTGCTTGCGGATGTGGCTGCAGGTTTGGCAGTTGTCTTTTTTTCCGTGGTCGCAGGTTTCGAAGTGGTCTTCTTGTCGGTCGAAACGGTCTTTTTTGCGGTATCAGCCGCAGGTTTCGCAGTCACTTTCTTGTCGGTCGCGGCAGGCTTTGCCGTCACTTTCTTGTCGGTCGCGGCAGGCTTCGCCGTCACTTTTTTGTCTGTTGTGGTCTTCTTGGCGGTGGCTTTCGTATCAGTCGCCGAACTCTTTGCAGCAGCCATCAGATATCCCCTTTCCATTCTATACCATTTTCTACAGAAAATCAACGTGACCAGCAGATATAATTTGCGCCTCACGCACACCCAATGCCGCAACACATATATCCGAATCAAACCCAAACGGTGGGGTACGGTGGGTTACTGCATGTTCCCGCTGTCTGGCTCCCTCAATGCCGCAACATATATATCCGAATCAACCCCAAACGGTGGGGTACGGTGGGTTACTGCATGTTCCCGCTGTCTGGCTCCCTCAATGCCGCAACACATATATCCGAATCAAACCCAGTATGGCCATGTGGGCAGGGTAATATACGTAAAAGAAATACTTCATCCCTTTCCACTTGCCCCTGGTGTTGTTGTACAGCGACAAGAGCGGGATCGCAAATACCACCGTCATCTGCAGGATGCCGTACACCCTGTCGATAAAGAAGAAATACACCGCCGAATATGTGGCGATCCAAATGACCAGATACGTCATCTGCTTGCGGAAATTGCCCCGGTTCCTGCCCATGTACAGTATAGTCACCGCCGCAGGCATGCTCCAATCCGCGGGGAACGCCAGGATCAGGCATATCCATATCAGGATGAACCGGTGCCAGCGCTTGAGCTTCGGGTTTTCGCACTGGTCGAGCCACAGCGCCAGCAAGCCCATGGCAAAGGGCCACAGCACACTGGTCTGGGGGATACCCGGCAGGAAATTGAACGTGTCGCCGAAAAGGAGCTGATATGCGAAATGCGACACCACCGCAAATGCAAGCATTCGGCCCACATACTTCTTCAGGGCGCGAGTGTGGAAATACCCCTCGGCGATGAAATACATCATGATGGGGGCGGTGAGCCTCCCTATCACATGCAGCAAGATCGTCAGCGGGTCGGTCCTGAAACCCGGCAACAACAGCCAAGTCAAATGGTCGATGGTCATGGCGATGATCGCAATGATCTTAAGCGCATTGCCGGACAGCCCGCCCCCCGCTTGAGTGGTATTCTCTGCAATTCCCCTGTTTCCCAATATAATCCCTCTCCTGTCCCTTTCTTGCGCTCTTTCCCTGTCCGCTTCCTTCTCCTCTTGCTCTAACTCTAACTCTTTCTCTTTCTCTTTCTCTTACTCTTCCTCTTTCTCTTTCTCTTTCTCTTTCTCTGCCTCTGTCTCTGTCTCTTCTCTGCCTCTGCCTCTGTCTCTGTCTCTTCTCGGCCTCAGCCTCTTGCTCTTTCTCTGCCTCTTACTCTTTCTCTGCCTCTTTCTCCGCTTCTTCCTCTTCCTCTTCCTCTGCCTCTTCCTTTTCCGCTTCCTCTGTCTCTTTCTTTCCCTCTTCCTTTTTCTCTTTCTCTTCCTTTCCCTCTTCCCCTGCCTCTTACTCTTACTCTTTCTCTGCCTCTTACCCTGCCTCTATCTCTTACTCTGTCTCTTTCTCTTTCACTTTCTCTTGCACTCTCTCTTGCACTTTCTCTCGCACTTTCTTCGTGTGAAAGAACCACGCAACTTCTTTCATCACTCTTTGTGCCGCCGGCGTCAGCGGCGGAAAGGAGGTTATTATGGCGGAAAGAAACGGCAGGGATGGCCGCATATGCGCCACCCCCGCCCGATTCACCCTTATTCTTCCACTTGCTCCACAGCGGAAGCCCGGGCTTCCACTTCTCTCTTCTGTATGTCAGCGGGCGCCTGTTCATAGCGGGCGAATTCGTAGGCGAACAGCCCGATACCCCCCGTCATGGAACGCAGGTCGGTATTGTACCCGAACAGTTCCAGCATAGGCACCTCAGCCTCCACGACCTGTTTCCCATGATGGTCGGAATTCATCCCCAGCACCCGCCCCCTGCGGCGGTTCAGATCGCCCATCACGTCGCCGGTGAATCTGTCCGGCACGGTGACTTTCAGCGTCACAATGGGTTCCAGCAACACCGGCCCCGCATCCATGAAACCTTTCTTGAATGCCAGTATCGTCGCCAATTTGAACGCCATCTCGGAAGAATCCACCGGGTGGTAGGAACCATCGGTGAGGGTTGCCTTCACGCCCACCACGGGGTATGCGGCCAACGGCCCTTTCAGGACGCAGTCCTGCAGGCCCTTTTCCACTGCGGGGAAATAGTTGCGGGGCACAGAACCCCCGAACACTTTTTCCTCAAAGACATAGGGCGTTTCCAGGTCCCCGGAGGGCTCGAAGTCCATGCGCACGTCGCCATACTGCCCATGGCCGCCGGACTGCTTTTTGTGTTTGCCCTGGACGGACACTTTCTTCTTGATGGTCTCCCGGAAAGCCACTTTGGGTTTTTCCAATGTCACTTCCACTTTGTAGCGGTTGGCCAGTTTGCTCACCGCCACCTCCAGCTGCTGTTCGCCGATGCCGTACAGCAACAGCTGGCGGTTTTCCTTGTCGTTCACCGCTTTCAGGGTCAAGTCTTCTTCCATGAGCTTGGCAAGCCCGGTGGACACCTTGTCGTCGTCGCCCTTGTTCACCGTCTTGTAGCGCAAATAGGTATAAGGCGTGGACATGGCCGGCCCATGGTAAACGATGGGTGCGCTGCGCAGTGCGATGGTATCCCCAGTCTGTGTCACATTCAGCTTCGCCACCGCGCCGATGTCGCCTGCATGGAGTTCGGGCACCTCTATGGCTTCCTTGCCGCGGAGCACGAAGATCTTTCCGGAGCGCTCCTCCGTCTCTTTGTTGACATTGTAAATCGTGGAGTCGGGTTTCAGCGTGCCGGTGCAGATCTTCAGCAGGGAATACTTCCCGATGAAGGGGTCCACGATGGTCTTGAACACACGGGCAGACAGGGAAACGTCGTCATTGTACTTGGCGGTGAACCGCTCGCCGGTGGACGTGTCCACACCTACACATTCGTATTTATCAGGTGACGGGAAATACTTGTCAATGGCCTGCAGCAGCCCCTTGAACCCCTGGCAGTTGATGCCGGAGCCCATGAGTACCGGGACGATCTCAGAGTCGGACACGCTCTCCCGCAAAACGGTGGAAATCTCCTCCTGGGTGAACTCTTCCTCGGCGAAGAAACGCTCCATGAACTCCTCGCTGGTCTGCGCCACCGCCTCAAGCAGCGCATTGCGGACCTTTTTGAGGTTTTCCTGGGAATAGTCCGGGATGGGGCATTCTTCGTAGTCGCTATTGGTGGTGAACCGGCGGCCCGCCATCTTCACCACGTTCACGTAGCCCACGAACTTCTCATTTTCCCTGATGGGCAACTGGAACGGTGCGATCCTGCTCCCGAACTCCTTTTCCAGTTTCAGGATCAGCTCCCTGTAGCTGGCCTGGTCGTCATCCATGTTGGTGACGAAAAACAGCCGCGGGAGTTTATATTTCTCGCACAGCTCCCAGGCTTTCTCGGTACCCACCTCGATTCCTGCCTTGCAGTTGACCACGATCACCGCGGCATCCGCCACGCTGACGGCCTCCTCCACCTCGCCCACGAAGTCGAAATACCCCGGGGTGTCCAGCAGATTGATCTTGATCGGACCGGCCTCGCCTTGGTACTCCAAGGGGACGAGGGTGGTGGAAATCGAAAACTGCCGCTTGATCTCTTCTTTATCGTAATCGCTGATGGTGTTCCCATCCACGACCTTTCCCATACGCTTCGTAACCCCCGTGACAAACGCCAGGGCCTCTGCCACGGTGGTTTTCCCCGCACCACCATGCCCCAGCAATATCACATTGCGAATCTGTTTGGTCCCATAGACGTTCATACACGCTCCTCCTTCAAAAGGTTTTCCTACATTCTACTAAAAATGTCGCAATATTTCAAGCACATATTGGAATTATCCCACCGAAAATAATGAGGGCGAATAACACAGCTCCTCCCATGGCTTCGTCATGATCTCACATCGGATTATCCCACCGAAAATAATGAGGGCGAAAACACAGCTCCTCCCATGGCTTCGTCATAATCCCACCTCGGATTATCCCACCGAAAATAATGAGGGCGAATAACACAGCTCCTCCCATGGCTTCGTCATGATCTCACATCGGATTATCCCACCGAAAATAATGGGAAAGAAAAACGCCATGTGCCGAAACTTCCGGCACATGGCATCCAAGCAGTATTGAATCATGTTCGTGTTTGTGTCTTCCTCTGCATTTGCATTTGCATTTGCATTTGCATTTGCATTTGCATTTGCATTTGCATTTGCATCTGCGTCTGTGATTGCATCTGCGTCTGCGTCTGCTCCTGACTCTGCATGTCAGAGTCTCGGCCGCCTTACCTCCACAGCAAAGCGTCTTCCTTGATCCGCCCCTCTACATTAGCCAACGCCAACTCCTGGTAGGCATGTGTGAAATCGCCCACGAATTTGTCGTAGCGCGCGGCCATCTCCATGGTCTTCTCGTCGGACTTGTCCAGGTCGCCGTAGTCCACGATTTCTTTCAGTTCCTTGGCGAATTTGTCGATCTCGTCCTGCTTCCAGCCCTTCAGCACTTCGCCCACGAACTCATGGACCGGGAACCAAGGCTCGGCGTTCTGGATGTCGCGGTACATCTGGGCGAGCAGCACGTTCCTGGGCCCTTCCCACAGTTCGTTCACGGCGGAGTCGCGGTACAGGCGCGGCAGAGATGTGGCCTCTTCGATGGCGCCGAACCCGCCAAAGACGGACATCGCATCCCGGATCACGTCGGTGGTGTCCCATGCGCCCGTGACTTTCTGCATCAGCACCACTTCCCTGGCGACCCAGTTCAGGCGCCTGTGCTCTTCGGATTTGGCGATGAAATCCTTGCCCCAGGAACCCTCGTAGTCCCGGTAGATCTTATAGGCCCCTGCCAGTGTGCGTTTGTAGGCATGCTCGATCTTTTTGAGCAGATTGGCCACCATGGCGAAATCGCCGATGGGCTGCTCGAAAGCGGTGCGCCACCCGGCGTACAGGCGTGCTTCCCGCTGAGCGCGCGCCATGTCGGCGGCGCTGCCCAGGCCCACCACCAGGCGCGACTTCGTGAGGATGATACCCACCAGGTTGCCTACGCCCTTGTTCAGCGGGCCCACGGCATATGCGACAGACCCGTTGAACGTCAATTCGCATGTCGGCAGCTCGCAGGTGCCTATCTTCCATTTGATGTGGTCGATGGTGTAGCTGTTGCGGATCTCCTTTTCTTTGTTCCCGGGCAGCCACATGGGCATCACGAACAAAGCGGGTTTTTCCTGGCCCTGTGGGACCGCCGTGACCATGGAGTAGTCTGCATGGCAGGCGGAGCAGAAATACTTGGTCCCATACAGGCGGTAGCTGCCGTCTTCCTGCTTGATGGCCTCCATGCAGTTGGACGGGACGTCCGACCCACCCTGGATCTCTGTGATGAACTGGGAGCCGATGGCGAAATCGCCGTCTTTCCCCTCGGCGACGTGCTCCAGTATCTGCTCCACTTCAGGCCTGTCGGCGCCCAGCTTGCGGATCGCCTCCACGATGCCTTCCGTGCACACGATGGGGCAGGTCAGCCCGGTCTCGCCGTTCTGGTGGATCAAAAACTGCTTGGTGATACGTGTCCACTGGTGGGTTCTCTTGGAGAAGAATGCCTGGCCATACACCTCTTTTTCCATCGCCAGCATGTTTGCCGGCCTGACGATACGGTCGATGCGGTTGTGCTGGCCGTTGTAATGCACGATGTACGGCCGCTCCTCGGGGCGGGCTATCGCATCAGAGGTCCTCCGCCACGAATTGGAAGCCAGTTTGGACATCTCGCGCACTTCTTTGTCCACCCTGTCAAAGTCTTCCCTGGCAAAATACTTGACGACTTTCTGTGCGAACTCGTCGTCCGCATAGTAGTCGATCTTGTCCCGCAGTTCCAGGAACTCGTCGAAATTGTAGGGGTTGTTTCTGTTCGGTGTTGCCATAACCTCCTCCTTCACACGCAAAACGTCTATGAAACAATGCAACTATGCAACAAACAACCGATCCCTTGGCTTGTCGGCGCCTGACAAACCTAAGGCAGTTGGTTTGTCCCATGCAGGACATGCACTTGCGAAAAACGGGCGGCTCTTCGCATCCGCATATTTTGGAACTATGGATTCACCCGCCTTGCGGCAGTTTGTGTATTTGAGTATCCATCACTCCGGCGTTCATCCCAGCCCTCCGGATGCCACTATGACAGTGTTGCCCACCAGATCAATCTTGCTCAGCATCCCATCGACCTCGGTTTTGCACCCGATGATGTCGGTCAGAGTGACTTTCCCTTCCCCGATGGAGATTTCCGCTATCCCCTCCCCGATCAGTTCGTTTATCAGTTCATTTCGGTGGTTCTTGGCCGCCCGATACACAGTACAAAGGCACATAGTCTCACCCCATTCCCCGTCTATCCCGGGTCGCAAATGTCCGCTACGGGATCATCTCCGCAGCCGCCCCGACGATCTCGTTCCCGGCGCTGATCTGTGCCACGCCATCGCGGATTTTCGCCGCAGCTGCGCCAAACCCCGCCTCGTCCAGTTTTTTGGCAATGCCCTCCAGCTCCCCGGCATGATCCCGGTTGTGGGCGATCAGATACCCCAGCATCGCCTTGGTTTTGTCGATGGTTTGCCCATCCCCATGGCTATGCACATGGTCATGGGGATGCACATGGTCATGGGCACACCCGCACCCATGTTCGTGTTCGTGATCATGTTCATGCTCGTGTTCGTGTTCGCACCCATGCTCATGCTCGTGTTCATGCTCGTGTTCATGTTCACATCCGTGCTCGTGTTTATTCCCATGTTCGTGTTCGTGCCCATGCTCATGCTCGTGTTCGTGTTCGTACCCATGCTCATGCTCGTGTTCATGCTCGTGTTCATGCTCATGTCCATGTCCATTCTCATGCTCGTGAACATGTTTATGTTCATGCTCACCATTGTTCTCAATTATTTCTGCCATTTTCTCACCCCCTGCGCCAACCGGATTCACTTGCCCCCCCGGCCACCGACGACTGCGCTAAGGTTGCGGTCTGACCGCAACCCCTGCTCTCCCGGATTCCCTTGCCCTCCGGCAACCGACGACTGCGCTGAGGTTGCGGTCTTACCGCAACCCTTGCTCTCCAGGATTCACTTGCCCCCTCGGCCACCGACGACTGCCCTGAGGTTGCGGTCTTACCGCAACCCCTGCTCTCCCGGATTCCCTTGCCCCATCCTATGACTGCATCTCCCCCGGAGTTAGGCACATCTTTGCAAATACACTGAATCCTGCAGCCTCACTCTGATATCCCGACTGATATCTTTTCCGTTAGCCCATGCGCCCTTTGTGCAAAGCCTTCAGCTCGGGGATGGTTTCGCATATCGTCGCCGAATCACAGTGTTTGCAGTCCATGTCAATGTTCTCGAACATCGTGTTGAGCGCCCGGGTGATCTGGACGCTTTTCTCTGCCATGGGCGTCAATTCCCGGATCAGCCCCTCATCGGTGAAAAACAGTATCTCCGCCCCCCGCACGAAAGGCAGTTTCTTGTATCCTCTTAGCAGCTCGCTCCCCAGCACGGAAAAGCAAAAACCGTCACGGCAGGCCTTTTTCCCCACGCGGCCCCACTCCCTGTTGCGCTGGACGGTACCCCGAAGCATGTACCCTTTGAGGTTCATGTCAAATCGGACCGCATCCATCTGCTCGAATGCAGGGTATACCTCACCTTCCGGTATACCCGAGACTTCCAGCAGCACCACTTTACCAAATGGTACGCTGTTTATGTCGGAACCGGCGATTGCGGGGATATCGGGTCCATATAACCTGATAGCCCCGTCTTCCACCGTATGTGCGGACCAGGTCCACAGGATCACCGAAATAGACGGGAACCTGCCATGGCCCAGCTCCGCCGCCATGTCCTGCTCCAGGATCATCTGCCTGCCTTCGGACCTGGGCCATTTTTTGCCGGCCACAGGCAGTTTGCGCCCCAAAAAACCATACTCGGTGAGCGTCCGGCGCATCCCATCTATTTCGGCTTTGAACAAAGACATCATTTGCCTCCCGACTGCTTCGACACTTAACTAATGTATGCCACTGTATGCCACCATCACTCCGCGTCATCCCCGTAGCGTGCCTTCTTTGCCGCATCCACGTCCGCCATGATCTTCGCATCCATGTAACGGTAGTACTTTTCGTCCAGGCAGAACCAATATGCCACGAAAGTGACCAAAAACACCGCAACCTTGATGACTCCACTGACAGCATCCTTTACCATGTCCACTCCTTTCCAATGTGCGTCACACACATGAGCGCTTGTGGCCGCCCCTGCCCCGGGTTTTTGTTCGGCACAGTGCGACCCCCAGGCGCTTTCAAGCCTCGGCCTCGGCCCTCATATCCTGAAACTCATGCCTCAGACCTCTGCCCCAATGCCTCATACCTCGAGCCCAATGCCTCAGACCTCGAACCTCATGCTTCGGCCCTCGGGCCTCATGCAGCATTTCCCTTGTTCGACTGCGCCGTGTAGCGCATCTTGGCGTACTCTGCGGCGCCTATGGCCCCCACCAGCTGCGGGTCTTCGGGCAAATCCACAAATACCAGGTTGAAAACCGTCTTCAGGCTCTGCACCAGGCCTTCGTTTTTCGCGCAGCCGCCGGTGATGGCCAGATCCGGGCGGATGCCCGAGTTGCGCAAAAGGGAGTATGCCCTGCGCGCCACCGATGTCTGTATCCCCAATGCGATATCCTCGGGCCGCTTCTTCCTGGCTATCATGCTGATGACTTCCGTTTCCGCGAACACACTGCACTGCGACGTGATGGGTATCTCTTCCGTGGCCATCAGGGAGAGTTTCGAAAAGTCCTCGATGCTCATGGAAAACGCACGCGCCATCGCCTCGAAAAACCTCCCGGTCCCGGCGGCGCATTTGTCGTTCATGACGAAATTGCTCACCATGCCTTTCGGGTCGATGCTGATGCCTTTCAGGTCCTGGCCGCCGAAATCCACTATGGTGCGAACGCTGGGCGCCAGTACGTGCACGCCCATGGCATGGCAGCTGATCTCGGAGATGTTCGCATCGGCAAATGGCACCAAATCACGCCCATATCCCGTGCCGACCAAGTATGAAAACGGCCTGTCCCCCGAAAGGTGCGCATCAGCCACCGCGGCGGCGATGACTTCCACGGCGGTTTCCTCCGGGTCGAGTTTGCTCCGGATCATGCCTTTCCCGATGATGGCACCTTCTTCATTCGTTATGACGGCTTTCCCGTATGTGGACCCCACATCGCAACCGCAAAAATATGTGTTCATCAATATGCCCCTTCCACTGATTCGCCCATGCCCATGAGCTATACCCCTTTGCACCAATGCCGCAGACGTTTTCCCACACCCACCGATGCTACAGACATTTCGCTCCACCCACCGATGCTGCTAGCGTTTAGCCCCACCCACCGATGCTGTCGGCGTTTGGCTCACGAGCCTAGAAATTCCCTGAGTATAAGTCCGAACTTCCTCGTTACATCGATATCCGGCAGCCCCAGCAGGCTGTCGCCCCTGATATCGTAGTTGCGGAGTTTTTCGCTCTCCGGCAGGTACCCCAGTATGGGGATCGGCCCTGTGTCGGCGTGTTCGATGTCTGCGGCGGACCGGAGCCGGTTGAACAATAGGCCCACTTTCTCGTATGCCATGCACCCCTGCGCCACGCCGTGGATGGTCTTCGCTACCTGGATGCCCTTTTTGCTGGCATCGGAAACCAGGAGGAGATGGGTAACCTTTTCCATGACCCTGCGGTTTATCTGCTCGATGCCCGCTTCCCCGTCGATGACCACATAGTCGAAATTCGGCACCAGCTCGGCAATCATCTGTTTCAGGAATTCGTTTATCTTGCAGTAGCACCCCTTGCCCTCCGGCCGCCCTATCGCCAGGAAAGCGAATCCCCTGTCCTCGGCAAGCGCACCCGCCAGCTCGAAATCCAACCGCGCCAGCAGTTCGGCCTTTGTCTCCTTCTCCCCGGATTTCCCGGAATTCACCACATCCATCCGAATCTGGTCCAGCGTCCTTTTGACCTCGACCCCCAAGGCCGTGGAAAAACCCACGGCGGGGTCGCCGTCGATGGCAAGTATGCGTTTGGAAGGGTCTCTGCGCAATTCCCGGATGATCATCGCGGAAATGCTGGTCTTCCCCACACCGCCTTTGCCGGACAACGTGATTACTTTCGCCAACTGTAGTACCTCCTCCCGACCCGTTTCCGCCAGTCATGCTTTCAAGCCGTGTTTACCATTCGTTGCTGTCGTCGAACACCATGAGCTCCTTTTTCAGCGGGGTGGCGTTCATCACATTGGTCATGAAGCTGTTCACCTGGTCCCGGACCCCCTGGTGGGACGTGACCCGCACGTCGCCCAGGTCCTGCTCGAAACGCATCAGCTTGATCCCGCGTCTCTGGCACTCCTCGGTCAGAAGCCCACGCAGCGAGTTCACCGGGTGGCACCCGATATGGTCGGAGTGGATGATGAAATCCGGCTTCGACAGGTCGTAGAGTTTGAACAGGTCGCCGAAGAAGTTCTGCAGGTCGCCCCGGGTATGGCGGGACATGGTGAAATACATGGTCTTGCTGCTGAGTGTTTCCAGCATCCGCTCCCTGCTGGATGTGTCGATGTACTCGAAGTTGCCGAAACTCTCCATGTCATGGAGGATGTTCACGCCCCAGCACTGGCTGATCCAGTTGTTGAATGTCCAGTAGCTGCCGGGGGGCGGGTTCCAGAGGATGGCGCGGTACTGTTGGTTCGGCACGCATGACTCATTTTTCGCCACGGCCTCCCTGGTCAGCTCCAGCTGCCTGCGCATGATGTCGACTCCGTCTTGTGTCCCGGCATAGGGCCCGAACAGCTTCAGGTGGATGTTCAGAAGCAGGTCCGCCGGGATCGGCGGGTTCTGGCCGTAGTTGTGCTCCCAGCGCTCCAGTTCCATGGACTGCATTTCATTGTAACGTTCGCACATGACCTTGAGCACGTCCCAGTCCATCGTGTGCCCGGTGTGCTCGTGCAGGAAATCAATCAGGTCCATGCACTGGCTGGCAAATGATTTCCGCCCGTCCTCGGTCTTGTAGCGATACGGGTGGTCGAAATAGAACGCCGGCACGCCCAGCTGCTTCACGGTCACCGCATGGGATGCAAGCATCGGGTCGCAGGTCAGGTTGGACAGCACAGCACAGGGCATCCCTTCCAGGAACTCATGTTTGAGCGACGCCCCCGCCGCCATCTGCGGGAACGAACACGTGTCCAGCGGTATGCCGTTCTCCCCGCAGGCGTCCAAGTAATACAGGCTGCCCCTTTGGTCGACGCTGCGGACCGCCTCCTGGAGGTTGATGCTGTAGGGCGTCAGCCCCATGGCCCAAATGATCTCCGTGGGTACGCCCGACCCGAAATATACGCATTTTTCAGGGTGGTTCAGATAGTCCGCCATCCACTTGGCCGCAGTCGCCCCGGACATGGTCTCGAACTCGTAGAACATACGCAGGTATGTCCCCCGGCGGCCTTCGCACATCTTGCGCCAGCGTGTGGTGGTTTTGTGCTTTTGGTTGTAGAGCCTCTTGGCTTTGAGCTGCGCCCCGTTGGGATTGGCAGGTGCGGGGTTGAGCATCGGCTTGATGATGTTGGTGTAGTTGTGGTTCAGCCAGAAGCGGTACTCATAGATATGGTCCGCCAGGTTCCCTTTCCACACCCTGGTGGCGCCTTCGGCGGTGAGGATCTCCCAAAGCGCCTTCAGTTTGCCCGACCCCTTGGCATCTTTTGCCTCCAGATCCGCCAGCAGGGCGCCACCCACCTTCTCGTCAGCGATGGCCAGTTCCTTTTTGACTTCTTCAGAATCGAATTCTTTGACGAACTGCGAACACATGCCCACAGCCTTTTCCAACAATTCCCTTGTTTTCACTTAGTGACCTCCTCCTGTCTTGGATCACATTCACCGACCGCCGACGGCCACAGACCGCTTGCGTTCGTGCCAAAGCGCCGCCCGCCATCGGCGCCGCCGGGGCATCGGGCCCCCATCCAGGGGACCACCAGCCCGCGCTTGCGCCGCACCCGCTCGCTGCGTCATCGGGCCCCCATACCGGGGACCACAGCGCCAGCCGCCGCAACCGCGCGCCGGCTTCAGCCCTGTACCAGCATCTGGTTTTCCATCTGCTCCACGAACGCCTGGATGCGGGTCTTGATCTGCCCCTCATTGGAGTAACCGTACTCATGCTCGAAGCGAACCACGGGGATGCCCTTCTCGCGGAACATCTTCTGGGTCGTGGGAACCTCGTAGGCGAAGAGGTCACAGAACTTCAGGTACTGCATGATCACGCCATCCACGGAGAACTCTTTGACGTAGTCCATGAGCTGCCCGAACCTGCGCTCGTTCCATCCCATCATGCGGGTGCATTCGCAGGTGTCCGCATAGTATTTGGCCAATGTCTCCCAAGGGTCACCGTCCTCGGGGATAGGTTCGATCCCCGGCAGGGAGCCGTAACAATAGCGGTCCGCCACCACCAGCACATCCTGGTCTTCGATCAGTTTGGTGTAGAGCGGGTTGTCGAAAATCGGCCCCGTGATCATGACCCTGCCTTTGTACCCGGTTACCGGTTCGCGTTTCTCCAGCGCGGCGATCAGCTCCTCCATCGGCTTCACCAGCAGGTCTTTGGGGGTGGTATGGAACGCCACCACCACGTTGTGGTATTCGGTGCCGGTGATCTTGGGGTTCGGGCCCTTGCGGAAGTCGGAGATGCGTTTCAGCACCGCCCTGTACTCGTTCTGTTTGCGGATGGCCTCCCTGAGCGCCTCGTCGGTGAACTTCACCCCCGTGCTTTCGGTGATCTTCTGCGCCGCGCGCTTCAGGTCATTGATGAACAGCGTGATGGCGCCTTCGCCCACCGTGCGCGGGGAATCCAGCACATAGAACAGGAACCCCTCGTTTTCGATGCGGGATTTGAATTTGTCGATGTAGTCGGTGTGCTGCGCCGTGCGGATGATCTGGATGCACGACCCGCCGCTGATGATCCCCTTCAGGAAATCATACCGCCCGTCCAGCATGCTTTCCAATATGGCCCGGGCATAGGTGCAGGCGATCAATGACATGTAGTAGTTGGACTGCACGGTGTCGCGCAGTCCCGGACCCCTCATGCGCACCGGGAACAGGTCGCCCACCATGAGCAGCGGTTCCGGGGTGATGTAGCAGTTGTAACCCACCGGTATCCGCCCGGCTGCCACCGCCTCTTTCACCAGCGCATTTTCCGGCGCCTTTATCAGCTCTTCGAAAACGCCGATCTCCGGCAGGTTGGATGCCTTTATCATATATACACTTCCTTTCCAAATGAAAGTATACGCTCACTATTGCTCCGCCGACTAAACCTAGCGCTCGCATGGGCGTTTTCGGCCGCCCGTACCCTGTACACTGGCCGGTTCTGTGCGGCTGGCTGCGCCGATTTGCTTCGCCCAATCAATCGCGCCGGTCAAGCTGTGCACTGGCCGGTCCTGTGCGGCCGGCTGCGCCCCCTCACGTCACTTGCTCACCACTGCCCCTTTGCCCACCAGCTCTTCCACGGCTTTCCCATCGTACCCCAGGTCAGCCAGCACCTGCTTCGTGTCCTGCCCCAGGTGCGGCGCCAGTTTGAATTCCGGCTTGAAGCTGGCGAATTGCAGCGGGTTGCTGGGCATCGCCACGTCCACCCCGTCCTCCATGGTAAGGGTGGTGATGTACCCGTTCGCCAGGGCCTGCTCGTCCGTGGGGATCTCTGCGGTGTTCACCGCCCGGTTGAAGACGAAGTCGCACTCGGTGAGGTTTTTCACCAGCTCGTCGGTCCCCATGGCCAGGAAAGCCTCTTCGATGGCGTCGATGACAAATACGATGTTCTCGGACGTCGCCGCTATGGAAGAGAAGCGGGGGTCGTCGGCATACTTCTCCAAATGCACCGCAGCCAGGAATTCTTTATAGCGTTTGTTCCAGTCGGGCAGGGACCAGGTGAACCAATCGCCGTCCTTGGACTGGTACATGGCATTCCACGGGGCTTTGTAGTCCTCTTTCCCCCGGGGGAACTTCATCCCGTACTGGGGCTGGCTGGTGATGATGCCGTTGAGGTTGAACCAGATGGCGGAACCGTACAGAGAGATCTGCAGATAGTCGCCCTGGCCGGTTTTGTCCCTGGCGATAAGTGCCGCCAGCAACCCGTTGAGCAGCAGCGACCCGCAGGTCGCATCCCCGAACCCCGCCTGTGGCTTGAACGGCGGGTGCCCCTTCAGTGTCCACTCCGCAGGCATTCCGCCCTTCATCCAGTAAGCGGCCACGTCAAAACCCGGGCGGTCCTTTTCGGGGCCCAGCGGTCCGTACCCGCTGAAATGCCCATAGATCAGCTTCGGGAACTTCGCTTTGAGCGACTCATAGTCCACGCCCAGCTTCTGCAGCGCTTTCGGGCGGGTGTTCGATATAAAAATGTCCGCGGTGCCCACCAGTTTCATGAACACCTCCAGCCCCGCCGGGTCTTTCAGGTTAATGACCAACGATTTCTTGTTGGCGTTTTCCGGCTGGAAGCACGGGTTGTGGTCTTCCCGGATAGGGACCCCATAGCTCTCGCCGATGGTCCTCCAGGGTTCCCCGGTAGGCGGCTCCACCTTGATCACATCCGCCCCCCAGTCAGCCATCATCCTTGCCGCGATGGGCACCGCCACATGCGTGCCCAGCTCCACGACGCGGATCCCTTCCAACGGTTTCCCCATATTCTCCTCCTCCTCTAAACTCAGATACGAACCTCAATCCGCTTGTTGTTGTTTGGCGCCGCCCTTGCTTCAGGCGTCGTTTACCTGCGGGCCTGCATCGACCACTTCCGCCGCAGGCGTGTCGGGGCTTCCCGACTTGCCAAGCATCGCCGCAGCGCACTCTTTGTACATCTTGTATCCGGGCGACACCGGTTCCTTGCTCGCCAGGGTCATCGGCACCAGCACCACCAGGCACACGATCGCGGCCGGCCACAGGGGCTGCAGGCCCATGGGGTTACCGGTGAAAAACCATACCGCCGCCACTACACCGCCGATCAGCATGGACCAAAACGCGGCGTTCTTGGTGACCCTAGGCCAGTTCAGCGCCACCAGGAGCACGATGCCCACCACGGAACGAATCTGGAACGCACCCAGCATCTGCCCCAGTATGGATTTGGCGCTGATGCCGAAATATGTGCCCACTATACCGATGATCACCGCCATGGCCCTGGAAAACGCCAGCTGCTGGCCGTCCGTGGCATCCTTTTTCAGGAAACGCTTGAAGAGGTCCCGGGTGAGTGACGTGCAGATGACCAACAGCAGCGACGGTCCCGTGGACCAGATGGCGGCGATGATCGCCATGCTGGCAAAACCCGTAAGCGCCGGGCCCAGGCTCCTGGCCATCTCAAACAATGCATCCGTGGACTTGATCCCCGGCATGGCCACGTGGGCGCATACCCCGATAAGGGCCGGGAACAGCGCAAAAGGTATCACGATCAGCCCGGCCAGTGCGATGCCCCGGTTCGCTGTCTTGTATGACTTCGCCGAAAAGCACCCGCAGGCCACGTTGGAAGATGCGAAGAAGCTGATCGCCGTGCCGATGGCCTGGCCCAGCACGGTCTGGACGTTGGGCTGGGCGACGCTGAAAAATGTGCGGTCCACGCTGGCCCGCAGCGTCCCGAAACCACCCACGGAGCGTATGGCCATGAACGCCACTAACCCCATGCCGATGTACATGAAAACCGCATGGACGACGTTCATGTTGGCGATACCCTTGCGTCCGCCAAAGCACGTGATGATGATGAACACAGCCGCGACTATCCACGTGACGACCGTCTGGTTGGCCCCATCCCCAAACAATGGGCTGACTATGGCCGCCGCCGCGGTCGCCTGGGTGGAGAACATCATCAGGTAAGCCAGCACCACCGTGAAGATCATGACGACGCGGCACCGCTCGTCGAACAGCAAGGAATATGCTTCCGGCACCGACATGGCTCCCCTCTCGGTCCCCATGGAGCGGTAGAACTTGCTGCAAAGGACGGTGAACGCGAAACACCCGAGCGCCATGCCCCAGTTCGCCCAGACAGACGATATACCGGACAGGAATGCGGTCTGCGCGTTGCCGATGGTGCCGGCGCCCGCAATGATCTCAGAGAACAACAGCGCGATAACGGCGATCACGCCCAGGCTGCTTTCGGCAATGAAGTACTCCTTGGAATTCTGTTTTCTCTTTGCCAGCAATACACCTATCAGAGAAGTGACGACCATGTAGGCCACCACCATCAGCAGTGGTATAAGATTCATTTTAATCCCCCTGTACCTTGCACCCACCCGTGCGCATATGCCATGTGCGCCGGGCGGCGCAAGCGTCATGCCAAACCTATCGTCCACAGATTACATGCAGGCCGACGGATGCTTTGCCGGCCTTTGCCGATGCCGATATCCATGGATCAGATGTCTGTTGCTGCGACGAGGGCCATATACCCCCACCGTCTCCCGCCGCAACATTATGTATCCACAGACCGTGAAGCGGGATCATCCGAAAATCCCTGCCTCCCCCAGAAGCGTGAAGATGATCAGTGTGATGATGCCCGGCACGAAATTCGCCCGGATGTAGCAGAGCGCGGCCTTCAGGTAATTCCCTTTTGTCAGAATGATCGCGTTCACGTTGCCCGAGTTGTGCGGGGTGCAGTAGGCGCACCCGGAGAAAATGGCCAGCCTGCTGGCGACGCCGGGGTTCAGCCCAGTCACGCCGATGCGCGTCATCATGTCGCCCATGGTGGTGGGCAGGAACGAGCTCTGGGAACCCACTATGGCGCCGGTCAGAAGCCCCACCAGGAGCACGCCCCAGATACCGGGGGCCAGCCCGAAGAAAGCCACTATCATCCTATAGCCCGAGGTGGAGCGCATGACGGCGATAAGCGCATTCATCGCGGCCACGTTCGCCACCGCGGTGACGGACAGCGCAAACCCCTCGCTCACGGATTTCCTCATGCCCGCCGTCCCGCCGAATTTGTCATGGTTGAAGGCGATGCAGGCGACGATCCCCAACAGCAGCGCATACAGCACGTCCAATTTCAGCAGGATGCAGACGATGGGCACCAGCATGGGGATCAGCGCATTGAGCGTGCCCGGGATGTTCTCGTTGCTGGCGCTTGTAATCGTCGGGTTCGCATCGTATGTCGCGCCCGACGGGAGGAACCCGTCGCCGTGCTTGTTCAGCCGCACCACGTCGATCTTCGCCATCACGGCCACCAGCACGAAGTAGACCACGACCATCAGCACGGACATGACCGGAGCCGCCGCCAGCCCCACCTGCATGTTGTCGTTGGCCATGATGTTTGAGGTGTACAGTGAGTACGGCAGCACCGCGGCGCCCATGATCCCTGCGCTCCCGTAGTAGTACAGCTCCCAGGGGCAGTCCGTCTTTTTGAACAGTTCATACCCGATGCCGAGCAGCGTGAAGACCGTGACGAAACCATTGATCCCTATGTATGAAAGGATGAAATACAGCGCCACCATGATCATCACGCTGATGTGCGCGGGCGATTTGCTGAATTTGGTCAGCTTGGACAGCAGGTTCGCCAGTGTCTTCACGGCGCCGCACTGCGCCATGAACTTGCCGAATGTGCCGCTGAGCACGAACAGGAGCAGGTAGCTGCGCAGCAGCCCCAGAAAACCCCCTATCGCAGTGGTCGCCTTGGCGGCCGCCCATGAATCGGCGGGCCAGGTGCCCCCTGAAACGGTGATAAGCCCCATGTATGTCGTTTTCATCGTGGTCAGCGGGTTCAGCCCCGACAGTATGCAGATCACCACGGAAGCCACTATCGAGGTGAACACGATGTTGAATCCCTTGAAAGCCATCAGGACCAGCAGCACCACCGCGATCACTATGCCTAGGAAACTTAGCCATTCCATAATACGTACCTCTCTTTTCTCGTGGGACCGCCCGGCACTCCCCCCGTGGCGGTCATCCGTCGGAATCCCATGCGGGCACCCGCCCGCATGGCGTACCCATCGCGAGGGAGCCCTGCCTGGCCGGGTCATCCCCCCGCATGGCCATGGTTACAACCGTATGGAAGCCAATAATCAGTGTCACGCCAGGATCTGCCCGGAGATGATCACGCGCTGGATCTGGTTCGTGCCTTCGAAAATCTGGTAGATCTTAGCATCCCTGAGACGCTTCTCCAGGGGGTACTCCCTGCTGTAACCGTACCCGCCCACGATCTGCACAGCATCCAGCACCACCTTCATGCACACGTCGGAGCCGAATGCCTTGGCGGAAGAGAACACCCTGGGGACCACGATGCCGCTGTCCATCAGCCTGGCGGCGTAGTTCACCATCTGCCTGGCGGCTTCCAGCTGGATGGCCATGTCGGCCAGCATGAACCCGACCGCCTGGTGTTTGCCGATGGGCTTGCCGAATGTCTTGCGTTCTTTGGCGTACTGCAGCGCATACTCGTAGGCAAACATGGCGTTCCCGATGGCGCCGGCGCCGGAGGTGGGGCGGGTCTGGTTGAGTGTGTTCATGGCGATCTTGAAGCCCTGCCCCTCCTCGCCCAGCAGGTTCTCGGCGGGGACGCGGACGTCCTGGAGCACCACCTCGCCGGTATTGGAAAGGCGGATGCCCATCTTGTCTTCCTCTTTGCCTGCGGAAAGGCCCGGCGTCCCGGCTTCCACGATAAATGCGCTGATGCCCTTTGCACCGAGGCTGGGGTCCTTGGTGGCAAAGATGGTATAAAGCGACGCCACGGATGCATTGGTGATGAATGTCTTCGTGCCGTTGAGGATGTAGGAGTCACCGTCCTTGACATACGTGGTCTTCAGGGATGCGGAATCGGAACCGGCCGCCGCCTCTGTCAGCCCGAAAGCCATCAGGCCGCCGGAGTTCAGGCAATCGGCGACTTTCTGCATCTGCTTGTCATTGCCGAAGAGCTTCACGGGCATGACGCCCAGGTAACATGCGCCGATGGTGACGGAGAAACCCGCGTCGCCCCTGGCCAGCTCTTCCTTGACGATGGCGTATGTCTGGTTGTCAATAGCTTCCCCGCCGTACTTTTTCGGCAGCGACAGCCGCGTCAGGCCCATATCCACCGCCTGTTTCACCAAGTCCTTGGGGTATTCCCCCGATAGGTCGTATTCCTTTGCCCGAGGGATGATCTCCTTGTCGGCGAATTCCCTAACCATCGCCTGGAGATCCTTTTGCTCGTCTGTGAGCAAGTACCGTTCCAGTGTAGCCATCTCTCTTCTCCTTTACTGAAGCAAAACACTATCCCAAGCGGGTTTTGCGCCCGCAGCTTCACGATATCGTCATGCGCCAATGGCGCAGGGCCACATAACCCCCACATGCACCATGGGCGCATGGCCCGCACCCCAGGCCCTGCCCCAGTCGCAGGGTTCCCGCACGGGCGTCATGCGCTCCTGGCCAGCACCTGCTTGGTGAGCGCCGGGACGATCTCGAACAGGTCGCCCACGATCCCATAGTCGGCCACTTCGAAGATCGGCGCCTGTGGGTCTTTGTTGATCGCGACGATCACATCCGACCCCGACATGCCGGCCAGGTGCTGGAGTGCGCCTGAAATCCCCACCGCTATGTACACCGTGGGGCTGACGGTCTTGCCGGTCTGCCCCACCTGGTGGGCATGGGGGATCCACCCGGAATCCACGGCCGCCCTGGAAGCGCCCACGCTCCCCCCCATCGCGTCTGCCAGTTTCTCCAGCAGGGCGAAGTTCTCGGGCCCGCCGATGCCCCGGCCGCCTGACACGATGATCTTCGCCTCCTCCAGGTTTATGGACTTGGCCACTTCGTTGATGCGCTCCACCAGCTTCGTGCGCACGTCCCCTGCCTCGATCCGCACCGTCTCCTCGACAATGTTCGCTTTTCGCGCCGTGTCTGCTTCCCTGCGCTTGAAAACGCCCGGACGGACGGTCCCCATCTGGGGTCGGTTGTCGGGGCACAGGATGTTGGCCATCAGGTTCCCCCCAAAAGCCGGCCTGGTCCAGACGACACTCCCCGTGTCCTCGTCAACCGACAGGGCGGTGCAGTCAGCCGTGAGCCCGGTGTGCAGCCTGCATGAAACCCGTGGCCCCAGGTCGCGCCCGTTGGTGGTGGCGCCTATCAGGACGGTGGCGGGCCTGTACTTTTCGATCAGTTCCGTGACCGCCTTGCTGTATGCGTCCGTGGTATAGTAACCAAACGCCTCGTCATCCACCAGCAAGACCTCGTCCGCCCCGTAAGCCACCGCCTGCTTCGCGACTTCACCCACGCCGCGGCCGATCACCACCGCGACCAGCTTCTCCTGCCGTTTGTCGGCTATCTCCCTGCCGGGGTTCAACAGCTCATACCCCACGGGCTTGGCCTTGCCCCCCTCTGTTTCCACAAACACCCACGTGTTTTTATACTGCGTCAAATCAGCCATTGGATTTCCCCTCGATTCTATCGGTTTATTCTTCAATGCGTCCCCACATGCCTGTCGTTTGGTCACGCCACATTGTCCCGGCGCAGCGCATCAAGCAGCTGTGCCGCCACCGCCGACGGGGAGTCCGCCTGCAGCATCTGCACGTTCTTGTTCCTGGATGGCGTGAAAGTCTTTTTCACCTTGGTGGGCGAACCTTTCAAACCGCAGTGCGCCAGGTCCAGGTCCAGGTCCGCTGCGGTGATGCTGGGGATCTCGGCCCTCGTCGCGGCCAGCCGGGAGCGTATGGTGGGGAACCGGGGCTCGAAAGGCGTCTTGGTGACCGTTACCAGCGCCGGCGTGGCGCACTCGATGATGTCATACCCCATGTCACTCTCCCTTTTCCCCCGCACCACATCGCCATCCGCCGTGAGCTCGATGACGCATGTGACCTGCGGGCGCCCCAGGTGCTCCGCCAGTTCCGGGCCCACCTGCGCGGTGTCTCCGTCGATGGCTTGCTTGCCACAGAGGATCAGGTCAAAGGGCGCCTCCTCTTCCAGTTTCTTTACAGCCCTTGACAGGATGTAGCTGGTGGCCAATGTATCGGATCCCCCGAACAGCCTGTCGGTCAACAGCCACGCCTTGTCGGCCCCTATGGCCAGGCAAGTCTTCAATGCTTCTTTCGCCTGTTCCGGACCCATGCACAGCACCGTCACGGTCCCACCCACGGCATCCTTGATGCGCAGCCCCACTTCCAAAGCGTATCCGTCATAAGGGTTCACGATGCTGGGAACCCCCGCACGGATCAGCGTGTTGGTCACCGGGTCGATCTTGATCTCGGTGGTGTCGGGCACCTGCTTGACACAAACCAAAATGTTCAAAATATTTCCTCCTCCATAAGTCATCAACAGAAACTATCAGATCGCATCCGCCAGGTCGTCCGCCGCCCGTATGCCGTCGAGGATCTTGCCCACTTCCTTGGCGTCCCCGATGCTGTAAACGGCAGGGACTTTCCCCTCCAGCTGGGCATAAAGGTCATCCACCGAGGCGCTCCCCACGGCAGTCACAATGGTGTCGCAGGGTATTTCGTGCAATACGGCGCCGTCCGCGGTTTTGGCGGCGACGGACACCACGCCTCCCTTGATCCCTTTGATCTCGCAGGAGCAGATGTCCTTGACGCCTAGGCGCCTCATGTCGGCGATCAGGAAACCGGCGGTGCCGGGCTCGAAGCCGCCCCCGATGCGCTCCAGGACCTCCAGTATGGTGACGTCGTAGTCCGAGCGGTCCAGCATATCGACTATCTTTTCCTGCTTTTCGGAACGGTTGGCCATCATGAAATACAGTTGCTCGGGCGAGACGCCGCCTTTCCTGGCCAGGTAAATGGCCGTCTCGCACCCCACCGACCCGCCGCCGACTATGAGCACCCGCTTGCCCGGGATGCACTTCTCAGCCAGCACGTCATGTGCGCTCACCACCGGCACCGAGCCGTCGTCCGGGACCGCCAGCCTAAGCTGCTTGGGCGCGGAGCCGGTGGCGACCACCACCGCGTCATACCCGCCCGCGACGACGGACTGGGCATCGGCTTCTTTCCCAAATACCAGGTCCACCCCGGACTTTCCGAGCATGGTCCGGAAATACGGGGCAATACATGCGAACTCCTCTTTGCCGGGGGGCGCCGAGACGATCCCCAGCTGGCCGCCTACCCGATCGGTCTTTTCCCAAAGGGTGACATGGTGCCCCAGTGCGGCCGCCCTTATGGCGAACTCGCATCCGGCCGGGCCGGCGCCCACCGTCAGGATGTTCTTGGGCGCCGCGGCTTTCGCCGGGCGGCCCTTGAGCAGGTATTCCCTGCCGCAGGAGCCGTTCACCAGGCACTCTATGGGTTTCCCGAAAAATGTCTTCGAAAGGCAGCCCTGGTTGCAGGCCACGCAGCGGCGTATCTCGTCCAGCCGGCCCTCCCTGGCCTTGTTCGGCCATTCCGGGTCTGCGATGAGCGGACGGCCCACATTGATCAGGTCGGCCCTCCCCAGTGCCAGCGTGAGCTCCGCGCTGACGGGGTCGCCCAAACGGTTGGACGCGACCACCGGGACCGAGACGGCGGCCTTCACCCCGGCGGCCAGGTACGTGTAACCGCCCCTGGGCAGCTCGCCGGTGATCTGCGGGACGCGCGATTCATGCCAGCCGCCCGTCACATTTATCAGGTCGATCCCCGCCTTCTCGATGAGTTTCGCGAACTCCACAGCTTCTTCGTTCGTGTTGCTGCCTTTCACGAAATCATTGCCCGAAATGCGCATGAACAATGGGTAATCCGGCCCCACGGCGGCCCTCACTGCGGCGATGACCTCCAGGGGGAACCGGCAGCGGTTCTCCCACGACCCGCCGTACTCGTCGGTCCGCAGGTTCGTGGTGGGCGAAAGGAACTGGCAGATAAGGTAGCCGGCGGATGCGATGATCTCCACCGCATCGAAGCCCGCCTTCTGCGCCCGCACCGCGCCCGTGGCCCAGCGCTCCACGGTGCGGCGTATGTCGTCCTTGCCCATCTCCCTGGGCGTCGCCCTGCTGTATTTCGAAAAGACCGCAGAGGCGGACACCGCTTTCTCCCCCTCCGGCAGGTTGCTTTCCTTCGCATACCTCCCCGCATGGTAGAGCTGTACGGCGACCTTGGCCCCGCGGTCGTGCATTCCCTTTGTGAACTGCGCCCATCCGGGGATAGTGTCGTCTGTGGCCAGGCTCATCATGCTTCCGGACCTGCCCAGTTCGTCGAAACAGCACCCACCCACCACGATGAGGCCTGCGCCGCCCTCGGCGCGGGTGTAGTAGTACTCGTTGAAACGATCCGTGGCGTACCCCTCCGGCGTGTAGAGATGGTGAAGCGCAGGCATCACCACGCGGTTTTTAAGCGCGAGGCCCTTCACCTGAAAGGGCGAAAACAGGCGTTCAAGACTCGTTGCCATAGTGAATCCCTCCTTAATTGATGTCTTTTGGCCACCCGCCGCCACCGGGCGATACCGCGGATATCTGCCCGGGGCATACGGTGCGACGGCGATGCCGCCCAAAACGGAACTGATCGGCGGTCCTGTGGGATCCCCCGTCATATAGGAACATCCTTTTGCTGCCCCACCGGTGAAACCATACCCCTGCCGCATCGGATAAGATGCACAGGCATGATCAGCTGGCGGGTCAATGCTGGGCGTAAGCCATACCGCACATAACAGCAAAACCCGTGCCAAATAACCGCCCCCTCTATATCCCCGCTGCCATGAAATCCATACAGGCAAGGCGACGGCATGGTTCATAAATATATTTCATTTTGAAATTCTTATTGAAATTCGACTATTTTTAAATCTTGAATTTCATTTTGAAATCAGATATCCAAACAGAAATATTAATGAAAAAAATGCTTGCGCCGGGGGCAAACACGTGCTATAATTACGTTGTTTGAGCAGAGTGGTACTAGTTTACGTGCGGATCGAGCATATATTCCGCCGCAGGTGTTCATTTTGATCTTAAAGTCGCTTTTGAATATTTTTTTGAAAGCAGAATCATTATCATCTGCATCGCTGGTTCCGATATTTCTGTCAAGGGGGGTGTATCTATGAAGTTCGAATTTGGGGTCATAACTCATTACAGGGAAACGCAGCCTTTCCGGCATGCCGCGGAGAACCAAAAGTACGGATGCGAGCTGCACTTTGCCAGGGGCGTCATGCAGTATGCCATTGATATGGCGCATCGCATGGAAACCGAGCAGCACCTGGATGCGATCATCGCCAGCGCCGCCACCGCCGCCATCCTGCAGGAACACGTGACCATCCCGGTCATCCCGCTCCATATCCAAAATGACAATATTTTCGAAGCGCTCCACGAGGCCCTCAAGGTCGGGATGCACATAGGTTTTGCGGACATCAACAAAAACACCCGGTACGACCTGAACAAGATCTCCCAGATCATGCGCATCCCCATCAAGGTCTACCCGTTCAACTCATTGGACCAGACGGACTCCATAGTGGACCAGGCGAAGGCCGACGGCATAGACGTCCTGCTGACGCCCGCCAGCTGCATGCACCACCGCGCCGCCACCCACAACCTCTGCTCCGTGCTGATCCGGCTGAATGAGCAGCAGATCATGTCCGCCATCGAAACCGCGGTGCACCTGCTGATGATCAGGGAGCAGCAGGCGGTCCACGACAAATGGATGCGCATCGCTTTCGACTGTGCGTCCAACGGCCTCATAGCCATCGACAGCAACCACGTGGTGACCGCGGCCAACACCACCGCACTGGAGGCCCTGCGCCAGCAGCCCACCGATATACTGGATTTTGGCGACGGCCTCGACACCAACAAGACGATATCGGTGGAAACCATGTCGGACGGCCAGGAACTGCCCGAGCTCACCGACGGGAAGGGGCGCCGTTTCACCGCCCGGCTGCGCCACGTGCATCACAAGGACCGGTACTTGGGCAGCTTGATCCGCCTGGACGAGGTCCGCAGCATGTCACCCCACATCCGGGAGCTGAAAACCAAAAAGCGCCTCGCCTCCGACGGGTTCGTGGCGCGTTACGAGTTTTCCGATATCGTCGGTGACAGCGCCAAGATCCTGGAAGCGAAATCCAAAGCGCTGACATACGCCAGATCCGACGCCACGGTACTGATCCTGGGCGAAAGCGGCACCGGCAAGGAGATCTTCGCCCAGAGCATACACAATGCCAGCCAATGTGCGGCGGGGCCGTTCATCGCGGCCAACTGCGCCACATTGCCCGAATCCCTCATGGACAGCGAGCTCTTCGGGTACGAGGGCGGGGCTTTCACCGGCGCGCGCAAGGAAGGCAAGCCCGGCCTTTTCGAGATGGCCGACGGAGGGACGCTGTTCCTGGACGAGATAGGGGACATGCCGGCGCACCTCCAGGTCAAGCTGCTGCGCGTGCTCCAGGAGAGGACCGTCCGGCGCATCGGGGGCGAAAAGAACATACCTTTCGACGTCCGCATGATATTCGCCACCAACAAAAACCTCCATGAGGCCATGAAGAACGGGACCTTCCGCGAAGACCTGTACTACAGGATCAATGTCCTGGAGCTGCACCTCCCGCCCCTGCGGGAACGCGCCGAGGACATCCCCTTGCTCGTGGCGCACATGATCCGCGAAAACGCCGGGTACCGCACCCATATCGAGATCTCCAACCGCCAGTACGCCGCCATGCAGCGCTACCCATGGCCGGGCAATGTGCGTGAGCTTCGCAACTTCGTCGACCGCCTCGTCGCCCTGAACGGGCCGTCGGACAGCTTCTGCGTGAACGAGGGCTTGCTCCAGAGCCTGGACAGCGCCGACATGGGGCGCGCCCTGGCCGCGCCGCCCGATTCGGACCACCTAGTGGTTCCCATCGGCACACTCCGGGAGATCGAAAACTCGGTCATTAGCCAGCTGTTCGCCCGGTACGGCAAGAACAAACAGGAAGTCGAGCGCGTGCTGGGCATGAGCAGCACCACCATATGGCGCAGGTTCAAAGAAATGAAGGCGACGTCTTGATCCAACGCGGCCCAAGCGGCCGTGCGCAGCGAAATACCCCATATGGGAGTCGGGCAAGATGTGGCGTTTCATAATTACATGATTACATGCGAGCTTCAAAAAAAGCCCGTTGGAAACGGGCTTTTTTGATGGGTCGGCCACGGCGGTCGCAGCGGTCGCAGCAGTCGCAGCTTCGCCGGGCTCACTTCCGGAAGAAGTCCGGGTTCGGCGCGGTCGCCGGCGCCGGCGCTGGCGTCGCAGCTTCGCCGGGGTTCACCGGCGGTGGCGGCGGGATATGCGTCCGGACGCCTGTATCCGCTGCCGCATGGCGCCGGCGGGGGTACCCCGGGGCCGTGGCACCTGCGTCCGGCTACCTGCCGATAAACTGGGGCGAGCGTTTCTCCAGGAATGCGTTCACCGCTTCGGCATAGTCCGCCGTCCGGGAGCATTCGGCCATGGACTCGGCTTCCGTGTCGGTATAGTCTTCCAGTGTGAACGGCGTGTTCCCGCCCGCGAAGTAATTGTAAAGGATTTCTTTCTGGCGCTTGATCGCGTAAAGCGGCTTCGCGGCCATCTTCTTCGCGAAAGCATATGTCGTCTCGGCCAGTTTGTCTTCCTCGGCGAGTATCGTAACCAGCCCCAGCTTGTCCGCCTTCTCCCCGTCCACCGGGTCGCCGGTCATGAGCATCTCGATGGTCTTGGCCACGCCCAGGTGACGGACCGCATAGTACATCGCGCCGGTGTCCCCCGGAAGGCCCATGTTTATGAAAGCCAGGATGAGCTTGGACTTGGGTGTCAGGATGCGGAAATCACATGCCAGGGCCAGGCTGCAGCCCGCGCCGGCCGCCGCGCCGTTCACCATGGCGATGACCGGTTTCGGGCACTTGCGCGCGGCCTGTGACATCATGCCCGCCCTGCGCACGCTGTCCGGGTTGATATAGGTGCCGTTCTCGATGTTCTTCTTGAATCCCTTGATGTCGCCGCCCGCCGAGAAGTTCTTCCCTGCGCCAGTGATGATGACCGCACCCACTTCCGGGTCGGCGCCGCATGCCTCGAACGCTCCCCTGATCTCCGGGTAGGAAGTGGCGTGGAATGCGTTCCCCACCTCGGGGCGGTTCAGGGTGATCGTGGCCACACGGTCAGCGACCTCCAGGGTAATGTTACGGTACGTGTACATATTGTTCCCTCCTTTATGATGCGTTTTGCGGGGCCCAAACCCCGCAGCCCATTCGCCGTCACGGGACCAGGCCCCGCGGCCCGGCCTTCCGATACGGCGCAGAAACTCTATGTACTATTGTCATAGCAAAACCTATGCCAACCCGATGCCCGCCCGCCTATGCCCCTCGGCCCTTGCCCCATGCGCCAAGATATTTCAAAATGAAATGCTGCAATGTCAAAGTGAACGATGCAGGGGGGCAATGTGCGCAAATCCGGTCCTGCCCCCTTCGCCCGCCCGGCGGCTGCAATCCTTCCAAGTGACCGTACCGTTCGGGACCCCGCCCCCCTCGCCCGTCCGACGGCCGCCGCCGTCAGGACCTGGCATTGCGAACGGCCGCAACATCCGGAAACGCCCGGGTGTTTCGCGTTTGCACCCGTCCGCTCATTTGGCACGGATTTTGCTGTTTTAATTGGACATACCCGTTAACGGGAACCCCGGCACACGGATGATACCGGCACCGGCACCCGACGGGCACAGGCCTCACCGGGCGGCCGCTGACTGATACTGCCACGCCGACACCGGGCCAGCTTCCGGTAGGCGCAGACCACACCGGCGCACAGTGGATACCGGCACAGGCCCCGACAGACACCCACCGCCATTACAGGTGGGAACTACCATTATAGATAGGAAGTGAATTCTCCGATGGATGAAAACAAAGCAACACTCGGCAAATTGATTTGGTTTATTGTAGGCGGCGCGGTCATAGCGGGCATGTCATTCATCCCGCCGGCCCCGCCGCTGGGCCCCAAGGCCATGGTCGCGCTGGGCATCCTGTGCGGCGCCATCGTATGGATGGTGTCGGGCGCGGTCCAGGACTACGTGGCGATCACCATCATGAGCATCCTGTGGGTCGTCACGGGGTGCGCGAAGATGGAGGTGGTGTATGGCGCTTTCGCCACCAGCAACTGGTGGCTCCTGGTGGGGGCTTTGGGCCTGGCGGTGCCCGCCGCGAAGTCCGGGCTGCTTCGCCGCCTTTCATTGTATATCATGCGGATGTTCCCGCCCAGTTTCAAGGGCCAGAGTTTCGCCATGGTGTTTATCGGGACGTTCCTGGGGCTGCTTATCCCCAGCACCGCCGCAAAGGCCGCCATCATCGGGCAGGTCTGCAAAGGCGTGAACGACGCCCTGGGTTTCAAAGACAGGAGCCGGGCCTCGGCGGGGCTTTTCGCGGTCTTCCTCAACAGCAACATGGTGATGGCGCCGGGGTTTTTGAGCGCTTCATTTGTCGGGTACACGTGCCTGGGCCTGTTCCCGGAAAGCGTGGAGAAACTGAGCTGGGTGGCCTGGTTCGTGGCCGCCCTGCCCTGGACCATCATCGCGCTGGTGCTCATGACGGGCGCGGCCCTCATCATGTACAGGCCCAAACAGGAAAGCGCCATGACCAAGGACTATGTGAACGAAGAAATCAAATCCATGGGCGCCTGGAACAAATCCGAGAAATACACCTGCGTGATCCTGGCGATTTGCCTGCTTATGTGGGTCACGGAACGCATGCATGGCATTTCTTCGGCCATGGTGGCCTGCGGTGGCATGACCGCGCTCCTGGCGCTGCGCCTGTATGACAGGAAAGATTTCCGCGCCGCCATCGCCTGGGACAGCGTCGTGTTCATAGGCGTCATCATGGGCATGGCCGGCGTCCTGAACGGCGTGGGCGTCAACGACCTCATCCGGGAAATCCTGGGCCCGGTGCTCCAGCCCCTCATGGGCAACGTGTGGCTCTTCGTGCCGGTTTACTGCCTGGTCTTCATGCTGATTCGTTTCCTGGTGGCGTCGCTGGTGTCGTCGATTACGATCTGCTCGCTGGTGCTGGTGCCCATCGCCATGACCATGGGCATACACCCATTCGTCACCATATTTATCGCCTATACCTGTTCTGCGGTGTGGTTCACGCCATACCAGAACTCCATCTACTTCACCGCACAGATAGCCACGGGGAACTACGCCATGTCCAGCCACAGGCAGATGATCCCATACGGGCTGGTGTATGCTGTAGTCATGATCATCGGCAACATGGCGTGCATCCCATGGTGGAAGATGCTGGGGTATCTCCCCTGACTTCCCCCGCGCCGTGATTAAACCTGTTATCCATACTCGTTTGCGGAAGCCATGTGCGTTTACGGGTATTTGTAGCGCGGCGCTTGCAGCCGCTGCCGTTGCCCTTTGGCCGGCCTGCACTGCTGCATTGTGCCATTGTCCACATCTCAAGGAGGTGAGATTATGTACACTACCATTCTGACAAACACCGAGGACAGGGTGGCGACCATCACCATCAACCGCCCGGAGCAAAGCAACGCCTTTGCCTACGAGACTTTCGAGGAGATCCGCGACGAGCTGATCAGGCTGGGGTCCGATCCCGACGTGGGCGCCATCGTTTTCACCGGCACGGGCAAAAACTTCTCCGCCGGCGGCAACATCGCCAACATGAAGAAGTACATCGACGAGGGCGGATTCATGGCCGAGAAAGGCCCGACACTGACGGGGCGCATGGCCATCGCCTGCCGCCGCTGCCCGAAACCCACCATCGCCATGATCAACGGCGCCGCCGCCGGCGCAGGTGCGGGGCTGGCTCTGGCCTGCGATTTCCGCATCATGACGCCCAAGTCCAAGCTCCTGATGGCGTTCATCAACATCGGTCTCCCGGGTGACACGGTGGCGTTCTACGATTGCGCCAAACTCGTCGGGACCGCCAGGGCCACGGAGATGATGATGCTGGGCGAGCCCATAGGGGGGGAAAAGGCCTATGAGTGGGGCCTGGCCACCAGGCTCGTGGCGGATGACGCCCTTTCACAGGAAGCCTACGCCTTTGCCCACAAGCTGGCGCACAGGGCGACCGCAGGGTTCGCGAAGCAAAAAGAAATCATCAACAAGTATTTCTACGACCAGGTCGACGCATATATCGTAGACGAAACGGCGGGCATGCAGGCCTGCTCGAAGACCGAAGACCACAAAGAGGCTGTAAACGCTTTCCTCGAGAAGCGCCCGGCGGTTTTCAAAGGCATCTGATGCCAGCCGGCTTAGCCGCACGCTGCGGCCGGGGGGATGGCCCACCGGCCGGAGGCAGTGACCATCTGCCCTCGTCTGCGACACATGGCACAAACCATCAGGTAACTGCCGCAGCATGGATCCTTGCAAGCTGCGGTGCGATAGCATCAATCACACAGTATCGCCCCTTGGCATGGCGATACCAACAACGAACGGAGGTATTATGGGCAACACAATTTTCGAAGGCGTAAAGGTACTGGACTTTACGAACAACGCAGCCGGTCCGCTGACCGCTTCGCTACTGGCGGATTTCGGCGCCGATGTCATCAAGATCGAGCGTCCCGTCGTGGGCGATGACGTCCGCGGGTTCGCCCCGCGCATCGAAGGGGAGTCAGTGCCGTTTTTGTGGCTGAACCGCGGCAAGAAGTCCGTCGAGATCGCCATGGACGACCCGGATGGCCAGGAGATTATCAAAAAGATGATCGAGACGGCCGACGTGCTGGTGGAGTCTTTCCGCCCCGGCGTCATGAAGAAATTCGGGCTGGACTACGAGAGCGTCACCCAGATCAACCCGCAGATCGTCTACTGCTCCATCTCTGCTTTCGGCCAGGACGGCCCCTATTCCAAGAAACCCGGCTATGACCTGATCGCCCAGGCCCTCAGCGGGCTCATGGACATCACAGGCGACCCTGCCGGCCCGCCCGTCAAGCACGGCTCCATCATGGGCGACTACATCGGGGCCCTGAATGGCTTCGGCTACATCTCCGCCGCCATGTACCACAAGAAATGCACCGGCGAAGGCCAGCACGTGGACGTCAGCCTGTGCGACGGCCTGATCACGTTCAACAACCTGATCGAACCGTCCCGGGTCATGAAAAACCCCACCCGCACCGGGAACCACAGCTTCTCCCTCTGCCCCTACGGGATGTTCGAGGGCAAGGAAAAACCCGACGGGGAGCGCCAGTTCATCATCGTGTGCGCCCCCACCAACAACCTTTGGACCAAGGTCTGCAAGGTGGCCGGCCGGCCGGAGATGGCGGAAAAACTCGACTCCGCCCAGAAGCGTATCAGCAACCTGGACCAGGTCATCGACGTGATCAATGGGTTTGCGAAGCAGTACGACGACATCCAGGATGCAGTGAAAATCCTCGAAGAGAACGGCATCCCCTCCTGCAAGGTGCAGACCACCCTGGACGTCATCAAGGACCCGCACTTCCTGTACCGCGGCTCCGTGATGCAGCTGGAGACCACGCCCACGCTGAAAGCCAAGGGCATCCCCGCCATCACCGCCCGCGGGCCATGGGTCAAGCTCTCCAAGACGCCCTCCAACCCCAAGGGTGCGCCGGCGCTGGGGCAGAACAACCACGACGTGCTCGAAGCCTACGGATACACCAAGGAAAAGATCGACGAGCTGGAGAAGAAGTGGGCCGACAAGGTCAACGCCAAGTAACAAGTCGGCATTACGGGCGCATGTTAGTTTCATGACACTGCCGCCCCTATGTAGCAAGGAGATTCGTGTGAAAGAACCGCGCCACTTCTTTCATCACTATTTGTGCCGTCGGCGTCAGAGGCGGAATGGAGATTCTTATGGATGTAAAAGACATTAAAAAGGTATGTATTGTGGGCGGTGGCCAGATGGGCCGCCAGATCGGCTTGGGCTGCGCCATCAACGGGTTTGACACTTACGTGACGGATACGATCCCCGCCACGGTGGACGCGGTGGCGGCATGGTCCGCCACATACCTGGCGGAGCGGGTCGCCAAAGGCAAGATGACCGCCGAAACCCAGGAGACCGCGCAGTCGCATTTCTTCCCCGTCAAGACATTGGAAGAGGCGGCAAAGGGCGCGGACCTGGTGATCGAGGCCATCATAGAGGAGAAGACCGCCAAGCAGGAACTGTTCAAAAAACTCAACGGCATCGTGTCCAAAGACACGATCATCGCCACCAATTCCAGCTTCATGGTTTCGTCCATGTTCGTGGACTGCGTGGACAACCCCTCCCGCCTGGCGAATTTCCACTATTTCAACCCCGCCTTGGTCATGAAGCTGATCGAAGTCGTGCAGGGGCCCCACACCTCGGAGGAGACGGCCCAGACACTCCTGGCATTCGGCAAGGCCAATGGCAAGACACCCATCTGGGTGAAAAAGGAAATCGACGGGTTCATCGCCAACAGGCTGCTGCGCGCCATCACCAACGAGGCGTGCTGGCTGGCCGAGGAAGGGTATGCCAGCCCCCAGGACATTGACACGGCCGCGGAAAACGGGCTCAATTACCCCATGGGGCCATTCCGCCTCCTCGACTTCACAGGCCTGGACATCTCCTACCTGTCCCGCAAACGCCAGTTTGAGGAAACAGGCGTGAAGAGCCCTGGGTTTGCCCTCTTCGAGGAAAAATACAAAGCCGGGGAACTGGGCCGCAAGACCGGCAAAGGTTTTTACGAATATCCCAAGAAATAAACACTGCACATGCCGCGCGGGGCGTCCCCGCCCCACGCTGCATAGGACGCACGACAGCCTGCGAAGGGTGGCTTGAGTGCAATCAACGGGCGCGCGGCGGGGGAGCCCGCTGCGCCCAACTTAGGAGGATATGGGTATATGGGAGCTCTGAGTCTGTTTGGCATGCTTCTGGGTGTCATAGTATTCGTGCTGCTGGCCTTCAAGGCCTTCAACCTGCAGCTTTCTGCCTTGATCGCATCTGTCGTGATGCTCATTTTCGCCGGTTCCATCACCTTAGGGTCCGGTGACGCCGCCACGACCTACTTTGGTATCGATGCGGTGTACCAAGGCGTATTCAACACTTGGGTGTCCGGTGTCGCCGGCGCGCTGAAGACATATTTCTTCCTGCTGTGCGGCGGTGCTGTGTTCGGCCAGCTGCTGGCCGACGGCGGCGCCACCAAGTCCATCGCGTTTGCACTGGTGGACCTGGTCAACAAACCCAAGAACCCCGCAGTGCGGCGGCTGTTTGCCGCAGCGTTCGTCCCGACGATGTACATCATCCTGTCCTTCGTGGGCATCAGCGGGTTCGTCATCGTTTTCACGGTCCTGGGCATCGGTTACGAGCTCTACAAGCAGCTCAACGTGCCGTGGCGGCTTTACTGCATGGGCGGCGCATCTTGCGCTTCCACCATCCTTGTGGGCGGCGCGATCCAGGCGTCCAACGTCGCGGCGGCCAAGATCACAGGCACCAACAGCCTCACCGCCGGCATGGGCATATCCTTGGTCGGTTTCATCCTGTACTACATCGTGCTGATCCTCATGCTGTGGTTTGAGCTCAAAGCCGCCGAAAAGAAGGGCGAGGGCTTCATGGACACCGGTGCGGAGTTTGACAAGACCGGCGCTTCCGGCGGCAGCCGTGAAAACATCCCGCCGATCATCCTGTCGATCATCCCATTCATCCTGGTCATATTGCTTTGCGCCGCTTTCAAGGTTGACACGGGGCTGTCGCTGATCATCGGCTGCGTGGTCACCATCGCGCTCTTCTGGAAAAACATCAACCGCGCATCCAACATCAAAAAATCCGTTTCCTCCGGGATGGTTGGGTCTTTCCCGCCGCTTATGAGCGTCTGCTGCGCCGTGGCCTTGGGTTCCGTGCTGAAGGTCCTCCCGGGCTTTGCGTACCTTAACCAGCTCCTGACCAACCTGCCGCCGCTCATCGCAGGTTCGGCCCTGTCCGCGGTGCTCTCCTTCATCATGGCTTCGTCCACGTCGGCCATACCCGCCATGGGCTCGGTCATACACGAGAAGTTCATGGAAGCCGGCCTCTCCCCAGCCATGTCACACCGGTTCATGCTGATGTCTTCCGCCCCGTTTGGGATCATGTTCCACAACGCCGGCGTGGTGAATACCAGCTCCCTGGCGAAAGTCCCATACAAAAAGGCTGTCTCCGTCTACTGCCGCTACAGCTGCTTGCCCGCGCTGCCCGGCATGTTCATCTGCCTGTTCCTGATCCTGGCGGGTGTCCTTAAGTAACAAAATCAGCAAAGCAAGCGGACCGCCCCGTTTCCAGGCCATTTGGCGGCGGTGCGCGGCCCAAAGCGCTCCAAGAAAGGACCGAATCATGGAATTCAATAATTTTCTATTCGAAGTGAAGGACGGCATCGCCTATTTTTCGGTGAACCGCCCGGAAGTTCTCAATGCGCTGAACAAAGAGTCCTGGGAAGAGATCGACAAGTTTGCCGACCTGCTGAACACTGACGACTCCATCAAGCTAGCCATCATCACCGGCACCGGCGAGAAGTCCTTCGTTTCGGGAGCCGACATCAATTTCCTCAAGGCCAGGACTTCCATCACCGCCCTGGGCGGGCTGGCGCAGAATGCGCTTCAGAAACTGGAAAACAGCCCGAAACCCGTCATCGCCGCCGTGAACGGCTATGCTTTCGGCGGCGGCTGCGAACTGGCGCTGGCCTGCGACATCCGCATCGCCTCCGAAAACGCCCGGTTTGCCTTGCCTGAGCTGTCCTTGGGGATCCTGCCCGGGGCCGGCGGCACCCAGCGCCTGGCGAAGCTCATCGGCCAGGGCCGCGCGAAAGAGATGATCCTCACCAGCCGCCGCATCACGGCGGAGGAAGCCCTGTCGTACGGCCTGGTGACGAAAGTGGTGCCCCTCTCCGGCTTGATCGCCGAAGCAGAGTCCACCGCCAAGACCATCCTAAGCAAGGGCCCCGTCGCGGTCAACCTGGCCAAGAAGTGCGTCAATGCCGCCCTGTCCACGGACGCCACTGCCGGGAGCCTGCTGGAACTGCTCAGTTTCAGCGTGCTGATTTCCAGCGAAGACCGCATGGAAGGCGTGAACTCATTCCTCGAGAAACGCACCCCACGGTTCCAGGGCAAATAACACACCCGTATCTTGCGGCCATGGTACACCGGCGGTGCATCCGGATTCGATTCCAGGGCTCCCATGGTGCCATGGCCGCCATGCAATATATGAAAAGCCATTTTGCAATGGCATATAAAAGGAGAATATCATGGCCAAACAACTCAAAGAAGCCGTCATAGTGGCCTGCGGCCGTTCCGCCATCGCTCGGGGCGGCAAGGGCAGCCTCAAAGACACGCACCCCGTGGATTTCGCGGCGCAGGTGCTCAAGGGCACCCTGGACCGGGTGCCGGGCCTGGATAGGGCCCTCATCGACGATTTGATCCTGGGCTGCGCCAAACCCGAAGGCGTCCAGGGGTCCAATGTGGCCCGCCAGGTGGTGCAGCGCGCCGGCCTGCCGGACAGCGTGGCCGGCCAGACGGTGAACCGTTTCTGCGCCTCCGGCCTGCAGAGCATCGCCAGCGCATCCTACTGCATCCAGGTGGGGCAGGCTGAAGTGATGCTGGCAGGTGGCCTGGAATCCATGACCGCCATCCCCATGGGCAGCCCCAAGGAATACCAAGAGCCCTGGAATGCGGAGCATACCGACGTCTATATGCCCATGGGCCTCACAGCCGAGCGGGTCGCCGAAAAGTACGGCGTCACCAGGCTGGAGATGGAGCAGATGGCCGTGGAGAGCCATGCGAAAGCATCCGCGGCGCAGGAATCCGGCGCATTTGACTGGGAGATCGTCCCCATCAAAGCCAAAGGCGAAACCGGCGAACCCGTGGATTTCAAGACAGACGAGGGCGTCCGCAAGGGCACGAACCTGGAAAAGCTGGCCACCCTGAAACCCTCTTTCAAGGAAGACGGGCTGGTAACGGCCGCCACGGCCTCCCAGGTCAGCGACGGCACAGGGTTCGTGGTGCTCATGGACGCCGACAAAGCCGCTTCGCTTGGCATCAAACCACTGGCGCGCTTCGTGGGGTTCTCGGTGGCGGGCGTACCCGCGGGGATCATGGGCATCGGCCCTGTATATGCCGTCCCGAAAGTCATGGCGCAGACAGGCCTGACCGTGGACGACATGGATGTCATCGAGATCAATGAGGCCTTCGCGGCCCAGGCGATCCCATGCATCCGGGAACTGAAGCTCCCCACCGCCAAAGTCAACCCACGGGGCGGCGCCATCGCCCTTGGACACCCCCTGGGTGCCACAGGCGCCATACTGACGTGCAAGGCGATCTCTTACCTGCGCGACAACGGCGGGCGTTACGGCCTCATCACCATGTGCGTGGGCGGTGGCATGGGCGCCGCGGGCATCATCGAGAAGCTGTGACGAAAGATGAGGTGAAGAAATGGATTCAGCACAAATTATCAGTCTGTTTGGAGGCTACAGCCTGTTGGGCATCGTCATAGGCGTGGTAGTTTTCGTGGTTTTGGCGTTCAAGGCATTCAACCTGCAGCTTTCCGCACTGATTGCCGCCGCCGTCATGCTGCTGTTCGCCGGGGTCATCACCATAGGCACCGGCGATGGGGCAGTGCAGTACACAGGGCTTGGGGCCGTCTTCCAGGGTGTGTTCACCACCTGGCTCGGCGGCCTCGCCAACGCCCTTAAGAGCTATTTCGTCATCTTTTGCGCCGGCGCCATATTCGGCAAGCTGCTATCCGACGGCGGCGCCACCAAGAGCATCGCTTTCGCGATTGCCGACGCGATCAGGAACATCAAGAACGAGCTGGTCAGGAAGATGTGCGCGGCCGCTTTCGTGCCGTTGCTCTACATCATCCTTTCCTACTGTGGGATCAGCGGCTTCGTCATGGTCTTCACGGTACTGGGCATCGGCTACGAGCTGTACAAGGAAATGAACATCCCATGGCGGCTGTACTGCATGGGCGGGGCATCCTGTTCCATCACATATGCGGTCGCCGGTTCCATCCAGGTACCGAACATCTCCGCTGCAACCATCACAGGCAGCAACGACCTCCTCGCCGGGTGGCAGGTTTCGCTCATATGCGCCGTCTTCTTTGTCCTGGTATTCATCGTGATGCTGCGCGCCGAACTGAAGGCAGCGGAGAAAAAGGGCGAGGGGTTCATGGATACAGGTGCGGAGTTTGACAAAACCGGCACCACCTCCGGCAGCAGGGAAGGCCTCCCCAATGTCATCCTCTCCGCCATCCCCTTGGTCCTGGTGGTGGTGCTGTGCGCCGCTTTCAAGGTGCCTGCCGGGTTGGCCCTGATCATCTGCTGCTTCGTCTGCATCATCTTCTTCTGGAAGAACCTCACGGCCAAATCGTCCCTGAAGAAAACCATCTCCGAGGGCATGGTCGGCGCATTCACGCCCATGATGAGCGTCTGCTGCGCCGTGGCGTTGGGCGCGGTCATCAAGATCCTGCCTGGGTTCCAGTACCTCCAGAAGCTCACCGACAGCCTGCCGCCGCTCTTTTCCGGCACCGCGCTGTGCGCCGTGCTGACATTCATACTGGCTTCCACCACCAACGCCATACCGGCCATGGGTGACGTCATACACCAGAAATACCTGGAAGCGGGGCTTACCAACGCCATGTCCCATCGGCTGATGTTGGTTTCCTCCGCGCCATTCGGCATCATGTTCCACAACGGCGGCGTGGTAAACGCCAGCTCTTTGGCCAAGATACCTTACAACAAAGCGGTCTCGGTCTACATCCGCTATTCGTGCCTGCCTTGCCTGCCAGGTCTGATCATAGTGTTCACGCTGATCTGGTCCGGCCTGGTGAAGTAGTAACCCGCACCGATAGCGTGGCCCGCTTTGGCATCATGCCATGCTGCGGCCAGTGGCGCTAAACCGCCGGAAGCACCCGGAAACCCGGAATCGCCCGATTTTGCACTGCGCCATGCCGCGGCCAGTGACGCTAAACCGCCGGAAGCGCCCGGAAACCCGGAATCGCCCGATTTTGCACTGCGCCATGCTGCGGCCAGTGGCGCTAAACCGCCGGAATCACCCGGAAACCCGGAATCGCCCGATTTTGCACTGCGCCATGCCGCGGCCAGTGACCATGTGCGGATGCGCTCAAAGTACGTCGGCCTGTACGTCGGCGGGCCCGAACCCCAGTG
>JAISUG010000095.1 GCA_031272185.1 Lachnospiraceae bacterium
ACCATGGCGCCCGCCCCCGGTTCTGCCACGGCCCCCGGAACCACCGTAGCCGATGGCGCCGCGGCTGCCCAGGCCCTTGTCGGCGCGTCCGTGCCTGATTTCACCGTGGACACCCTGACTGGGCTCTATGAGCGGCTCTATGCCATGGAGATATCCCAGTCGGGCAGCCTCATGGAGGATTTCCGCGCTAAATTCGAGGCCGCCCGCAGTTTCTTTCCGGACGATGAGGACCCGGACGGCGCATACCTGCAGCTCTTCGCCTTTATTTGTTCCCTCAGTTTCGACGTCTACCTGAAAAAACAGGCCGTGGAGTTCCTCATCGACCAGTTCAGGGAGGAATCCGCCCAGGCCGCGCCCGGCCCAAGGGCACGCACCGCCAAAAAGAAATAGGCCTCGCCGCCAACGGCAAGCGCCCCCCGGCCTAAAGGCACACACCGCCAAAAAGAAATAAGCCCTGCGCCCACCGGCAAATCGGCCCCCGGCTCCACAGGTCACCCGGAAAGACGAAATGATTACCGCCCCGGGCCACATAAAAGGGGCAGCCCCGCACCCTAACGCGAACCGCCCCTTTTTCCTGCGACGCCACCGGTATCATCTGCCGGCCAGAATGTTTTTGATCTCCTGGATGTGAAGTGCCAGCTGTTCGGCTACTTCCTTGTTGTCGCTGCTGTAAAGCTGTTCGGTGATGGAATCCAGCATATCCACAGGGTCTTCCTCAACTTTGTATTTCTTTACCAAAATACCATGGTTGGTATTGAAGATTTCCACAGAGTCGCCGTTCCTGATCCCGTACTGCGTCCGAAATTCCTTCGGGATCACGACCCTCCCCAAAGTGTCCAAATGGCGGACGACACCTTTTTCCTTCATGTTGCTTGCTCCTTTCCACTCTAAGTTTGCCCAAAAAAGTCTGATAATCTGACTGCCAACAGAATATCCGTACCCTACGACCGATTATTATACAAAAGATGGAATTTGTCAAGTGGTTGTTTTGCAAATAATACTAATTTCTGGACATTTTCGTCTATTCTGTAAACCAAAATATTCTTGGACTGCCACCGATTCCCCTTGTCGGGTGCCATATTGAGGGTGTATGGGATTCGACAATAATTTATATATAATAAAAGAGGGGCCGCCGAAAATACATCGGCAACCCCACATAAACCTGTGATCGGGCTCATGCCGCCTGGCTGCATCTGCACCAAGGCATCGGCGCGCCCGCCTGATACGTTCTCCGGATGTCCGTGCCCGGTGTTTCAAACGCAAATGGCAACGGGCTCAAACCGGGGTCCTGGCCCGAAACCTGTGCACGGGCCCAATAACGGGGCACGGGCCCAATAACGGGGCCCTGACCCAATACCGGGGCCCTGACCCAATACCGGGGCCTCGCCTACTCCCAAGGGATGTCATAGTCGGTCAGCAGATCTTTGATGTCCTGGATCTTGGCTTCCAGGGCCTCCTGCTTCTGGGTGTCCAGGTTCTTCTCCTGGGCGTCCTCCAACACGAAGTCCAGCACGCTCAGAAGCTCATTTTCCAGCGTCTCCTTGCGGATCAATATCCCCCTGTTGGTGTTGAAAATCTCGACTTTGTCCCCATTTTCGATCTGATGTTCCTTGCGGAACTCTTTCGGCATCACCACGCGCCCCAGCTCGTCCAATTTGCGGACCACACCGGAAATCTTGACTCTTCTCCTCATCGTTTCTCTCCATTATCTTTTATACACGCCATAAACGGGACAGCTTGCTCTTCTGTCACCCGACGATAATGGTTCTATTATACTCCAATTTGACAAAAAATCAAGACAACGTTGATAAAAATATGAAATTATTTAACATTCTTGTATTGAATTTTCCATCTGTGCCACAAAAATGGAAAATAGTGTTATTCTCACCTCTCACCCTTGGCGGCCCTGTCCATCTCACGCTTCGCATCCTTCTTGGCAATGGTTTCCCGCTTATCGTAGAGTTTCTTGCCCCGCGCCACCCCTACTTCCACTTTCACCAGGCTGCCTTTGAGGTAGACCTGGAGCGGCACCAGCGTCACCCCCTTCTGCGCCACTTTCCCTGCGAGTTTCACCAGTTCGCTTTTGTGCATCAGGAGCTTGCGCACCCGCAAAGGGTCGCGGTTGAATATATTGCCCTTTTCGTAAGGGCTGATGTGCATCCCATAGACGAACGCTTCCCCATGGTCAATGCGTATGAACGCCTCCTTGACACTGCATTTGCCCATGCGGATGGACTTCACCTCCGTGCCATAAAGCTCTATGCCCGCCTCTATCTTCTCATCGATGAAATAGTCAAAGTACGCTTTTTTGTTGTTTGCCGCGAGTTTGAAGTTTTCTTTTCCCATTTCCCTTCCCCCCATCCATCGGCACCGGGGCCTTGGCCGCATTTTTCGCCGTCTGCGCCTTCGCGGTCTTCGCCCTCTTCACCGCATGGAGCCCCTCTGTGGCCCCGCCCACATTATCCGCCGTCTGCGCCTTCGCAGCCTTCGTCTTCTTCACTGCATCACGCGCCCTGGCGGCCCCGGCCACATTCCCATCATCGTGCGGCAACTCAGACTCGACCACATCTACCGTAGATGGCGCCTTCGTGGCCTTGGCCTTGCCGGCCCCCGGCTTCGCCTTCGCAGCCTTCGCCCTCTTGCCCGTATCATGCGCCCTGGCGTCCCCGGCCACATTCCCATCATCATGCGGCGTCTCAGGCTCGACCACATCTACCGTAGATGGCGCCTTCGTGCCCTTGACCTTGCCGGCCCCCGGCTTCGCCTTTGCGTCCTTCGCCCTCTTGCCCGTATCATGCGCCCTGGCGGCCCCGGCCATATTCCCATCATCGTGCGGCGTCTCCGGCTCGACCACATCTACCGTAGACGGCGCCTTCGTGGCCTTGACCTTGCCGGCCCCCGGCTTCGCTTTCGCGGCCTTGGTCTTCTTCCCTGCGCTGCGCGCCCTGGCGATCTCGAAGTTCACCTGCTTCAGGTAGAGGTCCACGCCGGTGACACGCACATTGACCACCTGCCCCAAAGCATAGATGCGCTTCTCGTGTTCCCCTTTGAGCTCCAGCCGCTCCTCGTCAAAGACATAGTAATCGTCCTTGAGCTCGCTGATATGCACGAACCCCTCCACAGTGTTGGCAAGCTCCACGTAAAGCCCATGCCCGGTCACCCCCGACACCACCCCCTCGTAGTAGTTGCCGATGCGTCCTGCCATGTATTCGCATTTCTTGAGCTTCTCCACCGCCCGCTCCGCCTCGTCCGCCTGCCTCTCGGTCTTGGATGACGTGGCCGCCACATCCGGCAGTATGTCCAGGTAATGGGCGATGCGTTTTGCGGTGAGTTTCCCATGGAGCTGCTCCTTTATGATGCGGTGGATCTGCAGGTCCGGGTAGCGCCGTATCGGTGATGTAAAATGCGTATAATACTTCGCCGCCAGCCCGAAATGCCCCGTGCACTGCGGGCTGTAGATGGCCTGCTTCATGGAGCGCAGCGCCAGCCTGGAAATCAACGCCTCCTCTGGCGTGCCCTCGATCTTCACCAGCAGTTTCTGGATCTCCTTGGGGTGGGTCTGGCCCTGCCGGCTGCGGATGAACAGCCCGAAATTCTCGATAAACAGCGAGAGCCGCTGCATCTTCTCCGGGTCCGGGTTGTCATGCGTACGGTAGAGGAATGGTATTTCCATAAAATGGTACTTTTCCGCAACGGTTTCGTTGGCGGCCAGCATGAAATCCTCTATGAGCCTTGTGGCGTCGTTGCGCTCATATGCCTTGATGTCCACGGGCTCACCCTCCGGCGAAAGTATGATCTTGCTCTCGGGGAAGTCGAAATCTATGGAGCCGCGCTGGCGGCGCCTCTCCCGCAGTATATTGGACAATTCCTTCATCAGGGCGAACATTTCGGTGAATTTCTTTTCGTCCTTGGCCGTGCGCCCTTTCATTCCCCGCTTCGATGCCTTTTCGGACACAGTGTCATCCCGGGCCGCGCTTTCACTTAGCGTCTTGGCTCCATGGGTGGCCGCATATGTATTTGGAGCGGCAGTCGGCCCTGCATTCGGACCGGCGCCTAGACCTATGGTTGGCCCTGCACTTGGACTGTCATCCGCCCTTGAACCGACATTTGCACTTGAACCTGCATATAACCCTGCAGCAGAGGCAGCTTCCGCCCTTGAACCGCCATCCGCCCTTGAATCGCCATCCGCCCTTGCGTCGGTGCCCGTCTTTGTGGAGCCGGGCCTTCCTCCTTTACCCGTGCCGATTTTTATGCCGCGCAGCTCACCCCGCACCGCATCAGCATGGAGCGCCGCATTCACCCCAGTGTAGGTCATGCGCGCATCCGAGCGTATCACCGTCTCCGCGATGCGCGACGACAGCACCTCTCCGTCCGGCCCGATCTCCATCAGGCATGACAGCGCCAGCCTGTCCACGCCCTCATTCAGTGAACAGATCCCATTGGACAATGGCACCGGAAGCATGGGGATCACCCTGTCTATGAGGTACACGCTGGTCCCCCGCTTGCGGGCTTCCATGTCCAGCGCGGAACCCTCAGGCACATAATGGCTCACGTCTGCGATGTGCACGCCCAACTGATAGTTTTGCCCCTCTTTGGTCAATGTGATGGCGTCGTCCAGGTCTTTCGCATCCTCCCCGTCGATGGTGACAGTCAGCGTTTTGCGCAGGTCCAGGCGTTTCGCGATGTCCTTGCGGGATACGGTCTGCGGCGCGGCGTCTGCCTGGGAAAGCACCTCCGGGCTAAAATCATCCGGAAGCCCGAATGACCTCGCCAGGGACAGAATATCCACGTGTGGGTCCCCTGCCGCGCCCAGCACTTCCACCACCTGCCCTACGGGGGGCTTGTGCCCGTCGCCGAACCGGGTCACTTCCAGCACCACTTTCTGTCCCGGCTTTGCGCCCAGCGTTTTGCCCTGGGTGACCTGGGCATCCATGCCGATCTTTGGGTTGTCCGGCACCACCCGCCCCACGCCATTCACCTTCTGGTATGTGCCCACGATCTGACGGTTGGCATGCTCCACCACCCGCACCACCGTGCCCTCGGTCTTTTTCCCCACAGCCGCCGGCGCCGTGGCCATGCCCGGTCCCTTGCCCGTCGCACCCGGGGCAGATGCCGCCACCGGCCCCTTGCCTGTTGCACGCAAAACAGCTGCCGTCACCGGTCCCTTGCCTGTTGCATGCAAAACAGCTGCCGGCGCCGATCCCTTGCCCGCCGCCACCAAGCGCTTCACGCCGCCGTCAGTATGCCCATCGGCGCCGACGCCCAGAGCATCAGGCAGGCGCAGGATCTCAACCTCCACTGTGTCGCCATTGAGTGCGCCATTTGATTTCCCGCCGGGGATGAAGATGTCATTGTCCATGCCATCCACGGACACGAACCCGAACCCACGCTGGTTGCCGATATACACCCCCGCGACGGTCATGGTTTTCTTTGAGGTCTTCGCTGCTGTTCTCCCTGCGGCTTGCCCAGGGGCTTTCGCCATGGTCTTCCTTGCGGCCTTCCCAGAAGTTTTCATCCCAGCTTCCCCGATTGTTTTTATTACGGCCTTCCCTGCGACCTGCGTTTTGTCCGCCCTGTTTGAGCCTTTTGTCTTGTTCTTGTTCTTGTTTGTTATTCCGTTACCCATCAACATTCCTTTTCTTTTATCATACCCGATAGCGAAAACTCTTTCCATGCTTGCGCGGTCTATTCACCGCCACGCTGCGTTGTCAACGGTGGGTGCAGGCACCACTGCACCTCCCTCTTGTGCCTTGCATGTCGGCGAACACCCCCGTGCAGTCACTGCAAATGTTTCCGCCCTCGGGTATAGCCTCTTACATCCACGCATAGCCGATAAAAAAACCATGCCGGCCGTAAGTTCCGGGGTATGCGACGAGCGCACGCCCTTTGATTCTTCACCCAAAATAGAAAGAAACACCCCTGTCGCCAAGAGTGTTGTCTGTCATGTGTTCGAAACCGCCGCAATCCGGGGCGACTTATCACATCAGTTGAGGATGTCCAGCGCCAACGCCAACAGCATGAAAAGCACTGCGGATATCTTCGTCAACCGCTCCAGCATGGCTTCCATGGTGCGTCCTTTGTTCCGTCCGAAGTATGTCTCAGCGGCGCCGCCTATGGTACCCAGCCCCTGCTGTTTGCCCTCCTGCAGCAACACCACTGCGGCCAGGAACACCGCTGCAATCACGAATACAACCGTCACGATGATTTTCAACATGCCAAAATACCTCCACATTCGAGTCAACTACGACATCATACCACAATCCGCACCAACTTACAAGCGTTTTTTTCAGACCTGTGACAATGTCAGTATGATGGGGCATATGTCCCATCCCTATGATGTCGGTATTGCCCCAGCAACTACACTATGCGCATCCGACTTTAGTTGCATTTTGCGCAAGGTTTAGTCGGTGGAGCGATATCCACCGCCTCATCATGTGGCACGGGCGCCGCACAGCCGGAAAAACGCCACCATGGTCTGCGTCAGGTACTTGTTCTTATGGTAAATGACCGCTAGTTTCCGTTTTATTTCGAAATCCTTGATATTGACCCGCACCAGGGCCCCCTCATCCAGTTCCCTTTTGACCAACAGCAGCGGCAGCACAGCCACCCCCAGTCCTTGCATCACGCCACTTTTGATGGCGCCCGTGGAAATGCTCTCCCACGCCACATTCATGTGCATATCCCGCAGCCGCAGGGCACTCTCCCAGATTTCCCTGCTGCCGCTTCCCACCTCCCGCATGAGGAATGGTTCCCCCAGCACCTCTGCCAGCGTCAGCGACACACCCAGCCTGGTCGGCCTGGTGCCATGGCGCCGTCCTGGTTCCCCGCCGCCAAACACATACCCCGGTGCGCACACCGCCACCAGCTCATCTTCCATGAAGGGCACGTTGACGATCTGGTCGCTGTGGGATATGCCCTCGATCAATGCGAAATCCACATCGTTGGCCAGCACCAGCCTTTCCAGCTGTGCCGAATTGCACACTTGCACACGCAGTTCCACCTCCGGTTTTTCCCTGCGCATGGCGGCCAGCCACCCTGCCAGCAGATGGTTTCCGATAGTCACGCTGCACCCGATAGATAGGGATCCCGCGTCGCCCCACCGGGTGATTCCCTCTTCCATCTCCCGGAAAGAAGAAATGATATGGCTGGCATAGGGCCAGAGCCTGCGCCCCGCATCCGTCAGGTACAGCCGCTTGGCGATGCGGTCGAACAGCTTGACGTTGTAGTATTTTTCCAATTCACCTATGGCCTGACTCACCGACGGCTGCGCCAGATACAGCTTCGCGGCAGCTTTCGTCACGCTGCCCTCCTCACAGACCGCCACAAACACTTTCAAATGCCGTATGGTCATCGCACACCCCTCGACGGCTCCTTTGCCGGCACGGCATTTGGCCCATCCGGCTCGCCTACCGCCGCACACCGATTGTTCATAAGGATATCCCTATCATCTTTATTGTATTATACTATTTCACATATGAATTTGCAAGTGTTATACTCGACTGTGGCCAGCGGGGGTTGGCGGTCGTTACAAAGCACTACCCAGCCAGTCGATGATCCGCTGATGAGAAAGTTGTTATTATGCACGTATATGTTTTGATTGCACTCATCAGTTTCATAGCTTCCGCCCTCGGAGCGGTGTGCGGCATCGGCGGCGGCGTCATCATCAAACCGGCGCTGGATGCGGCCGCCCTTTTTGACGTTCCCGTCGTTTCGTTCCTGTCAGGCGTCACCGTGCTGGCCATGTCCGCCACATCCGTGCTGCGGCACCTGCGCCACTTGGCCACCACTTATGAACCCAGCCTACCGAAACCGCCAAATACCCCCCGTAAGCGGCAACTGCGGCACACGGCCATCCTGTATGAGCCCTCCATCGGCATCCCCCTAGCCCTCTCGGCCGCCTGGGGCGGCGTCAGCGGCAAGATCATATTCGACAGCGTCCTGGTCCTGTTGCCTGGCCGCACTTCCATCGGGGCCATCCAGTCTGTCATCCTGTTTGTGCTTACCGGCGCCACAGCCGTGTATTCTTGGCGCCGCAGTGCGGTTCCTGCCCCCTCTTTGGTGCCTGCACCTGCCAAGCCGCTCCCATCTCCCGCACCCTCCCACCAGGCCGCATGCGCATACCCTCTCTGTGCCGCCATGGATGAACGCCCCATACATCCCGCACCCTCCCACCGGGATCAAACCCGGCATGCGGACGATTCGGCGCCTCCCCCCATTCATCCGATGCCATCCACCCGCATCCCCGGCCTGCAAACCACCATGCCCATGGGTCAAGCAGCGGCCAACGCCGGGATGCCATCTGCCCGCACCCCCGGCCTGCAAACCACCATACCCATGGATCCGGCGGCGACCAACGCCGGGATGCCATCCACCCGCATCCCCGGCCTGCAAACCACCCTCGTCATCGGCTTCGCACTGGGCCTGCTGTCCTCATTCCTGGGCATAGGCGGAGGCCCTTTCAACCTGGCGGTACTTTACCTGTTCTTCGGCATGGACACAAAAACCGCTTCGTTTTATTCCATCACCATCGTCATGGCATCCCAGGCGTTCAACCTCATCTACACGCTCCTGCTGGGCACGTTGCCTGATTTCCCGGTTCCCGCTGCAGCCCTCATGGCGGCATGCGGCATATCCGGCGGCATCTTCGGCTCCTGCCTGTACCAAAAACTAAAGCCCGCCCATATAGACCGGCTCTTCCTTGTCTTGCTCATCGCCATCATGTGTGTATGCCTGTACAATGTACACCGATACGGCATATGAAGTTTCGTGCGCCCTGCGCACCTGCTGGCACACCTTAGCGCACGCCTGCACGGCAACCTCGCACGTGTCCATGCCGCTGTCTCAACTAGACCACGCAGCGCAACCCCCACATCCACACTTGCGGCCACCCCATTTTTAATGCGATGTACGCCAGTGAATCCGCCCGCACACACCCACTGGGCTACATGGCAACGCCACCATGTTTTTAATGTTCGGTTTTCACATTCCGCTTGTAAAATGACACCCTTTGCGATATACTGTAATGCAAGGGATGCGGTGGTTGTGCGCTTATCGGGTGCTGCGCTTATCGGGTGCTGCGCTCATCGGGCGCTGCGCTCATCGGGCGCCGCGCTTATCGGGTGCCGCGCTCATCGGGCGCCGCGCTCATCGGGTGCCGCGCTTATCGGGCGCCGCGCTTATCGGGCGCCGCGGTTTTCCCCATCGTATCCGTCCCATGGGCGCATGTCCCGCGATACATACATATGCCCCATGACCGTACCCCATGGAGATGAATCCGGACCTGGTGGCCGGCGCGGACTTCAAATCCGTCAGTGAGGCGGCAGCCCCGCCTTTGGTGCGTTCGATTCGCACTCATCTTCGCCAGAAGATCCGGCCGCCCCGCGGGGCGGCCTTTTCGGTTGACGCACGGTGTGATTTATGGTATCGTTTACCCATTAGGCAACATGCAATCGTTTTTCGCCCATCCACAGGAGGATTCATCGTGGGAACCTATTTCAACCCGCCAAACAAAAATTTCTCTGAAGCCGCAGGGTTCGATTACTATGTAGATAAGTCAGGCATCCTCGGCGAGTTGAACAAAATGGTCGAAACACCCGAAAAATACGTCTGCGTCAGCCGCCCCAGACGCTTCGGGAAAACGATCACGGCCAATATGCTGAGCGCATATTACAACCGCATGCGGGACTCCGCCGGGTTGTTTGCCGGGTTAGCCATCGCCCATGACCCATCGTATGAATCATACCTAAACAAGTTCCATGTCATTTTTCTGGACATTGGAAAACTCCTAAGCCGCTCCGGCGTGGGCGACATGATAGATAAATTGGACAAAACGCTGACCAGGGAAATCCAGAGGGTATACCCTGACATCCCCAGGGATGCCGACATGACTCTTCCGGATTACATAAACGAGCTGTATGAGGTGACGGGCATCGGCATGGTCATCATTATCGACGAGTGGGACTGCATTTTCCGTGAAAGAAAAGACGATACCGCCGCCCATGGCGAGTACCTGAAGTTCCTCCGCGAGTTCCTCAAAGACCAGCCTTATATTTCACTTGTTTATATGACGGGAATCCTGCCAATCAAAAAATATGGCTCCCATTCTGCCTTGGGTATGTTCCATGAATTCTCTATGACCGAGCCCAAACAGTTCGACCGTTTCATCGGCTTCAATGCAGACGAGGTCCGAAGCCTTTGCGACCGTTATGGTATGGATTTTTTGGAGATGGCCGCCTGGTACGATGGGTACAGTTTCCCCCATGCGCCCTCGGTGTTCAACCCAAGGGCTGTGGTGGCCGCTTTCTTAACCGGTTCTTTCAGCAGCTACTGGACCCAAACCGAGACATTCGAAGCACTGAAAGCCTACATCCTCATGGATTATGACGGGCTTGGGGAAAGCGTGGTCAGTTTGCTGGCAGGCGGCAAAGTCCGGATAAAAACAGACGGTTTCACCAACGACATGGTAACTTTCCAAAGCAAAGACGATGTGCTGACCCTTCTTGTGCATCTGGGATATCTTGGCTACCTGGCGGACAGCAGCGAAGTGTTCGTGCCCAATAAAGAAATCAGCAAAGAGTTTGTCACCGCCATGGGGAGTCCCAGGTACCAAGGAGTCACCAGGACGGTCAACGTTTCAAGCGACTTGCTTAAAGCCACTTGGTCCAAGGATTCCGGCACGGTGGCATCGCTGCTGGAAAAAGCACACGAGGAAACATCGCACCTGACCTACAATGACGAAAATGCCCTGGCCTACACCGTGTCGTTGGCGTACCTATCTGCCAAGGATTACTATACCGTCGTCAGGGAAATGCCATCCGGAAAAGTTTTTGCAGACTTGATTTTCCTGCCCATGAAAAGCCACTTGGACAAACCGGCTATGGTTGTCGAGTTAAAATGGAACAAAACCGCCGAAGGCGCCATCAAACAGATCAAAGAGAAGAACTACCCTGCCGTCTTGAAAGACCAAGCCGGAAAAATCTTGCTTGTAGGCATCAATTATGCGCAAAGCACCAAGAAGCACAGTTGCGTGATAGAGGAAATATGACCTGATAGCCGACAGGGCGCCATTGTGGATCAATGTCAAAGGAGCAAGGATGAACTATTCTGATCTACCAAAAATTGACAGGGTAGTGGATGAGGCACAGCGTTGTTTGCTGGCCTTGGCGGCCATCCCGCGACCCGCCGGCGGCGACGACAGTTGTGTCATTGATGCCCGTTCCGCTGCCGGCGCCGAGGTTTCTCGCCTGACCGCTATCAGCAAACCCGCCCTCACGGAGGCCGCGCGCCGCGCGGTTGACGGGCTGCGGGACGCCTTGCTGCGCCAGGAATTCACGGCTGCTGCCGAAACCCGTCCACCCAGCACGAGTTTCGACAAAGTACCCGTGGTTGCCGTAAGCTCGTTCACGGCTGCTGCCGAAACCCATCCACCCAGTACCCTTCCGGGAGTTCTGCATCCCGGGCGGCACCATGGGGACAGTGCCGCTACCAAGACCCCTCCTCACCCCACCCCCACGAAATCATCCCTCTTCGAGTCCGCGGTCACCGAGACGCTGGCGCTATACAGCCAACTGGTCCGCCCCTCCCTGCGCAAGGTCATCAACGCCACCGGCGTCGTCCTGCACACGAACTTGGGGCGATCCCCACTTGCCCCCGAGGCCGCCCGCACGGCCATTGACGCCGCCGCCGGGTACTGCAACCTGGAGCTTGACCTGGCCACCGGCAAACGGGGCAGCCGCTACAGCCACGTGGTGCCGCTGCTTAAGGAGCTCACCGGCGCCGAGGACGCCATCGTCGTGAACAACAACGCCGCCGCAGTGATGCTGGTGCTGGGCACGTTGGCCAAGGGCGGTGAAGCACTCATCTCCAGGGGGCAGCTGGTGGAAATCGGCGGGTCACTGCGCATCCCCGACGTCATCGAGGCCAGCGGGGCCACCCTGCGGGAAGTGGGCGCCACCAACAAGACCCACCTGCAAGACTATGAGGCCGCGCTGTGCGAACGCACGTCATGCGTCCTCCAGGTCCACCCAAGCAATTTCACCATGGAGGGGTTCGTGGAAGAAGTGCCCACGGCGGAACTGGCCGCACTCGCCCACGCCCATGGGCTGCCCCTCATCTACGACCTGGGCAGCGGTTGCCTGCACCCCTTCATCGATTCCGGCATCGGGCGCGAGCCCACACCCTCACGGATCATCGCCCAAGGCGCCGACATCCTGACATTTTCAGGGGACAAGCTCCTGGGCGGGCCCCAGGCGGGCATCATCGTGGGCAAAGGCGCGTACATCCGGCGGTTGGCTGCCAACCCCCTGCTACGGGCGCTGCGCATCGACAAACTCACCCTGTCCGCGCTGGAGGCCACCCTGGCGCTCTACCGGGACGGGCGCGCCATGGACATCCCCGCGGTGCGCATGATTGCCCTCCCCCAAGATGCGCTCAAAGGCAAAGCAACGAAACTTGCGCAAATGGTCGCCGGCCTGCAGGAGTCTCCCACGACCGCTGCCGAACCGTCTGTCGCACCATCCCTCTCCGAGGTCGGCGGAGGCTCGATGCCCGGGGTGAAACTCCCCACATGGGTGGTGGAGGTCACGCCTGCATCCTGCAGCCCCGACGAACTCCTGCGCCGCCTGCGCACCGGGGACCCTGCCGTCCTGGCATACATCCGGGAGGGGAAAGTCTGCCTGGATGTGCGCACGCTTGAGGAAACGGACTTCCCTGTCCTGGCCCGGTTGGTTGCCCAGGCTTTGTCCGACGTGACAGCCTCATACTTGGCCGACTGAACCTTGCGCCAAGTTGCGACAGATATCGAACGCGCATTGTTTGGTTGGTGGATCAATAACACCTTGCATCGCCCTGATGCCGCCAAACCGGTGTATGCTATTGCTGCCCGGCGAGGAGCGAGGGAGGGACGATCCATGACCTCATAGTCCGCCGCGTACGTTTTGCCAGCTGCCGGGCAGGGAGCATGCGAGGGACTTTCGGAGAACATATGAACGAACACATCATAGTCGGCACCGCCGGCCATGTGGACCATGGGAAAACCATGTTGACCAAAGCACTCACCGGCACGGACACCGACCGGCTCCCCGAGGAAAAGAAGCGGGGCATGACCATCGTGCCCGGCTTCGTCCCCCTGGACTTGAAGAGTGGGCGGAGGCTGGGGCTTATCGACGTGCCCGGCCACGAACGCTTCGTGAAGAACATGCTGGCGGGGGTGGCGGGCATTGACATGGCCCTCTTGGTGGTGGCCGCGGACGACGGCGTGATGCCCCAAACCGTGGAGCACTTGAACATCCTCCACCTCCTGGGTGTGAAAAAGGGCGTGGTGGCCATCACCAAAAGCGACCTGGTTGACGAAGAATGGCTGGAGATGATCCGGGAGCAGGTAGGGGAACTGCTGGCCCCCACACTGCTGAAAGATGCGCCCATCGTCGCCGTCAGCGCACAGACCGGCGAACACATCGATGACCTCAAAGACACCCTGGACCAAGTGTCCGCCACCGTGGAACTGCGCCAGAGCACAGGCCAGTGCCGCCTCCCCATCGACCGCGCATTCACGAAACAGGGGTTCGGGACGGTGGTGACGGGGACGCTCTGGTCCGGAACGGTCGAAAACGGCAAACGCCTGGAGCTGCTCCCCGCCCCCGCTGACGGGGAAGTGCGTGTGCGCGGGGTGCAGGTGCACGACGCCCCCGTGGAAAAAGCCTACGCCGGGCAACGCACCGCCCTGAACCTGGCAGGCCCAGGGGCAGAGGGCGCCCGCCCCGGCTGCTGGGTGGCGGAGCCCGGCCTCTTGCGGGAGAGCTTCCGCCTGGACGTGGAACTGCATCTGCTCCCCGACGCACCGGCGCTACACCACCAATCCCGGGTGCGCATCTTCCATGGCACCGCTGAAGTGCTGGGGCGGGTGCGCTTCCTGGACATGGACGTGCTGGAACCCGGGGATGATTGCCTGTGCCAGCTCCTGCTGGAAGACCCCCTGCCGCCCCTGCGGGGCGACCGCCTGATCCTGCGCTCCTTCTCCCCAGTGGTCACCGTCGCGGGCGCCACTGTGCTGGATGCCACGCCCCCCCGTTACAGGCGGGGGGAGCCGGAGGGCCTGGATGCCCTGCAACGCAAGGCCAGCCTGGATGTAAACGATGCATTGTACCAATTACTGGAATCAAACAAGGGCATGATGTCCCTAAAAGAACTGGCCAAAACCGCCCAGCTGCCGGAAAGCGAAACCGCCCCGGCCCTTCGGGAACTGGAAGAAAATGGCCGCGTGCGCCACATCGGACCAGAGGGAGCGGCCCAGTATTTTTCCGCTTTTTTTGCCAGCCTCTGGGAACGCAAACTCATCGAAACCCTGGATGACTATCACCGCCGTTACCCCCTGCGCAAAGGGATGCCCACAGGCGAGGTGCGCCAACGCGCCTTCGAGAACCTGAACACGAAACAGGCCGCCGCCATGCTGGAACTCTACGCCGCACAGGGGATCGTCACGATTTCGGGCGCAGTGGTGGCCAAAGGGGATTTCCCCTACCTCCCCACCCCCAAACAGCAGTCCGCGCTGGACTCCATCGAGGATGCCTACCGCCAAGGCCGCTTCATGCCGCCGGACTGGCCTATTCTCATGGAAAGCCTGCACATATCCCCAGGTGATGCCGCCGAGTACTTCACCTGGCTCACGGACCATGGGCGCATCGTGAAAGCCGGCGAGCTACTCTTCGCCCCCGAAGCCCTGCAGGATGCGCAAGCGCTGCTGCGCGGGTTCTGCGCCGGCAGCCGCAGTCATAGCGGCACCCACAGCGAAAGCGCCGCCAAAGACGCCGCCGCGCCCCAGGGTGTCACCCCGGCTGACGGCACAGCCACCGTCGCGCCCCAAGGCGCCACCCCGGCCGCCGCCACAGCCTCGCCCAAAGGTACCATCCCGGCCACTGCCACAGCCTCGCCCCAAGGTACCACCCCGGCCTCTGCCACAGCCGCCGCGCCCCAAGGCGCCACCCCGGCCGCCGCCACCGCCGCAACAGCCCCCTTGGACGTCTCCTCATACTCTACCTTCACCATGGCGGATGCCAGGGACCTCTTCGGTTCCAGCCGCAAGTACGCCCAAGCCATCCTGGAGTACCTGGACGCCCGCAAGATCACCTTGCGGGAAGGCGACGTGCGGCGTTTTTTGAGATAACCAGCTACCCGGAACGAAGATCCCCGACATGTTCCGGCCGTCATGTTCCGGCCCCAATGCGGACATCGCATCAACTGAGGATCTGGCCATTGATGTATTCTCTCAGTGCCGCATTCATCAGGGTTTGGTAACCGATTTTCTTTTCGGAGGACAGCTTTTTGAAATACAGCACCACATCGTCGTCCAAACGCATGGTGACCGTGCTTTTTCGTGGTGTGTAGAACCGCCCGCGCACACCACCGGAAAAATCGTATTCATCTTTCACCTCAAACTCGTCATGATTCCCCTTCATACTGTTCCCTTTCATGCGCCGTCGCCCGCCGTGCGGAAATGATGCGAATAGTCTCCTGCCCCTGTTCATCGAAATACAGATGCGCCGCCACCACCAAATGCGAGCCCGAAGTTCGGCCTATGGTAATCCAACGTTCCTCAAGATAGTGGAACCGCTCATCCAGAATCGCTATATGAAAAGGATCATAAAAGATCTCCCGGGCCTCTTCAAACGATACCCTGTGTTTGCGCTTGTTGAGTTCGTTCTTACTCTCATCCCATTCAAATCTCACGGTTTAACTCCAATAAACGCTCTGGCGCGGCATGCATCCATTTCTTGCTTGGCCAGGATGATCCTCTGTCTATACTACCACTATAGCAATAATTCCCCGTTATGTCAATACATTGTAAATACAATTATTCAAGCGCCCCCCGCCATGCTTCCGTATGGTTCCCAGGGGATATCGGGGTTCCAGTACCAGCCGGACTCGTTGTCGCCGAACCAGGTCTGCCCGCTGTTCCTTTCGGTGAAATAGTATTCGCCGCCATCTATGCGCTGCCACCCGGTGTCCATCTTCCCAGTGTCTGGATCCATATAATACCACTTGCCGTCCTGGGCATCCTTGTCCCACCCCCGCAGCAGGGCACCAGCCGCATCCTTTTTGTACCAGGTCACGCCATCCTTGTCCAGCCACCAGTGGTACAGCCGGTCAACTGCATAATAATGCTCCGCAGATTTGCCGGGCCCTTCGCTGCCGTTTGCATCTGCATGCGGCTTTGCCTCCCTCACGACGCCACCTCCAATGCCGGATTCCACCGTGTATGAATCGGAGCCGGCCGCTTCCGGCTTGCTTGCAGAGGGGCTGCCACCACCGGGTTCTTCTGCAGCGGCCGATGTGCTGCCAGGCAGATCCGCAATTGATCCATCCGGGGTTGTGCCGCCCGGTTGATCTGCGGTTGGCCCATCCGGCGATGTGCTTCCCGGTTGATCTGCGGTTGGCCCATCCGGGGTTGTGCCGCCCGGTTGATGCGCAGTAGGCTGTTCGGGCAGTTCGATGTCGGTCTGATCATCCGCTGGTTCGCCCGCCTCTGGTTCACCCGCAGTTGATTCACCCGCCGATGTGCTGTCAGGCAGATCCGCTTTGGGTTCTTCCTGGGGGACATCCTGCGCATCGCCACTTCCAGGAGGCACTTCTCCCCCGCCGGAACTCACCCCCTCGCCAGGACCCACCTCATCACCGCTCGGTTTCTCGTCGCCGCCCGTTTGTGCTCCTCCCTCGGGAGGCACTTCTCCCCCGCCGGGACTCACCCCCTCGCCAGGACCCACCTCATCACCGCTCGGTTTCTCGTCGCCGCCCGGTTTCTCGTCACCGCCGGGATTCTCGTCGTCTCCGGGATTCTCTTCTCCCCCGCCCGGTGTCACCTCTTGGCTGCCACCCCCTCCCGGCGTATGATCCCTGAACTCCCCGTACAACGCTACTACCCCCGGGGCGCTGAATCGATACACTTCCCGTGCCGGGGTCTTCATGTCCGCATCTTCGAACCACCCCGAGAACCCGTCCATATCATCCGGCAACTCCACCGCCATCTCATTTTTCCCCAGGCGGCCCTCCATTCTTTCCCGGGCTTCCGATCCGATTCCGCTTTCACCGCATCCACCGTCCCCTGCCGCGGCGTCACCACCGGCACTTCCCCCTGCGCATTCTAAAGGCATTGCCATTTCTGTTCCGCTGCCATCTTGCGCGCCGCCATCGGCTCTATCTCCGGTGCCTTCCAAAGGGGTATCATTGATGACCATTTCCGAAGGCGAGTCTGATTCCAGTTCCATATATTGGTCGCAGGGTACTACTACCTGCCCTTCTTTGTAACCATCCCTGTACGTCACATGGTATTCGATCCCGATCTTGTTTCTCTCGAAACTCTCCTTGTCGTATCCAAATGTGGCCGTGTAGTTGTTGATGCCATAAGCCTTCCCCCACTCATGGGTGCCGCAGGCCTCGAATATTTCCTGCGCCGCTTCCGCATCTATGATCAATGTGCCATCTGAGTGCATGTGTATCTTGCGGGGGTCCACTGCCACCCCATTTGGCAAAACTATAGGCTGCCCGTAGTTTGGCACGTCGAATGTGCCCCCATAAGGCACATATTGGAAAGATGAGTTGTATTGGCGTATACTGCACAGCTGTATCTGCATGTACGGGCCGCAGTCGCCCTCCGCCCCCAGGTAGTAGTGGTTTCCTGCCTGGTCCAGGAAAGCCTCGTGGGCAGGGCAGAAACACGGCTGCCCGTCCGTGTTGCACGCCAGGTTCTGCGTGTACCTGGCCGATGCGCCTGTGAGCACTATGACGTCGCCCATGTGGGAACAAACATCATCCTGGTTTGAAACCGTGATCACCCGCCCGTCATTCCCCTCATATGACAGTTCCTTCACGCCGCTGCCCCAGTCTTTGACATAACGCAGCCGCCCGTCTGTCATCTCGCGCAGCACATTCTTCACATGCCCCGAGTGCCCGCCCTGCCCGGAGCACTCGCTGGGACGCTGCCCCGCCAGGTGGTCGGTGAATATCAGGTACGCCTTTTTGCTGTCCATCTTTTCTTCCAGGCTCCTGTCCACCTCCCCATCGTCAGCATAGTACCCATATGCCAGCCGTTCTGCAATGTCGTACCCCTCGCTGTCAAACCCATTTTCGGAGAGGTTGGATTTGAACCCCAACGTAAACACCAGGTCACATTCGCTCCCATCGTCGTGACCGTCGCATCGCAGGTTCTTTACGTCCCGCCACTCTGTGTCTGTCCCGTCCGTCCGAAACAGCACTTTCCTGCATGGGCAGCAGTCCACCTCGGACACGTAGATATTGGAAAATGTATCCAATATCTCATAGGCCGCCAGCTGCATCCCCGCAAGGTACTGGGCATTGCCCGAAAATGCCGGCAGGGGGTCTGTCTTGTCCATATCGGAAATGGGCACGACGAAATCCAGGTTGTCATTGAGGTAAAAACTGTGGAACGCACCATGCACGTCGCACTCCTTGGCCCCCATCCCGGGCACGGACCAAGCGCCCGCCGCAGTCGCATGCCAGTCGCACTCCAAGGTGGAGACAAATTGGCCCATGGCCATCCCCGCCCGGTCAAACGCCAGGAACCGCCCGGTTTTCAGCGGGCATGCACCCGGCTTGCCATAATCCGAAGCCATGTACACCGCGTAATTGTAGGGCACGAAACCCCGTCCCATAACCAGCAGCACATCGCCCGCGCCCGGCAGTATGTTCTTGACCGTCTTTTTCCCCGACCCGTCCTCAAGTTCCACCGCCATCAGACCGCTCCCCAGCTGCGAAAAGGCAGCAAGGTTGGCGTATACACGATGGTTCAGCTTGTTGTATTTCGGGGCCATGTATCCGGCGGGCCAAGTCCAGTCTTCATAGTCCGCCAATTCTATGGTGAACAGATCCCATGTGGCGGGCACAGACGCTTCCCCCTGCATGGATGTCTTGACCGCCATACCCATCTCCATGGCCGGGGTAATAGCCGGGGGCATGACCTGGGGCATACCAGGGGGCGTGCCCTGGGGCACACCCTCCTTACCCTCCGGCTGGAACGGACTATTCGGACTATTCGGACTAATGGCGGCCGTCTCGCCGCCCCCCTCCCCGCCATCTGCCGCATCAGACGGCGTTGCTGCCCTTTCCCGGTACACAGCCGTTCCGATTTCACCTGCCCACGCCGGGAACGCAGCCATCCGGCCACAGGGCGCCGACAGTGCCGCCACAAGGATCCCCAACCCCACGCCCAGGCGAAACACACATTTTCTTGATTCTCCCCTCATCATCGCAAAACACCCCCTCTTATATGAACATGAAACATTTATGGCAAGGACATGCCAAAGCATGCCCCCATGACCTGCATGTCAACATTCAAGCACATGAACCTATTTCGCTTACTGTATCCGCCGTCACAAACAGCCCCCGGATGCCTCTCGCGGACTGCCATCCCATTCCGGATGCCGACTGCACTCCTTATCCACCGTCACAAACAGCCCCAGGATGCCTTACAGTGATCCGCAAGTCGCATACCACGTGGCAAGAGCCCCCCGCCGCAAAGGAGCGGCTCCTCGTGCTTTACAGGGGATCCACAAGTCGCATATCACGAGATCCGCAAGTCGCATACCACAAGTTCCGCAAGTCGCATATCACAAGGTCTGCGCAACAAAAAGCGCGGCGTGCACATGACAGCCAGATGTATCCCGTTTGGGTTGGTGAGACTTATTCCGTTTTCATTCCCGTTGGAAAGTGGGGAACTTAGACTATCATCCCCTAGGCTTTCAGAACTGCTAAGCATACTGCTGTATCGGCCAAAATGCGCCAAAAACACAAGAAACAAGATGTGCTTGCATAGCCTTTTGCAGTTGACGGCACCGATATGCCATCAACTATAGAACCAACAGATTTTTAGTGTCAACGACATTCCGGATGGCATTTCATTCCTGTATGGCGCCAAGTCATACGCTTCTGTCGTGGACCATACTATCATACACCAGGATATCAAAAAAATAAATTGTCAATCTGCTTCGAAATGTCAATCCCGCCCCTCCATGTCACGGGCGGGCCACCAGGATCCCCTCTGAGGCGAACGCTTCCCGGATGCTCTTTGCGAAAGGCAGGGCTTTCGGCCCGTCGCCGTGGATGCAGAGGGTGTCACCGGCTATGGCCACTTCCTTGCCTGTGACAGTGGTCACTTTCCCCTCCCGGATCATCTTGACGCACCTGCGGATGGCAGTCTCCTCGTCCGTGATCATCGCACCGGGCATGCTGCGGGGCGCCAGGGACAGATCGTCCATATACGCCCGGTCGGCAAAGATCTCCGAGACAGCCCTAAGCCCCATTTCTTCGGCCGCCACGCCCAGGACCGCACCCGCGCAAAAGTACACCATGATGGACGCATCGATCTGGGCCACCGCGGCGCAGATGGCCCTGGACGCCTCCATGTCGTACTGGCACAGGTTGCCCAATGCGCCATGGGGGGCCACATGCTGCAGGCGCATCCCTTCGCTTTGGGCGAACGCCATCAGCGCGCCGATTTGGTATTTCATGTAGTTTGTGATTTCTTCAGAAGAGAGCTTCATGGGCCGGCGCCCGAACCCCATCAGGTCCGGGTACCCCGGGTGTGCCCCCACCGCCACGCCGTGGCGTTTGGCGGACGCCACCACCCGCGCCATCACCATGGGGTCGCCGGCATGCCACCCGCACGCCACATTGGCGCTGGTCACGTACCCCAGCATCCCCTCATCGTCGCCCAATGCGTATGCGCCGAAGCTCTCCCCCATGTCGCTGTTAAGATCAATCGAAACCATACTCCACCACCTCCACATTATATTCGACCCCGTTTACAGCAATGCGGTAAGTCCGTTTAGTCGCCTCGACGGGCTTATCCCACACATCCATCCCGCCATCCCTTTCCCCAGGGGAGTGCTCCTGCAGGTGCGTTTCGCCCCAGGCTTCCCAAAGTCGTTCCTGCGGGTGCGCTGTCGAAGACCCGGCCCCGAGCAAGTGCTCCTGCACATGCTTCCCGGTGTCCCATTCCCCCAGCGACCGCTCCAGCGCCTGCATCTCGGCCTCGTATGCACGGTACAGCGCCTGCGCTTCCTCTACGCCGATGGCCCGGAACCGGATCGCATCCCCCGGCCGGCACTGGGCGGCCACCGGCAAGTCGACGCTTGCCACCACGGCGATTTTCGCATACCCGCCGATGGACTGGCGGTCGGCCATCATCAGGATGGGGCTGCCGTCCCCCGGTACCTGGACGGAGCCCATGGCGATGCCGTCCGAGAGGATATTGCCATCTGTCTTATGGGCAATGCGTGCCCCCTGCAGACGGTACCCCATGCGGTCGGATTCATTGGATATGCGAAAATCCGTGTGCAGGAAATCATGTATCCCCTGGGGCGTGAACGCATCGTCCTGGGGGCCCATGACCACCCGCAGTGTCTTCACCCCCGCCGGGGTGATTTCCGGGGCGATGCGCCGCCCCTGCGTCACCGTAGCAGCGCAAACTCCATGGCCGGCCGCAGACCCATCGCAAAAACCCACCGCGTCGCCTGCCCGCAGCGGCCAGCCCTCCAGCCCGCCCAGCCTGTTCTTTGGGGTTGTGGAACGGCTGCCCAGAACCAGGGGGGCGTCCAATCCCCCCGACACGGCCAGATACGCCCTGCACCCTGTCACCGCCATGCCCATAGCCAGCACATCCCCCGCCCGGACCGCAAACGCCTGGTACATGGGCGCCGGCGAGCCGTTAAGGGACGGCTGCATGTTGGCCCCGGTCAGTGCCACCATCACGTCCGCCCCGAAGCGCACCGTGGCCCCCAGCAGGGTCATTTCCAGCTGCGTGGCGTCCCTGTCGTTGCCCACCAACATGTTCGCCAGGCGAAACGCCCGCTTGTCCATGGGCCCCGACTGGGACACGCCGAACCGGCCATAGCCCTTTCGCCCCGCATCCTGTATGGTGGTGAGAAGCCCCGGCGAAACGATCTCCATCCCCATCCTGTCCCTCCGTCGCAGCCTCGCCGCCACGTCGCCGCCCCGCTACCGTGTCACAACCTCGCCGCCGTGTCGTAGGTCTGCCCCGCCGCTGCGGCGCAGTCCCATCGGCCTGCCGTGTCACGGCCTAGCCGCCACGTCGCCGCCCCGCTACCGTGTAACGGCCTCGCCGCCGGGTCGTAGGCCCGCCCCGCCGCCTGGCCGCTGCTTCGATTTTTCCGGCACTCCACTTCCACGGCGCTTTCAGGGCCCCAGCAGGTATTCCTTGCAGATGTAGCCCCCCCGGGCATCCAGCTCCCTTATGCGCCGGAACTCTTCCGGATCGACAGGCACATACCGCACCCACTGCCCGGAGCGCAGCAAAAAGGGGCGCTCCCTTGAAAAATCGCATACCCTCACCGGCGTCCGGCCGATGATGTTCCAGCCACAGGGCTGGTCAAAAGGGATGATGTTGCTCATGCCCAGCTGCACCACCACGCTGCCCGCCGGGATCTCCACCCTGGGCGTCGCCCGGCGCCCGAAAGAGAATGGGTTCTCGAACCGCGCCGTGTATGGGTGGCCCGGCGAAAACCCCAGCATGTACACGAAGTAGTCGCTCCCGCTGTGGATGCGGATGATCTCGTCCACCGGCTTGCCCTCGATGGCGGAAATCTCTTCCAGATCCTCCCCTGCATACAGGACGGGAATTTCCGTCACTGCCCGGGGGCCTTTGGAGGTGGCGTCCAGCCCTTCCAGGTGTGCGCCCACCCAGTCCTTCATCTCTCCATAGGTCAGCGCCAACGGGTCATATTCTATGAAAAGGGAGCGGTAGGCGGGGATCAGTTCCCCCACCCCCCGCTTGTTCTCTTTTTCCAGCCGCCCCGCCAGCGCCTGCACTTTCATGTTCGTCCCCAGGGAGATCTCGTTTTCAAACTCCACGGTCAATGCGCTGTCGCCGCATGGGCGCATGGTCGCCGAAACGCTGCCGTCCATCCTCCACCCCCGTCATCGTCCGCCATACCGCCGCTCATCACCTGGCCCAGGCCACTGACCGCCGGCCGCATCACCCATGCGCAGTTTCGGACACACTGTGCCCATCCACGCCCCCGTCATCATCCGCCATGCCGCCGCCGGTCCCGGCTTGCGTCAACGTCCATCTGCGCTGCACTTCAAGGCTTGCCCTCGCCTTGCTTAGTCCACATACTCCACGCCAATGGCTTCCAGTTTTTGGTCTACCCATGCCCGGGCCAGTCCCTTCCCCGCTGCGATGTCCGCCATCTGCTTGGCCTCGTCGGCGCTGACGGCCTGGGCCCTTTTGGCCAGCTCCGCCGCTTCCTCCGGTTTGATCACCAGCAGCCCGTCGCCGTCGCCCACCAGTATGTCCCCCGGGCAGATGACCTGGCCCGCGCAGGACACAGGGAAACCTATCTCCCCGGGGCCGTTTTTGTAGGGGCCGTTGGGCGTCACGCCCCTGGCATAGACGGGGAAGCCCTCGATCCCGGCGATGGCCTCGCAGTCCCGGATGCATCCGTCCACCACGAAACCGCCCAGCCCCCGCATCATGGCGTAGCGGGTCATGATCTCCCCGCACAGGGACCTGCTCATGCTGCCGGACACGGCGATCACCAGCACGTCCCCCGGCTGGGCCATGTCCAGCGCCTTGTGGAACATCAGGTTGTCCCCGGCGGGGGCCTTCACGGTGAAAGCCGGCCCCAGCAGCCACGTTTTGTTCATAGGTTTCAATGACTGGTCCACCGCCGCCGTGCGGTTCATGCAGTCGTCAATGTTCGCCACCGGTATCCCGCGAAATGCCTCCAGCAGCTCTTTGGCCGGCCTGTGGAAATCCCGGCGGATCCTGCACCCTACATTTGCCATATCCCTCGCCCTCCTCTGGCACGGTCCGCACAGGCAGGGCGAGGCGAACCGCAGTTTCACTTTGATTATACCAAGATACCACAAAAGAAAACCATTGAAAAATGAATATATTCAGTATATAATATAGAGAGTTTTTATATTTATCCGGACCACACATATTTTGATGCGAACCACATTTGCCGGCCGACGAACGCACCCCCGGCGACAACCTATCTCCAGAAAGGCAGCCCCATGAACCTAGCGGACATAGAGACATTCCTGGCCATCGCCGGGACGAAGAGCATCACGAAAACCGCGGACACGTTGTACCTTTCCCAGCCCACCGTCAGCCACCGACTGCGCATGCTGGAAGAGGAGCTGGGTTTCCCCCTGATCCTCCGGGGCAAAGGGCAAAAGACCGCCGAGCTGACGCCCAAAGGGGCGGCGTTCGTATCCGTGGCCGAGCGGTTCGCGGCGTTGTGGCAGGAGACGAGATCCCTCGCCCACAGCGAAGACCGGGGCTTCCTCTCCATCGGGTGCACCGACAGCCTGAACATCGCATTGATGGCCGGTTTTTACAGGCAGCTCCAGGAAACGGGGCAACCCATCGATTTGGGCATCCACACGCACCAGTCCCCTGAGCTATACGGCCTCCTGGACCGCCGGGAGATCGACATCGGCTTCGTGTATTACCACCTGCATTACAACAACATCCTTGCGGAGCGCATTTACGAAGAACGGCTCTACCTGGCGCAGTCCGCCCGTCCCCCTGTCGCGAAACCCCGCATCCACACCGGGGAGCTGGACCCATCCAAAGAGCTCCTCCTCAACTGGGACGAGGGGTTCCGCCTTTGGCACACCCAGTGGTTCTCCGGGGCGCTGCGGCCCAGGCGCCAGGTGGACACCATCCTGTTGCTGGACCGGATCTGGTCAGACGACAGCAACTGGGTGGTCGCCCCGGCATCCGTCCTGCGGGAATTGGCACGCCTGCGCCCGCTCTACATCAGCGAACTCCAGAACCCGCCCCCCAACCGGGTCTGCTACAAGATCAAAAACCGCAGCGAAAGCAGCGCGAAACAGGAGACCATCCGCCTGTTTGAAACCCAGCTGGGGGCCTACCTGGCGGACAGCCAGCCGCCCCTCCCCGTCGGCGAGGTGTGGGGCGGTGCCGCCCAAGACGACTGACCCGACGCCTCGGTCATCCGGCGACGTTGGCGCGTCAAGGGCGGTTGGGCGCCAGTGCGCTCCGCTTCTCGCACTCCGCTTCCCGCACCCACCTTCCCATGGGTAGCGCCGCCGCCCCTCCCAGCCCTTTTTATAAATTACTTCTATATTTATCATTTATATAATTCATTTGAAAAATATTTCACCGCGTCTTATACTCTCACTGTAATGCTCCGCCTACTAAACCTTGCGCAAAGCGAAACGCCAATAAAGCGATTAAGTCAAGACGCCAAGAGGGAAGATATGGAACGTATCTGACCGATGAGCAACGCAGAATCAATCGTTTTTCAAAGCCGGACGCGCATTGTTTGGTTGGCGGGGCGATATATCCACCGGCACTGCCGCTCCGAGCGTCTGCACAAGCTCCAAGTGCCAGCACAAGCTCCAAGCGCCAGCACAAGCCCCAAGCGCCAGCACAAGCTCCAAGCGCCAGCACATGCTCCAACAACGATATATAAGAGAGAGGTGAACGAAATGCTGCCATATGCCAAACGAATGGAATCCCTGCCCTTTTCGGGCATCCGCGTCATGATGGAAAAGGCGACCCGGATGGAGGCGGCGGGCGAACCCGTCATCCACCTGGAACTGGGGCGGCCGGACTTCGATACCCCCCAGGTCATCAAAGACGCGGTCTATGAAAGCATAGCGGGGGGCAACGTGTTCTACACCAGCAACTACGGCACCCAGGGCCTGCGCAGCGCCATTGCCCGAAAACTCCAGGCGGAAAACCACGTGGACTACGACCCGTCGGAGATCCTCGTTACCGTGGGCGTGGGGGAGGGTACCTACTGCGCCTTCGGCGCTTTCCTGGAGCCCGGGGACGAGGTGCTGATCCCCGACCCCGTGTGGCTGAACTACATCCACGTGCCGGAATACCTGGGGGCCAAGGCAGTGCCCTATACCCTGCGGGAGGAAAACGGCTACCAAATCGACTTTGAGGAACTGGAAAGAAATGTCAGCCCGCACACGAAGATGCTGGTCATCATTTCCCCCAACAACCCCACCGGCAGCGTGCTGGGGCGCCAGACCCTGGAAGAACTCGCCGCATTCGCCATCCGTCATGGCCTTTACGTGGTGGCAGACGAGATCTACGAGAAACTGGTGTACGGTGGGCAGGAGCACATCAGCATCGCCTCCCTGCCCGGGATGAAAGAACGCACCATCACGCTGAACGGCTTTTCCAAGGCATACTCCATGACCGGCTGGCGGCTGGGCTACATGGCCGCGCCCAGGGAGGTCATCGCCGGGGCGGTGCGCCTCCACCAGCACATCAACACCTGCGCCCCCTCATTCGTCCAGGACGCCGGCGTCGCCGCGCTGGAAAAAGCAGCCCCCGACGTGGAGGCCATGCGCCGGGAGTACGAGCGGCGCATGAACTACGTGGTGGACGCCATCGGGCGCATCCCAGGGCTTAGCTGCCACAGGCCGGAAGGCGCATTCTATGTCATGGTGAATGTGAAACAGCTGGGGAAAAGCGCCGCTTTTCTGGCCGACCACTACCTGGACCAGGCGAAACTGGCCATGGTGCCCGGCACCGCATTCGGCGGCGCGGGGGAGGGCTACCTGCGCCTGTCCTACGCCAACAACTACGAAAACCTCGTGGAAGCCTGCGGCCGCCTCGCCGAGGCGACGGAGAAACTCGTCAGGTGACACCCGTGGGGCACACCTCGTAGTAGAATGCGGTGCCACCCCTTGAACACACCTCGTTAGAGAATGCGGTGACACCCGCCTACCCCGCCTTCACCCCGCCTTCACCCGGCAGGACTTCTCGTAGAATGTGACGCCGTACTTGATGATGTTCTGGTAGCCCAGCTCTTTCGCCTCGGTGATGTACCCCTTTCGGTCGATCTGGCGCAGGGCCTCCTCTGTCAATGCGTCCAGCTCCCGCAGCTCCTTGGTGTGCTTCACCTCGAATATGACCGCCGCGCCGCCCACATTGGCCGTGCGCAGGAAGATGTCGCCCCTCCCGGCGGTGCCCTCCCGGTTGGACTTCAGGTAGCAGTCCCTGATATGCCCCAGCAGCCCCAAAAGGAGCGCATGGTAGAAGTCTTCCTTGTAGTCGTGATAACTAATGGTATGCAGCAGGAATCTGTCCAGCTCCGCCTGGATGGCGACGGGGTCTTTCCCGAATACCGCTTTTTCCAGTTTTGCGGCGTCAAAAGCCTGGACCCGGTGCTCGAACCACCCGGACACCTGGTAGGCGAAGATATAGCGCACCTCCCGGTTCGGGATGGTGAGGGAGATGATTTTCCCACCCCATTCCGACTGGCGTATCCCTGTTTTGCGCAGGTACCCCGTCAGGTACAAGAAACTCCACAGGTTGTCCGCCCGGTCGTAGATCTCATTGTACGCAATATCTTCCCAGAGCTGTTTTTCGATGACCCCGCTGCCCATCAGCGTCTCCAGGTCGGCTTTGTCCGCCCCGGAGTCCGCGCTCCGTTCCACGATGGAGCGCACGATGTCATTGGAGCTGGTCTGCGCCCAGTATGGAGATGGCAAATCGTCCGGGTCCATGACGGCCGTCTTGACGAAGTTTAATATGCTCCAGGGGTTATAGATCTGCGTCTTCCCGAACAGGTACCCGTCATACCACTGTTTCGCCGCAGGGAACGTACCGGAGAGCTCGTAGTATGCTAGCATCTCCACGACTTCCGGTTCCGTGAAACCAAAGTACGGCGAAAACCAGTTGTCCAGGATGGTCATGACGCTTAGGTTGTTCAGCCCTGTGAAGATGCTCTCCTTGGACACCCGCAGGCAACCGGTGACCACCGCAAATGCCAGGGAGCTGTTCCCTTTCAGTGCGGAGCCGAAGAGCGTGCGGATGAATGCCACCATCTCGCCATAATATCCCCCGAAAAACGACGACTCCAGGGGCACGTCGTACTCGTCGATGAGCAGCACCGTCTTTGTGCCGTAATAGGTTTCCAGCCAGCTACACAGCTGTGTGATGGATTCGGCAAATAAAGTTGCGATGCCGGCTGCAATCATGGACTTGTCTTCTTCCCCGGCCATGATCGTGGGTTCCCAGGAAGCGATTCTACGAAATTTCTCAGCATAACCTGCCATCCTCGCATCTGCGAAAATATCCCCATGCCGTTGATATTCCCTGGAAATCTCCGATGCAAGCCGGTTCATAGAAGACAGGAAATCCAATTGCTTGGCTTCCTTGAACGTCAGCGTGACCACAGGGTATCTCCCCCGGTGTTGCAAGTACCTCTCACCGGCATCGGCGATGTCTAGCCCGTCAAAGAGTTTTTTATCCTGCCCCACCTCGAAGAAATATCGGAGCATGCTCATGTTCAGGCTCTTCCCGAACCGCCTGGGCCGGGTGATCAGCGTGACCTTGGAATCCAAATCCAACAAATCGCGGATCATCAAAGTCTTGTCCGCATAATAGTACCC
>JAISUG010000058.1 GCA_031272185.1 Lachnospiraceae bacterium
CAGGGAAAATGGCGAAGTTTCCGGGCATTTCCAAAAGAGCTTCAACCTGAAAAACGGATTCACATGGGATGCCATGGTTTCCATGCTGTGCTACCTGGGTGTGCTGTCGCCCAAGGGCAAAAGCGATTTCGGGGAGCATATCTTCGGTTTGCCCAATGAGTCCATGCGAGTGATTTTCAACAAGTTCTACCTTTACATGATTTCGGGGGGATATACGGAGTACACGTACTCCAAAATCCAAAGGGAGCTGGTGGAGAACCACAACCTGGAACCGCTAAGGGACGAACTGAACAAGATGCTTGCGTTCAATTCCAACCGGGACGCCAGGTATTTCAACGAAAGCAACCTAAAGACCATGCTGTCGGCCATCCTTTACAACAACCCGTCTTATGTGCTGAAGTCGGAGCTTGAATTCAATGGCGGCTATGCGGACGTGGCCATCCTGCCGGACCATGTGCACCAACTGAACCACTACTACCTCTTCGAGCTCGAGTACCTCCCGGTGGGTGAGGCGCTTGGCAAATCCACCCCGATGGGAGGGCAGGCGCTTGGCATAGCCATCCCGATGGGAGGGGAAGTGGGCGGCCAGGCCATCCCGGTAGTGGAGGTGCTCGACAAAGCTATCCCGGTGATGGGATCGGACGGCAAAGCCACCCCGGCAGTGGAGGCGGGCGGCAAAATCACCTCGACGGGGGAGGTGAGGGAGGTGCTCGGCAAAGCCACCACGGCTGACGGGGTGGGCGACGCAGCCATCGAAGGTAAGCTAAGGGAGGCCAGGGCGCAGCTGCAGCGATACATGAAAGACCCGCTGGTGAGCAAACTGGCGAACCTGCACAAGTACATCATCGTGGCTTCCCTTAGAGGGGTCCTAAAGGTGGAAGAAATGAAAGCTTAGATGGAAATTGCCTGCCGTGGCCTTGTTTCGTGGCTTCGCTAAGAGGGATCCTTAAGTGGAGGAAATGAAAGCTTAGGCGGCCAGGGCTTGCGATGGGTGTGGGCTGTACCACACGGGGCTGCCGCAAACCGTGTAACAATTCTGTAAGAAAACGCACAGGGATTTGTTATTGCGCTTTGGGGGGAAGTGGTTTATACTGTGCCTGTAAATGGAGAGAGGGGTTAGGGAGGTCAGGCGAAGTTGGCAGCTGGCGGCCGCACACCATGGATGTGGCGCAGAGCAAGCGGATGCAGCTGCCGTGTGGGTACAGCCCGCATCGTGGACACGGTTTTTCGGGAAACGCAAGGTGTTGCGGGGGGATTTCTTCAGAAAACTTCCGAAAATGTTTTGCAGTATTTTTCCAAATTACACTTTCCTTGGAAAAAGCGAAAAAAAGTGTTGATAATTTCGTCGGATAGCTGTATAATAGCCCCGTAATGCAGTTTGAAGCAGGTGAATCAATCCATCAAGGAAAAAGGAGAGTGCATTCATTATGAGAAAGCAAACGAAATTGGTTGCGGTTCTGGCCGCAGCGGCTTTGTTGGCTATCGGTGCGACCATGACCTCCTTCGCTGCCACGGGTTGGGCAGAAGAAGACGGCACATGGGTCTACTATGACAGCGATGGCATCAAAGTGAGCGACGAGTGGAAGAAGTCCGGGAACAACTGGTTCTATCTGGACGAGGATGGCTACCTGGCCACGGATGCCCTCATCGAGGACGACGGCAACTACTACTATGTGGGCGCTGACGGGGCGATGGTTTCCAACCAGTGGATCGCCATCGAGAACGAAGACGCCGGCGACGACGACGAGCCGGCACAGTGGTGGTACTATTTCCAGGCGAACGGCAAAGCCTACAAGGCCAGCGATTCCGCCACCACCGCTTCTTGGAAGGTTATCAACGGCAAGAAGTATGTGTTTGACGACGAAGCCAGGATGCTGTTTGGCTGGATCGACGACGCAGGCGCCCGCGTGACAGGCGACACCGCTTGGCAGGATGGCGTGTACTATGCCGGCGACGAGAACGACGGCGCGCAGACCGTGGGCTGGAAGTATCTGGACATCCTGGACGAAGCCTGGGATCCCGCTGCTGAAGTCAACGGCGAGCTCTTTGACAACGACCAGACACGTTGGTTCAGCTTCCGCGCCAACGGCAAGAAGCTGACCGACACCGAGAAGTCCATCAACGGCAAGAAGTATCGTTTCGACGAATATGGCCGTATGATTCCGGAGTGGTTCTCCACCGCCTCCACCCCCAGCCAGAGCGATGACTGGTACTACTATGGCGATCCGGAGGACGGCGCCCGTGTCACCAAGGGCTGGTTCAAGGTGGTTCCGGACTACTTCCTGAAGCCCGCTGCCGACACCAAGAACGACGACTATGCCGACGGCAATGCCAGCTGGTACTACAGCGGTTCCGACGGCAAGCTGGTGAAGGCCACCTTCAAGACCATCAACGGCAAGAAGTACCTCTTCAACGAGGGCGGCAAGATGCAGTCCGGCCTCAAGGCTGTGCTGACCGATGCTGCGGGTGATGTGGTAGGCATCAAGGGCATCGACTATGTGAACGTGGCCGATTATCCCTCTGATCCGCTCAAGACGCTGGAAGGCCTGGTACAGGCGGGCTACTCCATCTACTACTTCGGTGGTGGTGAGGACGGCTCCCAGAAGACCGGGCGCCAGACCGCTTCCATCGACGGCGACGACTACACATTCACCTTCACGAAGTCCGGCTCCGACAAGGGCAAAGGCCTGACCAAAGTGGAAGACAACAAAGTCTACTACGGTGGCCTGCTCCAGACCGCCGGTACGGATGACAAGTATGTCGTAGTGTTCACAGGCACTGTGAATGCGACCGTTTCCGAAGCCACCAAGAAGTCCATCAGCAAGTTCGTGGATGCCTATGGCGACAGGACACAGCCCGTTGCCAGCGGCAAGAAGATCGTCTACGAGCCCACCGCTGGCATCGGCTCTGATCCGATTCTGGCTGGTGACCAGTACTATGTGATCAACACCGCCGGCACCATCATCAAGAGCAAGAGCAAAGCCAAGGACGGCGACGAATACATCGTGGTTGTCGAGAACAGCGAGATCAAGCAGATCTACCAGGAATATTAATCCCCAGGTAGGGATGTGAGATCCGCAAAGGTGAAAGCCTTAGGGCTAAGCTAAACCAGAACCACCCCCCGTCGGGCAGGGAGCAATCCCCGTCCGGCGGGGTTTTTCTGTCCCACTGGCCCATCCCACACCAAAGCCAGCGCACCCCCTCGCCGCCAGCGTTACAGTTCACACCCCCCCGGAAACGCTCGCCATGTTAATCGGGTACGGGAACACTGCATCAGTGTCGGCCAATGAGTTCCCGAACCAACATACTCAGCCCCCAATAACATATTGAAGTATTAATATTTCCTTTCTGAAGCGGGTGCGGATGGAAACATTTCACGCACAACCACCCGCCAGCATGGCTGGAGCTTCCAGGGGGTGTGAACTGTAACGATGCACCTGCTTTATTTGCCAGACCGCCGTGCGGGGCTTGACTTTGCGGCGGTTTCTGCTTATAATGAAGTGAAATGGGCGGATGGATAAAGAAACTCGTCAATGCTGAGACTGTATCCTATGTGGTCGTCGGTATGCTGACGACGGCGGTGGATTGGGCTGTGTATACGGTTTTGTGGGCCGCGGGCGCCGATTACCGGGTTTCTACGGTGGTCGGATGGCTGGCGGCTGTGGTGTTTGCATTCGTTGCCAATAAATGGCTGGTATTCCGGGCGCGGTCCATGAGCCCAGTGCGGGTGATGGGCGAGTTTGCGGCTTTTGTGGCATGCAGGGCAGGCACGGGGCTGCTGGTGCTGCTGGGGATGATGTTTTTCGTGGGGGTATGTGGGTTTTACGAGTTTGCGTCCAAGGCGGTGATGTCTGTCATATCCCTGGCGCTGAACTATGTGCTTAGCAAGCTGTTTGTTTTCCGGGAATCTAGGCGCAGCGGGACGGCACATGACGTTTTCCGGGGATAGGAAAGCAGCGGCGAGTAGGTGGCATTTGCCTGGGGACTACAGGTGGAAGAGGAACGGGTGAAACCCGTAAGGGTTTCGATGTCGGCATGAAAGCACATGATGTTTTTCGGGGATAGGAAAGCAGCGGGGCGCAGCGGCAAGCAGGCGGAATTTTCCGGGGGACCACAGGCAGCAGGGAAGCAGATGACGTTACCCAGAGGATCTGAAAAACAGGAAAATGGAATGAAACAGGAAGCGGGCCCAGCGCAGGAAGCCCTGTGGGCCGCGTTCTTGGTACCTGTTTTTATCATGATCGTCATCTTCATCCAGCGGGGGATCTTCCCCTTCGGCGATGCGTCTTTCCTGCGTATCGACATGTACCACCAGTATGCGCCATTCGTGGCGGAGTTCCGGCACAAGCTGACGACCGGGGCCAGCCTGCTCTACAGCTGGGACGTGGGGATGGGGGTCAACTTCTCCGCACTCTACGCATACTACCTGGCCAGCCCGCTGAACTGGCTCATCGTGCTCTGCCCCAAGGCCTACGTCCTGGAATTCATGACCTACCAGGTGGTGCTCAAGACCGGGCTGTGCGGCCTGACATTCGCCTACTACCTGCGCAAGCACTGCAAGACCATGGATTTCGGGGTGGCGTTTTTCGGCGTTTTCTATGCCATGAGCGGGTACATGGCGGCCTACAACTGGAACATCATGTGGCTGGACTGCATCGTGCTCTTCCCCATCATCATGCTGGGCCTGGAGCGGCTGGTGAAAAAGGGCAGGTGCACACTCTACTGCCTGACGCTTGCGGTGTCCATCGCGTCCAACTACTACATCTCCATCATGATCTGCATGTTCATGGTGATATACTTCATCGCCCTGCTGGTGCTTTCCAAGGGCAAGTCCTACCTGGAGTACGAGCGCAACATCCTGCACTTTTCGGTGTTTTCGCTGCTGGCGGGTGGCCTGGCGGCGGTGGTGCTGCTGCCGGAAATCTATGCGCTCCAGGCGACCGCCTCGGCGAATTTCCAGTTCCCCAAGACCGTGCAGGTGTATTTCTCGATGATCGACATGTTCGCTAGGCACCTGGCCAACTCCACCTCGGAGTTGGGGCTGGACCATTGGCCCAATGTGTATTGCGGCATGGCGGTGTTCCTTTTCGTGGTGCTTTACTATGGCAGCAGCCGTATCCGCCTGAAGGAGAAGGTGGTATACAGCGTACTGCTGATCTTTTTCCTGGCGAGCTTTTCCATAAACGTGCTGAACTTCATTTGGCATGGGTTGCACTACCCCAACTCCCTGCCCGCGCGCCAGTCGTTCATCTACATATTCCTGGTGTTGTTTGTGTGCTACCGCGCCTACATGTACCTGGACGACGCATTGCAGAGGCACATCGTGGTGGCGTTCTGGGTGTCCATAGGGTTCGTCCTCCTGGCCCAGACCTCGGTGGTGCAGGACCAGGCGCCCTTCTGGGCGTATTACGTGGCGATGGTGTTCCTGATGCTCTATGCGGGGCTGCTGATCCTCTATAAGCAGGGCAGGCTGTCCAAGACCGTGCTGCTGACGCTGGCGCTGATACTGGTCATCACCGAGACGGGGGTGAACATGGCCGTCACCAGCATCACAACCGTGACCCGCAGCGCCTACATGGCGGACGCCGACGACGTGCGCAAGCTGGTGGCGACCCTGCCGGAGGGCGAGTTTTACCGCATTGACAAGACGGATTTCAAGGCCAAGGACGAAAGCGCCTGGATCAACTACCCCTCCCTTTCCCTGTTTTCCTCCACCGCCGATGCCGGCGTGACGGAGTTTTTCAAACGCATCGGCTGCGAGGGCAACACCAACGCATATGCCATCACCGGCAGCACGCCCCTGGTGGACATGCTCTTTAGCGCGCGTTATGCGCTCTACCCCACCAATGCGGAGGTGTTCCCGGACACGTCCGGGGGGTATTACCGGCTGCTGGGCATAGAGGGCGACGTGGCGATGTACGAACGCACCCTGACGCTGCCGGTGGCATTCGGCGTGGCGCAGGATTTCGAGAAACGCTGGAAACGGGACTGGTACAACCCGGTCACGTCGCAAAATGCCCTGTGCGAGCTGCTGGGTGTGGACCCGGTGCTGAGGGAAGTCGCCGGGGACAATGCAAACGGCAGCTTCCATATGTACGCGGAGGCGCCCGGGGATTATTACCTCCACGTGGCCAACCGGGACATCGAGGACCTGACGGTGATACGGGTGAAGCCGGACGGCGAGGAGCGTTCCAGGAAGGCCTGGGAGTTCGTGAGCCGGGGGTACCTCATCGAGATAGAGGGCGTGGAGGCCGGCGAGGAGGTCCGCATCGAGATAGGCGGCGACCAATCCGAGGCGAACCCCCGGATCATCGCATACCGTTTCGTCCAGGGGGCGCTCAATGCAGTGTACGACAAGCTCAATGGGGACCCCATGGTGGTGACGGAGTTCAAGGACACCAAGATCACCGGCGCTATGGTGGCGAGAGGGGACCTGACGGTGTTCACCAGCATCCCGTACGACAAGGGGTGGGAAGTGCGGGTGGATGGCGAGAAGGTCGCGACGAAGACGATTTTCAATGCTTTCCTGTCGTTCCCGGTAAAGGCCGGCCAGCATATCATCACTTTCTCCTATATGCCGCCGGGGCTGATCCTGGGGGCCAACCTGACGGGGGGCTGCATATTGGCGTTCGTGCTGCTGTTCTTCGTGCTGGACTATTCCGAGCAGAAACGGCGCCGCCGGAGCATCAAGATGGCGAAGATGCGCATGGAATGGATGTTCGGCGACGATGAGGACGACCAAGGCGGGGATTATGGTCCCAGGGCGGGACGCGGCAGGGGAGCGGACGGCGGCAGCGATGAGGATTACGGTGATGATGACGAAAGGGCGGACGACGACGCCCTGGTGGCCCAGGGCATAAACCAGTTCGACCACGATGCCCTGTGGCTGCGGGAGGAGAGCGAGATCCGCAAAGACACGGCTTCGCTGGTGCGCAGGCAGATGCGCAGGTTCCAAGAAAGCGGTGAGGAGAAGTCTAAGCCCATAGTGCCGCCTGAGGCGGAGTGGTTCGCCGCCGACGACGATGACGAGACAGTGGGAGCGGCGGCGCCGACCGGCCAGGCACAGTGGACGGGGGGGACACAGCAGCCCGGGGGGATGCAGCAGCCGGGTTCAGATCCGACGGCGCCCGTGGTTGCCGGGGTGCCGGGCACTACGGCTGAGTATCAGAAACCGGCAGTGGCGCAGCAAGGGCAGATGGACACAGCGGGGTGGGTGCAACCCGAACAGCAGGCACAGCACGGGCCTGAACCGGTGCTGGAGGAATGGATGCAGCCGGAGCGCACGCTGTTCGAGGAGTTCACCATCGACAGGAGGGGCGTGGCGCCCTGGTATGGGACCGGCGGCGATGACACGGGGCCGCGGGGGGATGGCCGGGGCTGGACCGGCGGCGATGACACGGGGCCGCGGGGGGATGACCGGGGCTGGAATGGCGGCAACAACACGGGATCGCACATGGATGGACGAGGCCTAAACGGCGGCGGGCAGGTGGGTGCGCCTGAAACCGGCGGCGGGCCGACCATGGGGCAGCAACACAAGAGAAGATCCGGCAGGGAAAGAGGAATGGGGTTGCTGGGCAGGTTATTGGGGAAAAGGAAAAGCGACGAATGGGAGGATGAATGATGGCGCTGTGGGGAGGGCGGTTCACCAAAGACACGGATGCGAGCGTGCATAGGTTCAACGAGTCGCTGTCATTTGACTGCCGCCTGTACCGGCAGGACATAATGGGCAGCATCGCCCATGGGAAGATGCTGGGCAGGCAAGGCATCGTGAGCGTGGAAGACGCAGATGCCATGGCGGTCGGGCTGGAGGGGATACTCTCAGACATCGAAAGCGGCGTGTTGGAGTTCGATGCACAGTACGAAGACATCCATTCCTTCGTGGAAGCTGTCCTCACCGAACGTATCGGGGAGGCGGGGAAACGCCTGCACACCGGGCGCAGCCGCAACGACCAGGTGGCCCTGGACATGAAGCTCTACGTCCGGGATGAGATAGATGCGCTGGATGGGTTGCTGGGGGCGCTGCTGGGTGTGCTGCTGGAAATAATGGAAGCGCACCTGGACACGTACATGCCCGGTTTCACCCACCTGCAAAAGGCGCAGCCCGTGACGCTGGCACACCACCTGGGTGCATATTTCGAGATGTTTGCCCGGGACCGGGGGCGCCTGGCGGATGCCCGCAGGCGGCTGAACGAATGCCCCCTGGGGGCGGGAGCCCTGGCGGGGACCACATACCCTTTGGACAGGGAATACACCGCACGGGAGCTGGGGTTTGACCGCCCCACCCGCAACAGCATGGACAGCGTGTCTGACCGGGACTATCTGGCGGAAACGCTGTCCGCATTGGCCATCGTCGCCATGCACCTAAGCCGCCTGTGCGAGGAGGTCATCATCTGGAACAGCAACGAGTATCGGTTCATCGAGCTGGATGATGCGTATTCCACAGGGTCTTCCATCATGCCCCAAAAGAAAAACCCGGACATAGCGGAGCTGGCACGGGGCAAATGCGGGCGGGTGTACGGGGATCTGGTGTCGCTGCTGGTCACCATGAAAGGGCTGCCGCTGGCCTACGACAAAGACATGCAGGAGGACAAAGAGCCTGCGTTTGACGCCATCGACACGGTGAAAGACTGCCTGTCCCTGGTGGCGGGGATGCTGTCCACCGCCGTGTTTCGCAAGGACGTGATGGCAAGGAGCGCCAAGCAGGGGTTCATCAATGCCACGGATGCCGCGGACTACCTGGTGGTGCGGGGCGTCCCGTTCCGGGATGCCCATGGGATAGTGGGATCGCTGGTGCTGTTGGCGGAAAGGCGGGGGGTGGCCCTGGATGAGCTGTCGCCGGAGGACTTCCGCGCCGCAAGCCCCGTGTTTGACGGGGGTATCTATGATGCCATCAGCCTGAAGACTTGCGTGGAGAAGCGGCTGAGCGCCGGGGCGCCGGCCCGGGCCCGGATGGAGGAAGCGATCGAGGCGTACAGGGGGATGCTGGGGCAGGGAAAGGCATGAGAAAATGAAAGGCGCCGCCGGACGACGGCGCCTCATTGGTTACTTGCCCTCGGCCTGGGAGAGCATCAGGGCCCGCACCTTCAGGGGCAGGCCGAACAGGGTGATGAACCCTTCCGCATCGTGGTGGTCGTAGAGCTCCCCGGTGGTGAAGGATGCCAGCGACTCGGAGTAGAGCGAATAGGGCGAGGTGGTGCCCGCCTTGATCACGTTGCCTTTGTACAGCTTGAGCTTCACCTCGCCGGTGACATGGCGCTGGGTCACGTCCACGAATGCCTGGAGGGCCTCCCGCAGGGGGGTGAACCATTTGCCCTCGTAGACGACCTGGGCGAGTTTGTTGCCGATGTCCTTCTTCATCTCGATGGTGGCGCGGTCCAGGACCAGCTCTTCCAGCTGCTGGTGCGCCTCCATGAGGATGGTGCCGCCGGGCGTCTCGTACACCCCCCGGGACTTCATGCCCACCACTCGGTTCTCCACGATATCGACGATGCCGATGCCATGTTTGCCGCCCAAGGTGTTGAGCCCGGCGATGATTTCCGACACCTTCATGGGTTTGTGGTCCAGTGCGGTGGGGATGCCCTTTTCGAATGTCAGCGTCAGGTACTGTGCCTCGTCCGGGGCGCGCTGGGGCGTGACGCCAAGGACCAGCAGGTGGTCGTAGTTGGGCTCATTGGCCGGGTCTTCCAGCTCCAAACCCTCATGGCTGATGTGCCAGAGGTTGCGGTCCCGGCTGTAACTGGAATCATTGGAAAATGGCAAATCGATGCCATGGGCGTGGCAGTAGTCGATCTCGTCCTGGCGGGACTTCATCCCCCAGATCTCCGTCATGCGCCATGGGGCGATGATCTTCATGTCGGGTGCAAGCGCCTTGATCCCCAGGTCGAAACGGATCTGGTCGTTGCCCTTGCCGGTGGCGCCGTGGCAGATGGCGGTGGCGCCTTCCTTGCGTGCGACCTCCACCAGGCATTTGGCGATGGCAGGGCGCGCCATGGACGTACCCAGCAGGTATTTGTGCTCATACACCGCCCCGGCCTGGACGCAGGGCATGATGTAGTTTTCCGCAAAATCGTCCACCAAATCCTCGATGTAGAGTTTGGTGGCCCCGGAGAGTTTGGCGCGCTCCTCCAGGCCTTCCAGTTCGTTGCCCTGGCCGCAGTTGATGCAGCAGCAGATGACGTCGTAGTCGAAATGCTCTTTCAACCAGGGGATGATGGCGGTGGTGTCCAGGCCACCGGAATACGCAAGTACGACTTTTTCTTTCATGATGGTTTCCTCCATAGGTGTGCAGAACAAGATTTTTATAAATATACATCATAGCAAAATAAAATGCAAGAGGAAATTTGCTTATCTCGCATATTCTTGAAAATTTATGTTTTTCCTATTGACTTTCATGAATTGATTACGTATAATCCAGAAGATACGCTGTACTGTGGAATGTATATTATGCATTGCTGATGCATAAATATACCGAGGGGGGCATATGGTAAGGGTTGGTATCATCGGTGCGACGGGGTATGCGGGTGCGGAGCTGGTGCGGCTGCTGGCGCCCAGGGACGACGTGAAGCTGGTCTGGTTTGGTTCGAGGTCATACATCGGGCAGCCTTATGCATCCATATACAAGGGGTTTTTCGGGCGCGTGCTGGAAAACTGCAGGGACGACAGCCTGGAAGAGCTGGCGGGGGAGGCGGATGTGATCTTCACGGCGACGCCCCAGGGGTTTCTCTCGGGGGCCCTAACCGAGGGGATACTGTCAAAGGCGAAAGTGATCGACCTGAGCGCGGATTTTCGCATCAAGGACGTGGCCACATATGAGAAGTGGTACCAGCTGGAACACAAGACCCCTCAGTTTCTGGGGGAGGCGGTGTACGGCTTGCCGGAGCTGACCCGCCCTGACATCCCCGGGGCCAGGCTGGTGGCAAACCCAGGCTGCTACCCCACCTGCACGTTCCTGGCGATATACCCTCTGCTGAAAGAGGGGCTCATTGACCCGGACTCCATCATAGTCGACGCCAAGTCAGGGGTGACGGGTGCGGGACGGGGCGCGAAAGTGGCGAACCTTTTCTGCGAGGTCAATGAAAACGTGAAAGCCTATGGGGTGGCGACGCACCGCCATACCCCGGAGATAGAGCAGCAGCTCTCCCTGGTTGCGGGCAGGCCGGTGACGGTGAACTTCACGCCCCACCTGATCCCCATGGAGCGGGGGATACTGGTGACGGCGTATGCGACGCTGGGGGGGCGGGCAGGGGTGGGCAAGTACACCCAGGAGGACGTCAAGGCGGTTTACGAGAAATACTATGGAAAAGAGTATTTCGTGCGGGTGCTGCCCGGGACAGACCCCCCGGAGACCAGGTGGGTGCAGGGCAGCAACTTCGTGGATGTGAATGCCGTGGTGGATGCCCGCACAGGCCGGGTGATCATGATGGGGGCCATGGACAACCTGGTGAAAGGCGCCGCAGGGCAGGCCATCCAGAACATGAACCTGATGTGCGGTTTCGAGGAATCCAAAGGGCTGGATGGGATACCCATGGGGTTCTGATGATGCGGGGAAGAATATGGCGCTGATGATGAGAAAACGACGACGACGAAGTGCATCGCCCGACTGCGCAGCCTTAATGTGTGACAGGCTGTTGGGATGTTTCATGTGAGCGTGTGCATGATCGTATGCCTTATATAGAGGGGACGGATATGTCAGAAACTGTGGAAGAAAACGCGAACCAAATACATATAGAGGCGGAGCCTGGCGGCGTGACGGCGGCGAAAGGGTTCTACGCCGCATCCTGTGCGGCGGGCATCAAGTATGCAGGGCGGCAGGATATGGCCCTGATTTACAGCGATGCGCCCTGTTCATATGGGGGGGTGTTCACCCGCAACGTGGTGAAAGCCGCGCCGGTGGTGTGGGACAGGGAAATCCTGGCATCCGGCGGCTGCGTGCGCGCGGTGGTGGTAAATGCAGGGATAGCCAATGCCTGCACGGGGGCAGAGGGGTACGGGTATTGCAAGGAAACCGCCGCCTCGGCGGCAAGGGCCCTGAATCAAGGGATCACCGGCGATGGCATCCCAGTGGCGGATCATCGCGGCGAGAAATGGCCGGTGGATACAGCCGGGGCGCCAGGCCGTGCAGCAACGGCGGGCGGATCTGATGCGATGGGATGGGCTTCGCAAGATACGGCCATGGTCATGCCATCCCAGGTGCTGGTGGCGTCCACCGGGGTCATCGGGAAGCAGCTGCCCATGGAGAGGATCCGGGCCGGCGTGGAAATGCTTGTCGGGGGGCTGGAGACCGGCCCGGAGGCAGGGAACCTGGCGGCCAAAGCCATCATGACCACGGACACAGTGGAAAAGGAGGCGGCCGCCACGGTGGACATCGGCGGGAAGCCGGTGAGGGTGGGCGGTATGTGCAAAGGCTCGGGCATGATACACCCGGACATGTGCACCATGCTGGCGTTCGTGACCACGGATGCGGACATCTCCCCCGCGCTGCTGCAGGAGGCGTTGGCCGCGGACGTGCAAGACACATTCAACATGGTTTCCGTGGACGGGGACACATCCACCAACGACACATTGGTGGTGCTGGCGAACGGCAGGGCGGGAAACCAACCCATCGTGGAAAAGGGCGAGGATTACCTGCGTTTCTGTGCCGCGCTGCACTATGTGAACGAAACATTGGCGAAGAAGATCGCCGGCGACGGCGAGGGGTGCACCGCATTGTTCGAAGTGAAGGTGGTGGGGGCGGCGGATAAGGCACAGGCGGCCACATTGGCCAAATCCGTCATCGGCTCCAGCCTGACCAAGGCGGCCATCTTCGGGCACGATGCCAACTGGGGCCGGATTCTCTGCGCCATGGGGTATTCCGGGGCGCAGTTCGACCCTGAGACTGTGGATCTGTGGTTCGAGAGCGCCGCCGGGAAGCTGCAGATCGTGGAAAACAGCGTGGCCTGCGACTACAGCGAGGAGACTGCCACACAGATCCTCTCCTGCCCCGCGGTGACGGCCATCATCGACATAAAGGCGGGCGACGCCCGCGCCACGGCGTGGGGCTGCGACCTGACTTATGACTATGTGAAGATCAATGCGGACTACAGGTCGTGACAGAGGGCAGTTGGTAGGGGAAGGATCCGGGGTGTAGTGAGCAGGGTGAAGGGGACAGACCCAGGGAGCAGGGAACAGACCCGGGGAGCAGGGCACAGAGGAAAGCCCCAGGTTGCAAGGGATAAGGAATAGTGAATGGAGAGCCGCTGGGAAATGAATGGTACGGCGGATGGATCTTCGGGAGGGTAACATGGAATTGGACGCAAGCATTATGCAGAAGGCGGAGGTGCTCATCGAGGCGCTGCCTTACATACAGCGGTTCAACCGCAAGATCATAGTGGTGAAGTACGGCGGGAGCGCCATGGTGGACGAGGAGTTGAAGCGGCATGTCATCCAGGACGTGGTGCTCCTTAAACTGGTGGGGTTCAAGCCCATCATCGTCCACGGCGGGGGCAAGGAGATCAGCCGCTGGGTGGAAAAATCCGGGATGGAGCCGCATTTTGTGAACGGGCTGCGGGTCACAGACGCCGCCACCATGGAAATCGTGGAGATGGTGCTGAACAAAGTGAACAAGAGCCTGGTGCAGCTGGTGCACGAGCTGGGTGTGCGCGCAGTGGGCATCTCCGGGAAGGACGGCAGGCTTCTGAAATGCGAGCGGCGGCTCTCCGGAGGCGAGGACATAGGGTTCGTGGGCAACGTGACACAGGTGGACCCAAAGATCATATATGATTTGCTGGAAAAGGATTTCCTGCCCATCATCTGCCCTGTAGGGTTCGACGACCATTTCGAGAGCTACAATGTAAATGCGGACGATGCCGCCTGCGCATTGGCCAAGGCATTGAAAGCCGAAAAGCTGGCGTTTTTGACGGACGTGGAGGGTGTGTACAGGGACTTTGCAGACAAGGACTCATTGGTGAGCGAGCTGCCCCTGTCCGACGCCAGGGCGCTGGTGGCCCAGGGGAACCTGGGCGGGGGGATGCTGCCGAAACTGCAAAGCTGCATCGACGCCATCGAGGAGGGGGTGTCCAGGGTGCATATCATGGACGGGCGCATCGCCCACTGCCTGCTCCTGGAGATATTTACCAACAAAGGCATCGGGACGGCGATTTTCCGGGATGGCGAGGCGCGGTATTACTGGGTGCACGAGGGCAAGTAAAACCAGTGCGATAAAGCCAAGATGGTACGGTAAAGCCAAGACGGCACGGGGAAGCGTAGGCGTGCGGGGAAGCCAAGACGCATGGGAACGCCAAGACGGCACGGTAAAGCCAAGACGGCACGGTAAAGCGTAGGCGTGCGGGGAAGCCAAGACGCGTGGGAACGCCAAGACGGCACGGGGAAGCGGGAACCTGTGTGGAGTAGCAAAGGGCATCAATGGGAAGCAAATGGAAGCGAGGTCGAGATATGGCAAGTGAAAAAGAGAAACAGATATCTGCGGCGGAATCGTATTTTTACAAGACCTACAACCGCTACCCGGTGATTTTCGACCACGGGGAGGGTGTGTACCTCTATGACAGCGAAGGCAAGGCGTACCTGGATTTCGGGGCAGGGATCGCCGTGAATGGCCTGGGGTACGGCGACCCGGAGTACACAGCCGCCATCCAGGGGCAGGCGGGGAAGCTCCTGCACGTCTCCAACCTGTACTACAACGAGCCATCCATTGCGGCCGCCCAGAAACTGCTGAAAGCCTCGGGCATGGACAGGGTGTTCTTCACCAACTCCGGCACCGAGGCGGTGGAGGGCGCGCTGAAAGTCGCCAAACGCTACGCTTTCAACAAGGACGGGAAAGGCGACCATGAGATCATCGCCATGCGCCACTCTTTCCACGGGCGGAGCTTAGGGTCGCTCTCGGTCACGGGCAACGACCACTACCAGAAGCCGTTCATGCCGCTTATCCCGGGCATCAAGTTCGCCACGTTCAATGACCTGTTCAGCGTGAAACAGATGGTGAACGACCGGACCTGCGCCATCATACTGGAAACCATACAGGGCGAAGGCGGTATCCACCCCGCGGAAGCGGATTTCCTGGAGGGGGTGGGCACCCTTTGCAAAGAGAAAGGCATACTCCTCATACTGGACGAGATCCAGTGCGGCATGGGGCGCACCGGGGAAATGTTCGCATGGCAAAACTACGGCGTAAAGCCTGACGTGATGACTGTGGCCAAGGCACTGGGCAATGGGCTGCCCATCGGGGCGTTCCTGGCCAGGGGCGAAGCGGCTCAGGCGATGGTGCCGGGGGATCACGGGGCCACCTATGGGGGGAACCCCATGGTCTGCGCAGGGGCGGATGCGGTGCTGTCGATTTTCGAGAAGCGCAATATAACCGAACACGTGAAGAAAACCACCCCGTACCTGGAAAAGGCGTTGGATGAGGTGGTGGAGATATACGAGGATGTGGTGGAGCGCAGGGGCATGGGGTTCATGCAGGGGCTGGAGTTTTCCGTGCCGGTGGCGGAGGTGGTGACCACCGCGCTGGTGCAGGAGGGGCTGGTGCTCATCAGCGCAGGGAACACTGTGATCCGTTTCGTGCCGCCACTCATCATCGAGGAGAAGCACATCGATGAGATGAAGGAGAAGCTCTGTAGCGCCATCAAAGGGGCGGGGCTGAAGTAACGCACGGTCCCGGCGGGGGGCGGCGGGTTGCTTCATGGCGTCGCTTCCCGCGGTGACGATGCAGTGACGATGCAGAGTGGGGGGGCGCGGGCGGCGCCCGACGGGCGTCGGGTTGCTTGGCGGCACCGCACCCAGCAATGACGGTCCCGGCTGGGGGGCGCAAAAAACGGCTTGGCGTTTGCCAAGCCGTTTCCCGTGGACGAAATATGGAGCGGTGCCCGTTACCGCAGCCCGTTACCGTCGCCCGTTACCGCAGTCCGTTACCGTCGCCCGTTACCGCAGTCTGTTACCGTCGCCCGTTACCGCAGCCCCTGGGTCCAGATCTCGTTGCCGTATATGTCCGTGAGGCGGGCCATGGAGATGGCCGGGAAGTCGCCTGTGGGGACATTGGAGATCTCCAGGCCGAACCCGCCACCTTCTTCCCAGGCGCTTTCGTCGGGGACCGTGACGGTGCGCCCGAACAGGTAGGAATCCTGGTATTCGCCGTCATAGCTGTAGTAGTCGCAGATGAAGTCGATACTGTCGCCGGGGTTTAGCAGGGTGTCCACCTTGGCGGCGATGGCAGAGGCGTCGCCGAGGCTCGCCATGCCGGAATACTCCGTGATGGCCCCCGCCACCACGCCATATGGGTGGTTGTTGTCAAAGACGATGAGCAGGTTCATGCGCTTTCCATCGCTTTCCCCCGCTTTCGTGACCATGGCAGGCACGTAGCCCATGTAGCGGTAGGCGGCCAGCTCCCCCGACGCGTCGTACTCCTGCTCCTCTGAAAGCAGGTTGTAGGACACCGCCTGGCCGTCGATGGCCAGCCAATCGCCGCTGTAGGTGAGTATCAGGTTGCCGTCGTCGTCATAGGAGTAGGCATTGTCCACGCCCATGTCCATGTAGCCTTCGCCGTCGTCCAGGAACAGCCCCAGCGCCACATGCTGCACCAGGGACCATTTTTCCTCGGTCAGAACCAGCACGGTCTGGCCGCCGGTGGTCTCATACCCCAGGTCTGTCTCCAGGAGGCTGTTGGCAGCAAAGAAGCCGGAGGCTTTCTGCACCCTGTCTACATCCAGCCATCCCCCCACGTCCGAGGCGGTGAAGCTCTCGTGGCCGCTGCCTGCGGTGGGGGTGGATTTGCCCGAAAGGAACGAGGTCAACAGGGAGGAGACGATTTCCCCGGTCAGGTCGGAAGAAGCAGCGCCGCCGGAAGAAGAGTCGCCCAGCACGGATCCCAAAAGGCCACCTGCGGCGTCTTGGCTGCCGGAACCTGTGGCCGAGCCGCCCAGCAGGCCGCCCAGGAGTGAGCCGATGTCGTCGGAGGAGGTGCTTCCGGAGAGCATGTCGAACAAGCCTGTGCCGGCATTGGTCTCGGAGGCCACGATCTGGCCGCCGGCCGCCAGGCTGGCGAAACTCTTGATGCACTCGGTGTATTCCTCATCCATGCCGATCTTGTCATAGGTGGAGAGGGCCGTGCTCACCTTGCCGATCTGCTGGTAGGGGAAATAGATGGTCAGGCCGTTGGCATTGGTCATGGAGGAGCAGATGCGGTTGTACTTCACGCACCCCCGCAGCGCCTGGGCGAAAGCCAGGGACTCCTCCGTGCCCAGGTTCTGGGCGAAATGGATCAGGTCAATCTGGTTGATCTTCGACGACGTGGAAAAGTCCCGCGCCGTGGAGCGGGCGTCCGACACCCGTGTGTATTCGTCGCTGTCCAGCAGTTTCGTGGTGGAGGAGGCAAATTCCCTGAAGGCGTCCGGCACGGTGCCATGGAGCTGGGCAAGGTCCGTCACGGAAAGGGTGGCCTGGCTGGTGGGTGCGGACCGGGCGCTGGCGGTGACGAACCCGTCGATGATGTCCTTGGCCACGTCCACCGTGGGGCGGGAGGTGTCGGCGCTAAGGTTGGTGAGCCAGTCGGTGTAATACCAACCTGTGCCGGGCTCCGTGGCTTCCGATGCGATGAGGTAGTCCGCATAGGGTTCCACCACCAGGGCGGTTTCCAGGGTGGCCATCAGGCAGGCGTCGAACCCCACGAAATCGAACTGCACGCCGCCGCTTTTGAGCGCCGATGCAATCTCGTCGATGGTCATGGAACCGCCCGGGAACACCTCGTCATAGCCGTACCCGGTGATGGAGCCGCCGCCGTGGTCCCAAAGCACCAGCATGTAGCGGTCTGCCGGGTAGTGCTGCTTGCCATACTGTATGAAAGAAACCAGGGTGGCGGGGTCGGTCATGGCCTTGGCGCCCAGGTTGCTCTCCAGGGCTTTCAGCCCCCCGCTGACCACTTGGTAGATCTGGTTGGTGGAGCTGCTTATCACATCGTTTTTCCATTTCTTGGCACCACCGGTTTCCACTATCAGATTCACGTTGCCGGCGATGGTGGCTTTGGTCATCTCCTGCAGGTCTGCCGTGGCCATGCCGCCACTTGACTCCAGGTCCGTGCCGCACATGTAGACCAATATGGTCACGGTGTCGGCGCCCCCGCCCTTGATGGCGGTGTATTTCCCCCGTGACGCATCAGCAACGGTGTAGTCGGGCTCATGGGATTTGTAGTCCGAGGCCAATGTGGTGTTTCCGCCGGAGCTGGCGGATCCCGTGAGCGCGGAAAGCACGCCGGAGCCGGATGCCCCCGATGACTCAGATGTGCCTGCACTCGATGTCTGGCCGCCGAACAGTGACACCAGGTCGCCCAAGCCCGAAGAAGCGGCGCCTGAACCATAGGTGCTTGCCGCATCGGATGCGTTGCCGAACAGGCCCGAGATGCCTGCCGCGCCGGAGGTTGTCTGGCTGGCGGCGGATGGGGCCGTGGTCCCAGCAGTCTGCAGGACGTCACTGTCCCCGGAAATGAGGCCCATCAGGGAGCTGTCCCCCGAGCACGAGCGCATGAAAGAAAACACCAACACGACGACAATGATCAGAAGTATGATGGTGAAACAGCCGCAGCCGCCGCGCTTCCGGCCCCCGCCGGAGGAAGACCCGCCGCCGGATAGTGCGCCGGAGAGCAGGCCGCCGGCCACGCCGCCGATGAGGCCGCCCAGGAGGCTGCCCCCCATGCCGGTTCCAAGGGAACCCCGGTCGGAGCCTGAACCGCCGCCGAGGCTGCCACCGCCGCCGAGGCTGCCACCGCCGCCCAACCCGGGTCCCCTGCCGCCGCCTACGGGGCCGCCGCCCAGTCCCGTACCCTTGCGGTTAAGGTTGCCGTTGCTGCCCGTCACTTTCTTGTCCCTGCCCTGAGGCCTATTTGCTGGTGCCATGGCTATCCCTTTCCTTTCGTTCGATCTCGATGATCATGCCCACCCGGTGGGTTCTCCCGGCCAAGTGCGACGTGCTTAGCTTTCTTTGCGATCGCTTTCCATGATCATGTCCACCCGGTGGGTTCTCCCGGCCAAGTGCGACGTGCTTAGCTTTCCCTTCGCTCGATTTCCATGATCATGTCCACCCTCCTGGCGTGGCGGCCGCCCTCGAATGTGGCGCCCAGCCACTCATCCACGATCATCTTCGCCAATTCGTCGCCCACCACCCGGGCGCCGAGGCAAAGCACGTTTGAATTGTTGTGCATGCGGGAGAGCTTGGCGGTGTATGGCTCGGAGCAGACGCAGGCGCGGATGCCCCGGACCTTGTTTGCCGCCAGGGAGATCCCGACCCCGGTGCCGCAGATGGCTATGCCGAGGTTTGCCCGCTCACCGGAGGCGCCATCTGTGTTCGCGCCACCCAGGGCGGCGCTTCCCCCCGCCACGGCGCGGGCTACCTTTTCCCCGTATATGGGGTAGTCGCAGCTGGCGGTGTCATTGGTCCCCAGGTCTATCACTTCGTGACCTTGTGTCGCCAGGTGATCCTTGATGGTGTTTTTCAGGGCGATGGCAGTGTGGTCGTTGCCTATGGCGATTTTCATGGTCGCTCCTGTTCTATTCTGGTTTTATGTTTTCTCACTCGCTTTGTTCCGACTGTGGGATGCTTCGCCGTGCGTTCGTCGTGAATGCGGATGATAATCCCATAGAGTCTTGATATTTCGGGCATAGTCAGAAAACCCCTTTCAATACTGTCCGTATCATACCCCCATGCTCTGACAGTAGCATCTTTCCAGGTTCTCCATGCGGGAGGTCATGTTCACCAGCAGCAGGTCGGCGACGGTGAATGCGGCCATGGATTCCACCACCACCACCGCCCTGGGCACGATGATGGGGTCGTGGCGGCCCTTGATTTCCGTAGTCACTTCCCGGGCATCCCTTGTCACGGTCCGCTGGGGCAATGATATGGATGCGGTGGGCTTGATGGCGGCCCGCACCGTGATGGGGCTGCCGTCGCTTAAGCCGCCCAGGATACCACCGGCGTGGTTGGTGGTCTTGGTGACGCGCCTGGTCGAATCCAGGGCGAATGCGTCGTTGTTTGTGGTACCCAGGCTTTCGGCTGCCTGGAAACCGTCGCCGATCTCGAAGCCCTTCACCGCGCCGATGGAGCAGATGGCCTGGGCCAGGCGTGCGCTTAGTTTGTCAAACACGGGCTCGCCGACGCCCGGGGGCATCCCGGTGATGACGCACTCCACCACGCCGCCTGCGGAGTCACAGTGCGCCATGATGCCTTCAAGGTAGGACTGTGCCCGCGCCGCCGCCCCTGCATCCGGCATGTACAGGGGGTTTTGGCGGCAGGTGGCGATGGCGGCAGCGAGTCGGTCATCCAGCGGGCCGGGTGGTCCGTCGGGGGATAGGGGGCTTTGCGTGCGGGCATATCCCGATCCGGCGTTTGCCGGCCGGTCATCGGAGCCGCCGGTATTGCCGGTGGTCATGTGAGGCTGCCTATGGTGCAGGGGGCTTGGCGCATGTACGGGTCCCACGGACAGGGTGTAGGCATGTACTTCGATCCCCAGCCGTTCCAATAGTTTCTTGGCTATGGCTCCCGCCGCCACCCGCGCGGTGGTTTCCCGGCCGGAGGAGCGGCCGCCGCCCCGGTAATCCCTAAAGCCGTACTTCGCATCGAAACCGAAATCAGCATGTCCCGGGCGGTAGATGTCCTTGATCTCGCTATAGTCCCTGCTGCGCTGGTCTGTGTTTCGTACCAGCAGCGAGATGGGCGTGCCGGTGGTCAGGCCCTCGAAAACGCCGGACAGGATCTCCACCAGGTCGGCTTCCTGCCTGGCTGTGGCATAGGGGCTTTGGCCGGGCCGGCGCCTGTCCAGCATCCCCTGTATGTCCGCCTCGCACAGCTCCAGCCCTGCGGGCACGCCGTCCACCACGGCGCCGATCCCTTTGCCGTGTGATTCGCCCCAGGTGGTCATGCGGAGGATGGTGCCTATCGAAGAACCTGCCATGTACGTACCTTTCCTTAAATTACCCCAGTTTCACCAGCGCGCAGCAGTTGGGTTCGTTGACCGGTTCGGGGTTGCCGTTCATGATGAGCAGCCCACGTTCGTAGTCCACCGCAAAGAACGTGATGGTGTTGCTCTCGTGGTTGATGCTGGCGATGTGCTGGGCATCGGGGAACACGCACAGATCCTTGGGGTATTCGCCGCTGATGGGCAGGCAAATGAGCAGCTCAAGCATCCCGGTCTTTTTATCCCTGGAAAACACGCTGACGGTGTCTTCGCCTGCGCTGGAGCAGTAAAGGTAATGCTGGTCGGCGGAAAAGCGGAACGTGCACGCCGCCCGCAGGGAGTTGGGTACATCGAAATCCGTGGTGGGGATGGTCTGGATCTTTTCCAGCTTCGGCACCCGGTCGCCGCTCTCGTATGTATACACTTCGATGATATTTTTCAGCTGGTACATCAGGTACATGTATCTGCCGTCGTCGCTGAAGCGGAACATCCGGGGCGCGGATTCCAGCTCGAAATGGATGGAGTCCGCCAGCATCATCCCATCGGTGTCTTTGGGGTGGCGGTAGACCTTGATCTGGTCGATGCCCTCGTCGGCGGCCATGATGAATTTGCCGTCAGGGGAGAGGCGGATGCAGGTGACGTGTGGGCTGAAGTTGCGCTCCGCCACGCTGCCCAGGCCTTTGTGGAAGACGCCGGCGAGGATGGGCCCCACGGAACCGTCCGCCTGGAGCTTCAGGATCGTGGCTTTCCCGTCATGGTAGCCGGACACGAAGAGGTACTTTTCGTCCGGGTCGGTGGCCAGGTGGCAGCCACGCATGCCCTTGATGTTGCGGGTGTTCAGCAGGGAGAGGTTCCCGTCTTCCAGTATGCGAAAAGCAACGACCCCTTCGTCGGCGATGGAGTAGAGGGTTTTCTTGGTCCGGGAGGCAAGCAGGTAGGCGGAGTTGTTCACGTCCACTTCGCAGCGTTTTTGGAACCGGCCCCTTTTGGCGTCCGCATCATATACCGTGATGCCCCGGGCGGTGCCATTGTAAGAATATGAGCCGACATAAGCCATGTACGATGAATCCATACGGTGTCCCTTTCTGGGCTTTCCCCGGTGGGTGCCGGGCGTTGGTATTTTCATAGAGATGATAGCACAGAATTCCCAAAAAATCTAGCCATAAAAAACTATTGACAGCAAGGGGATTTCGTATATAATGGATTCTGTTGCCTGTTTACTTTTACTAAACTTTTTGTAAAGTTTATTCTTACCCGATTTTGGGAAATTATGGAGAGTTTGGCAACGGAACCACTGCTGCCTGGAAATTATTCGCCTATGGTGCGGGACCTGCCTGGCGGCTGCGATATGCAGCGGTGCCGGGTGGCGTTCGCTGTGGGCGGTAGTGCGGGGGGGATATGGACATTGGCGCAAAGATAAAGGAGCTGCGGGTCCTGAAAGGCCTGACACAGGAAGAGCTGGCGGACAGGGCGGAGCTTTCAAAGGGGTTCATCTCCCAGGTGGAGCGCGACCTGACCAGCCCGTCCATCGCCACGCTCACGGACATCCTCCAGTGCCTGGGGACCACATTGGGCGCCTTTTTCAATGATGCCCCGGAAGAGCAGATAGTGTTCACCAAAGCGGACTATTTCGAAAAGCACGATGGGGAACTGAAAAACGACATCCGCTGGATCATCCCCAATGCCCAGAAAAACGGGATGGAGCCCATCATCCTGACGCTGGAAGCTGGGGGGTCCACGTACCCGGACACGCCCCACGAGGGGGAGGAGTTCGGATATGTGCTCTCAGGCGCGGTGCAGGTACATATCGGGGGCAATGCGCACAGGGCGAAAAAAGGGGAGTCCTTTTACTTCGTTTCGGACAAACAGCACTATATCACCAGCGCCAGGGGCGCCACGCTTTTGTGGGTCAGCTCGCCGCCGAGTTTTTAGGCGGGGCACGAGGGTTGGCGGGCACGGGTAGCGCGCCGGCGGCCTTGTCGTCCTTGGGGTGCCATGTGCGGCCAGCACTGGGGTTGGCGGGGCATGGGTACCGTGCCGGCGGCCTTGGTTATGAGGTTGTATGATTGCTTAGATGGCGTGTGTGGGAAAGGGGAAGGGGAACCATGGAACGATCATTGATCGAGCTATCGCATATCAGCAAATCCTTTGACGGCACCATGGTCTTGGACGACCTGGAGCTGTCGGTGCGGGAGAATTCTTTCGTGACCCTCCTGGGGCCATCGGGCTGCGGCAAGACCACCACCTTGCGCATCATCGGCGGGTTCGAGAAACCGGATGCCGGGCGGGTGGTATTTGACGGCATGGACATCACCGGTCTGCCGCCCAACAAGCGCCAGGTGAATACCGTGTTCCAGAAATACGCCCTGTTCTCCCATATGAACGTGGAGGAGAACATCGCTTTCGGCCTGAAGATCAAAAACAAGCCCAAGGCATATATCGCCGACAAGATCAAGTATTCCCTGAAGCTGGTGAACCTGGACGGGTTCGAAAAGCGCGGGGTGGCGTCCCTGTCGGGGGGGCAGCAGCAGCGGGTGGCCATCGCCCGGGCCATCGTGAACGAACCCAGGGTGCTGCTCCTGGACGAGCCGCTGGGGGCGCTGGACTTAAAGCTGCGCCAGGACATGCAGTACGAGCTCATCCGCCTGAAAAACGAGCTGGGCATCACTTTCATCTATGTGACCCACGACCAGGAGGAGGCCCTCACCATGTCGGACACCATCGTGGTGATGAACCAGGGGTACATACAGCAGATGGGTTCGCCGGAGCAGATCTACAATGAGCCGGAAAACGCCTTCGTGGCGGATTTCATCGGGGAGAGCAACATATTGGACGCATGTATGGTCCGGGACGAGCTGGTGAAGATATTCGGGGTGAACTTCCCCTGCGTGGATGTGGGGTTCGCGCCCAACTGCCCGGTGGATGCGGTCATCCGCCCGGAGGACATCGTGCTGGTGGAACCGGAAAACGGGCAGATCACCGGCACCTGCACGCATCTGATATTCAAGGGCGTGCACTACGAGATGGAAGTCACGGGGGAAAACGGTTTCGAGTGGCTGGTACATTCCACCACTTTCTGCCCGGTGGGGGAGAAAGTGGGCATCCGGGTGGACCCCTTCAACATCCAGATCATGAACAAGCCCGCGTCGGTAGACGAGGAGGCCGTAGGGGTCGAGGAGTAAGCCGTCAGATGGGGTTTGCCGACGGCGAGCAGGGCGGTCCGGCGATGGGCAGCGCCGTCAGGCGGCGGGATCGCCACTGGGCAAGGTATGATGATGGGTTCGTCGCGGTTCTAGGCCGGTGGATGCCGTCGGTGGCGCCAAGCGGCCGGTGACTGGGGGATAGGATGGGAAAGAAATTGCTGGCAGGGCCTTACCTGCTGTGGATGGTGGCATTTACGGTGATACCGCTGGCGCTCATCGTGTACTATGGGTTCACGGGCGTGGGGGGCGGTTTCACGCTGGCGAACGTGGCGGCCATCGCGCGCCCGGAACACAGCAAGGCGTTGGTCCTGTCCCTGGCGCTGTCCATGGTATCCACCGTCTGCTGCCTGGTGCTGGCATACCCCCTGGCCATGGTGCTGCGGGGGCGGGGCATCGGCAAAGGCAGCTTCATCGTGTTCATCTTCATCCTGCCCATGTGGATGAATTTCCTGCTGCGCACCATGGCGTGGCAGACACTATTGGAAAAAAACGGCGTCATCAATGCGTTTTTGGGGTTTTTCGGCCTTCCGAAACTGCAGATCATGAATACGCCCGCCGCCATCGTGCTGGGCATGGTCTACAACTTCCTGCCATTTATGGTATTGCCCATTTACAATGTATTGGCGAAGATCGACGATGACACCATCAACGCCGCCGCAGACCTGGGTGCGAACTTTTTCCAGACGCTCCTGCGGGTGTGGTTCCCACTTAGCCTGCCGGGCGTCATCAGCGGCATCACCATGGTGTTCGTGCCGTCGCTCACCACATTCGTCATCTCCAACCTGCTGGGGGGGAGCAAGATCCTCCTCATCGGAAACGTGATCGAGCAGGAGTTTACCAAGTCGGGTAACTGGCACATGGGCAGCGGCCTGTCCATGGTGCTGATGGTGTTCATCATGGCGTCCATGTTGCTGCTGGCGAAGTATGACCGAGGTGGCGAGGGGACTACATTCTAAATAGTGAAAGTGTACGCGCCGCCTCGGTGGCGAGGGGACGACGTTCTGATAGAAAGGGGATAGGCGATGGGGCAGAGGATCCTGCGGTGGGTAGAAAATTTCTATCTGTTTTTCATCCTTCTATTTTTGTATATCCCCATGGCGACGCTGATGGTGCTGTCTTTCAACACCTCCAAAGCCAGGAACCAGTGGGGCGGGTTCACCCTGGGCTGGTACCTGAAGATGTTTGACTCCCGCGCCATCAGCCAGGCGCTGTACAACACACTCATGATCGCTTTCCTGTCCGCGCTCATCGCGACGGTGCTGGGGACGCTGGCGGCCATCGGCATCGACAAGATGCGCCGCCTGCCAAAAAACGTCTACATGGGTGTGTCGGATATACCCATGCTCAATGCGGAGATCGTAACCGGGATCTCGCTGATGCTGGTGTTCATCGCTTTCGGCGTGTCCCTGGGGTTCCACACGGTGCTGATTTCCCATATCACGTTCAATGTGCCATATGTGATCCTCTCTGTGGCGCCGAAACTCAAGCAGACCAGCCAGACCACCTACGAGGCGGCCATGGATCTGGGGGCCCCCCCGATCCGCGCATTTTTCCAAGTGGTGCTGCCGGACATCATGCCTGGGGTGCTGTCAGGGTTTTTGCTGGCGTTCACGTTGTCGCTGGATGATTTCATCATCACGCACTTCACCAAGGGTGCGGGGGTCAACACATTGAGCACGCTGATCTACAGCGAGGTGCGGCGGGGCATCAGCCCCTCCATGTACGCATTGTCCACGGTGATTTTCGTGGTGGTGTTCGTGCTGCTGCTGGCGTCGAATTTCTTGCCGAAGAAGAAAGAGGCGTGAACGGATGGCCGCACCGCCTGTGGGCGGCCCGTGATGGCGTGATGTGGGCAGGTGTGACCGGATGGCCGCGCCGCCTGGGGGCGGCCAGTGATGGCGGGTTCCGGAAAGGCATCGTGTGAAAACGTCAGCAAACGTTTTCATCACTATTTGTGCCGCCAGCGTCAGCGGCGGAATGAAGGTTGATATGAAAGAATTGATAGAACCAGGAAAACGGAAGAATTGAAAGGACCAAGAAAACGGAGGAGCGAGATGAAAAAAAGAGGGATGTCGGAGATTGTGGCGGTGGCAGCGGCGGTGGCGCTGGCGGTGTCCGGGTTGGTAGGCTGCGGAGGTTCCGGTGGTGCGGCCACCCAGGCGGCAGGCACGTCAGGGGCCGGCGCCGGGGCGGATGCGAGCGCGGCGGGGCAAGGCAGCGCTTCCGGCGAGGGGACCGCTGCGGCAGGTGCGGGTACCGCGGCCGGGGAGTCTGCCAAACCACAGCCGGGCGGCGAGCTGTACGTGTACAACTGGGGCGAGTACATCGACGAGGACGTCATTGACATGTTCGAGGACGAAACCGGCATACAGGTCATTTACGATGTGTTCGAGACCAACGAGGAGATGTACCCTGTCATCGAAGCGGGGGGCGTGTCCTATGACGTGGTGTGCCCGTCGGACTACATGATCCAGAAGATGATCGAGAACAACCTGCTGGCGAAGCTGGATTTTTCCAACATCCCCAGTTTTGATCAGATAGATCCCAGGTTCGTGGAGGATTCCAAGAGCTTCGACCCGGACAACGCATATTCGGTCCCCTATACATGGGGCACGGTGGGGATCCTGTACAATACTTCCCTGGTGCCGGAGGACAAAGCCCCCACCAAGTGGGCGGACCTGTGGGACGAGTCATTCAAAGGCGAGATCCTCATGCAGGACAGCGTGCGGGATGCGTTCATGGTGGCCTTGAAAATGCTGGGGTATTCCCTGAACTCCACCGACGAAAAGGAGCTGGAAGAGGCCAAGGACCTGCTCATCGCCCAGAAGCCCCTGGTGCAGGCATATGTCATCGACCAGGTGCGGGACAAGATGATCGGCGGCGAGGCGGCCATCGGCGTGATCTACTCCGGGGAGATGCTATACATCCAGGAGGAAGTGGAGTCGCTGGGCCTTGACTACGAACTGGAATACGTGCTGCCGGAGGAGGGGAGCAACGTCTGGATCGACGCCTGGGTCGTCCCCGCCAATGCCAAAAACAAATACAATGCGGAGCTGTGGATAGACTTCATGTGCCGGCCTGAGATTGCGCTGAAGAACTTCGAGTATATCACCTACTCCACCCCCAACAAGGGCGCATTTGACATGCTGGACGAGGATCTGCAGACCAACAAGGCCCTCTTCCCCGACGCAGAGGCCCTGAAAAACTGCGAGGTCTTCCGCTACATGGGCCCCGAGGCAGACGAACTGTACAACAACCTCTGGAAAGAGGTGAAGAGCAACTGACTTGTATCCGTTATTTGGCCAACGACATATTAAACCGTGCTATGGCGACGATATGTCGTTGGCCATAGTACCGAAATGAAAGGACGCGCGAACAATGATGTATCCATTCATGACATTAGACGACGGTACTGTGGTTGTGCACTCCGAAGCCATCCTCCATGGTGACAAAGAAAGTGTAAAGGTGTATTTTGAAAAACCAGTGGTTGGGGGGTTTAACAGTGCTGTGTGCTGGCTGCCGGCATATCGGTGGGAGGATATAGTCGGCTTCTCACAAAGCGATATTGACAAGTATCAGAGTTTTCTGGAAACGGTGGCACATGTCGTGGTCCAATTGTCGCGGGAAGGCGGGTTTGACAATGCCGCAAATTTTTAAGGTTGGTTCCTACGTGATCTTTTTCTGGGCGAACGAAAACCTACCATTGGAACCAGTTCATGTGCATATATCGTACCGTATACCGTCCGAGGTCTCGAGCAAGGTTTGGATTACGAAATCGAGGAAAGGGTTGCTATGCCACAACGATGCGCACATACCAAGACGGTTACTGACGATCATACTTGAGATTATATCGTCACGGAGTTCGGAAATCATCGAAAAGTGGCTGGGGTTCTTTGGGCAAATCGATTATTATTGCTAAAGTGCAAGGGGCTAAGATGAGGGGGGCATGATGTTTGAGTATCCCATCGACGGGGAGACGCTCCTGCGCAAGTACAGATCCATCCGGCGGGAACTTATGGGGGGATGCCAAGGGGACTGGCTGGACAAGCGCATCGCCATCCTGGGGGGCTCCACCACTGCGGAAGTGCGCAAGATGCTGGAACTGTTTTTGCTCTACCATGGGATCAGGCCTGTGTTTTATGAGTCGGAGTATGGGGCATACTGGCGGGATGCCATGTTTGGCAATGATGCCCTGGCGGCATTTGCGCCGGACGTGATCTACATCCACACCACGGTGCGCGACATCGAACGCTTCCCGGAGGTGGGGGCTGCCGGCGGCGCAGGTGGGGCCGGCGAACCGACCCCGGGAAAGGGAGGACTCTTGGCCGGGGAAGCGCACCCCGATGGGGCGGGCACTGCCGAAGTGGCAGATGCTTCGAAGTGCCCGGGTGGCGCCGTGGCAGACGTTTCGAAGTGCTCGGGTGGCACCGGGGCAGGCGCAGCATCTGCCGAGGATGCCCTCCTGGCGCAGGAGTTCGGGCGTTTTCGCGGCATGTGGGAAAAGCTGGCTGCGGATTACCATTGCCCCATCATACAGAACAACTTCGAGTACCCGGACGTGCGCCTGCTGGGCAATGCAGACGCATACATGCAGGGCGGGCGTGTGCGTTTCGTCTCCCGTCTGAACCTGATGTTCGCTGACTATGCGGCTACCCACGGCGGCCTGTATATCAACGACATCAACTGGCTGTCGGCAGACTATGGGCTGGGGCGGTGGGCGGACCCGTTTTACTGGCATATGTACAAATACGCCATGGCCCTGCCGGCGATCCCACACCTGGCGCAGAGTGTGGCCCGTATCGTCAAGTCCCTTTACGGAAAGAACAAAAAGGTGCTGGCGCTGGATCTGGACAATACCCTCTGGGGCGGCGTGGTGGGCGACGACGGGCCCGAAAACCTGGAGATGGGGCAGGAGACCTCCGCCGGGCAGGCTTTCGCCGCAATGCAGTCATACGTGAAGGCGCACCCAAAGCTCGGGGTGGTGCTGGGTGTCATTTCCAAAAACGACGAAGAAAACGCCCTCGCCGGGCTGCGCCGCCCGGACAGCGCGCTGGCGCCGGAAGACTTCGCATCCATCAAGGCGAACTGGCAGCCGAAAAGCCAAAATCTGGTAGAGATGGCGGATGAGCTGGGGCTTTTGCCGGATAGTTTCGTGTTCGTGGACGACAACCCCGCGGAGCGGGAGATCGTCAGGCGCCAGGTCCCGGGCGCGGCCGTGCCGGACATGGGGCAGCCGGAGCTCTACATCAGGGCGCTGGACCGCAATGGGTATTTTGAGGTGACGGGGCTGTCGGCGGACGACCTGGCCCGGGGGGATATGTACCGGGAAAATGCCCGGCGCAAACAGGCCGAGACGGCATTTGCCGATTACCATGCGTATTTGGAGTCGCTGGAAATGGCGGCGGAGATCGCACCGTTTGCGCCCATGTACATGTCCCGCATCGCACAGCTCACCAACAAAAGCAACCAGTTCAACCTGACCACCAGGCGGTATTCCCAGGAAGAGATCGAGGCCATGGCCGGGGACGGCAGGTATATCACCCTGTACGGGAAGCTGACGGACAGGTTCGGCGACAATGGGGTGGTGAGCGTGGTGGCGGGGGAGGTAGTTGGGGAAACCCTGCATATCCGTCTCTGGCTCATGTCCTGCCGGGTATTGAAGCGAAGCATGGAACACGCCATGATGGACGAGCTGGTGCGGCGGGCGCAGGCACGGGGCGTCACGAGGATCGCGGGGTATTATTACCCGACCGCAAAAAACGGGATGGTGCGGGATTTCTACGGGGGGATGGGGTTTGAGAGGGTTTCGGGCGGTGCAACGGATGCCCTGGCGGATGGAGAAGCTGCCGGTGGTGCGGGTGGAGTATCGGGGCAGGCCGAAAGCGCGTCAGGGCAGGCCGAAAGCGCGTCAGGGCAGCCCGAAAATGCCGGAGGGACGGTCTGGGAGCTGGACATCGGGCGTGGGTATGAAGTGAAACAGGATGTGATAAAGATAGTGTGTGGCGGAAAGCCTGTGACGGATGAGGCCGGTGGCTCATAATCAACTGGGTTTGGGGATTGATCTGCGAACACGAAAAGGCAATTGGTGTGAATAAACACGCAGAGTCTGGGATAGGTGTATGTATGACGAAAGAAGCGGTTTACGAAGTGCTGCATGAAGTGTTCCGGGATGTGTTTGACGACGAAAGCATAGTCCTCAAGGACCAAACCACGGCGGCGGATATCGATGGCTGGGATTCCCTGGAGCATGTGGGGCTGGTGCTGGCCATCGAGGAGGCTTTCGGGATGAAGTTCACCATGTCGGAAGTGCGGCACATGGAAAATGTGGGCGAGATGGTGGCCGTCCTCATGGAGCGGGGGCAGCTGCGGTAGTGGTTATCAGGCGTATTGCAGGGGATCCGGCTGTTTGGCGGTCAGTCCGATATCATGGTTCGGCCATCGGGTTGGGGGTGGTGTTTTGTCAATAATTTCCTTGCCGTTCTTTGTTTTCGTGGCTGTGGTGTTGCTCCTATACTATATCGTGCCCATGAGGGTTCGCTGGTGCGTGCTGCTGGCGGCCAGCGCGGTTTTTTTCGTGTTGAATTCCATGTCGGCCGGAGCGGGCGCAGCAGCCGGAGCGGGCGCAGCAGCCGGGGCGGGTGCGGCAGCCGGGGCGGGCGGGATAGCCGGGGCAGGTGCGGCAGCCGTAGCAAGCGGGATAGCCGGGATAGCCTGGCAGCTGCCGCTCATTTTCCTGTGCCAGGTGGCGTTGGCCTATGTGGGGGGCCTGGCGGCAGGGGATGCAGGTTTGCCCGCCGGGGGCTTGGCGGCAGCAAGTCCGTCCGGACAGGTACAGCCAGGAGGAAATGACGTACCGCAGAGGGCAGGTGGGGGCGGTGTGGACGCCTCGCACGTGTCGGCAAGGTGGGGCGGAAGAAACAAGCATCTTATCGTCACGGCAGTTATCTTGCTGGAAATCGCAGCGCTTATCATATGGAAAGAGAACTCCTTTTTCACCATCAACGCAAGGCTGGTGCGGGGGATGCTGGGGTTGTCCGCAGACGCCGCGTACTGGGGGTGGCTGGCACCCATCGGCATGTCTTACTATACCCTGATGCTCGTGGGGTATGTGGCGGACGTAGCCTGGGGGGAGGGCAAGCCCCAGGAAAACTTCCTGAAACTCATGCTGTTTGCGGGGTATTTCCCCCAGATGGTGTCCGGACCGTTCACCAGGTACGCCGAAATCAGCCCGCAGCTGTATGGGGGGCATCGGTTCGACGGCAGGGAATTTTGCTTCGGCGTCCAGCGGTTTTTCTGGGGCCTTTTCAAGAAGCTGGTGCTGGCGGAGCGCCTGGCCGTGGTAGTGGCGGCGGTGTATGATGGAGGTGCCTGGGCGGGTGCGGCATCAGGCTCCGGGGCCGCTGTAGGTGCAGGCACAGGGGCCGCTGTAGGTGCAGGGGCACTGGCAGCGATGAGGTTGGGTGCCGTCACCGTCTACGGGGCAGGAACTGCCGGGGCGGGTACAGCCGCCGCCGCAGGAGTTGCCGCTTTGGCAGGCGCCGGTGGGGGGTATGCCACGGGGGCGGCGGTCCTGGTGGGGTTTGCGGCCTATGCGCTGCAGCTGTATACGGATTTCGGCGGCTGCATGGACATGCTCATCGGCATCTCCCAGATGTTCGGCATACGCCTGCCCGAAAACTTCCGCACACCTTTTGCGTCCACCAGCCTGTCCGAGTTTTGGCGCCGCTGGCACATCACCCTGGGGCTGTGGCTCAAGGACTATGTGCTTTTCCCGTTCCAGCGGTCGCGTTTTGCGGGATGGGTGCGGGCGCGCATTTCCCATCGGGTGGGGCTGCGGTTGTTGAAGGCTTCCCAAGCCCGGCCCGGAAACTACTTAAGTGCAACTTTCGTAAATGGTACTCAGAATGAACCGGGTCAGCCTACAGATGCCGCCCGAAAGCAATTGGAGAGGATGGCGCACAGGCAAGGCGAGAAAGCGGGGAACCGCATCGTCACTTACTTGGGGCTGTCCCTCCTCTGGTTTTCCATCGGGTTCTGGCACGGCGGTTCGTACAAATTCATCTTCTGGGGGCTGCTCACATTCGTCTTCATCGCTGGGGGGATGTTGCTGGATCCCGTTTTTCGGAAGATGGCGCAGGTGCTTCATGTAAGCACCACGTCCCGCGGGTTCCGGCTGTTTTCGAAGGTGCGGACGGCGGCGCTGTTCATCGTCAGCCTGAGCTTCCAGAGGGCACAGAGCCTGCCGGAAGGCTTGCGTATGTGGGGGCGGGTGTTCGGGGCAGGGGCAGGTGGGGCAAACGTGGCAAACCCTATCGGAACAAAGCTAACCGGTGCGGCGGCAGCTGTCGTGACTGCCGGGTTGCAGGGAGCTATGCCGGCCACACAGACTGCGGCAGGGGTGGTGATGCAGGGCGTAGGCGGTTTAGGGAATGCGCTTTGGCAGCGAACGTCTAACATGGATATAGCGGTTGGGATGCAGGGCGTAGGCAGTGTAGGGAATGCCTTGGCCGGGTTCGGCCTGGAGGGCAAAGACCTGTTGGTGCTGGTGTGCGGCCTGGCGGTGCTGTTCATAGTATCCCATGTCCAGTCGCATGGTTCCGTCCGGGAAGCCATCTCACGCAAGCCCTGGCCCCTGCGTGGCCTACTCTGGGCAGCCCTGGTGGTGGCCGTGGTGGTCTTCGGGATGTACGGGCGGGGATATGACCCCGGTTCTTTCATTTACGGGGGGTATTGAAGCTGGGGAGGAGTGAAAATTATCGTGTCAATAATTTTTGAAAATGTCACCCCGCTGCATTCTACCATGGGGGGGGCGACATTTTCGCAGGTGAATTTACATACTGACATTATCACAGGTTAACAACATTGCCCAATGCAACCCTTGCTATTTAGACGCAAAACCGCATGCAACGAGTTGAGCGAACGCTGGAGATAATTCTCCAAATCTGACATGAAACAGGAGATTTGGTGAATTATATTTTAGAAAATGATGAAAAATGTGGGCGATCTGCAATCATACTTCTCCAAATCTATCGAAATTTACGAGATTTGGAGAAGTATCCTTGCAATTTCAAGCAAGATCTGATAGAATACGCTATAGTGGTGGCTGATTCTGAGAGGGTTAGGGATGGCGTTATGGGGATTGTCGCAAGGGATTTGGAGATAAAGTCGCTTAGAGAGTGGCTGGGGTCTGACCAATCGGAGTTTGTCGCGGTTTATGGACGACGCCGCATAGGGAAAACGTTCCTGGTGCGGGAGGTGCTGTCAGATCGGTTTGCTTTTTATGTGACCGGGCAGGAAAGTGGGGGCCGCAAGGAGCAACTGGCAGTGTTCAACCGCGCCCTCAATATATCTGCCACGGATTCCTCGGTCTTTGCGCAGAAAGATTCTTGGCTGGAAACGTTCTGGCAACTGGAAGACCTGATCCGCAACCATACGGACACTAGGAAGAAAGTGATTTTTATTGATGAGATGCCGTGGCTGGATACACCTAAATCCGGGTTTATGTCGGGGCTGGAGTATTTTTGGAACTCCTTTGCAAGTGCCCGAAAGGACGTCATGCTCATTGCATGCGGCAGTTCTTCCTCGTGGTTGATCGAGAACCTGTTTGAAAACACCGGCGGGTTGTTCAACCGCATCACACAGCAGCTGAAACTCCCGCCTTTCACGCTGTCGGAGTGCGAACAATTATTCAAACACTATGATATTCGGATGACGCGATACCAGATCATACAAAGTTATATGATATTCGGCGGAATCCCCCACTACATGTCCCGATTTAGAAAAGAATACTCCTTGGCGCAGAATGTCGATGCGCTCTGTTTCGCAAATGATGCACCGATGAAAAATGAATACAAACGGCTGCTGTCCACGCTCTTTCGTAATGATGCGCACTACGACAAGCTCCTGCACACATTTGCGGCCCACCCCGGAGGGCGCAGCCGGGATGACCTGACGAAAGCCACCGGATTGTCAGGGGGACAATTGACAGGCGCACTCGAAAAACTAGAGGAGTGTGATTTCATCCGCCGGTATCACCCGTTCGGGAAAAAGAAAAAAGACACACTGTGGCAGCTCATGGATCCGTTCGTGCTGTTCCACCACCGGTTCATACGCGACGGCACCGGGCGAGACGCGAATTATTGGACAAGGAATGTCCAGTCCAGCCTCTTGCTCCCATGGAGCGGGTTTGCGTTTGAACGGGTTTGCCTGTGGCACAGCAGCCAGATCCGTGATGCCCTCGGGCTGGGCGGCGTATCGATCGATGTCTGTGCTTGGCGAGGGGATGGCGCACAGGTCGACCTCATCCTCGACCGCAGCGACATGACAGTGAACCTGATCGAAATCAAGTTTTCGATAAGCCCCTATCGCATCACGGGGGCGTATATGGAAAAACTCCGAACCCGGCTGACCTTGTTTGTGGAGCAGACCGGTACGAGGAAAGCCTTGCACACTACGCTTCTGACGACATTCGGCCTCGCGGCAAACGAATATTCAGGCGAAATCCAGTCGTCGCTGACGCTGGAAGACCTGTTCAGGCACTGATACATCTATGCGGGTTGATACAACTTCGGAGGCTGATACATCTTTGGGGGCTGATACATCTTCGGGGGCCGATACATCTTCAGGGGCGGATATGGCTGGCGTTGGTTGTGTTGCATATATTTGGCTTGGAAACTCAGCGATGCAAGTAGTTTTTCACATGCACTGATTGCGAGGTAAAGCACCATGGGATTTATGGACAAAGACTTCCTGCTGACCACCGACTCGGCGAAACACCTGTTCCACACCTACGCCGAAAACCTGCCGGTCATCGACTACCACTGTCATATCGACCCCGCGCAAATCCTGGAAAACCACGAGTTTTCCGACATCACGGAGGCATGGCTCGGCGCCGACCACTACAAATGGCGGTTGATGCGCGTCTGCGGCGCGGATGAAAAATACGTCACGGGGGACGCCTCGGCGCGGGAGAAGTTCCGCGAGTTCTGCCGTTTGCTGCCACTGGCGCCGGGGCACCCTGTCTACCACTGGTGCCACTTGGAGCTGCGGCGGTATTTTGGCTGCGAACTCATCATCGGAGAAAAGACGGCTGACGAGATTTTTGACATTTGCGGCGAGAAACTCAAAAGCCTGCGTGTCCGGGACATCATCAAAGAGTCGAACGTCAAGGCCATCTGCACGACCGACGACCCGGCGGACGAACTTTCCAGCCACACTGCGCTGAAAGCCGACACGTCTTTTGGCACAGTCGTCCTCCCGGCGTTCCGCCCGGACAAATCCATAAACCTGCACAAGGGCGACTACCCGGAGTACCTTCAGAAGCTTGGATTGGCCGCGAACATACGGATCGCGACACTGGACGATTTGCTTGCGGCGCTTGAAAACCGCATCGACTATTTCGATGCCCACGGCTGCAGGGCCTCCGACCACGGGTTGGACTGCGTGAACGGCGAGATCCCGACCCAAAAAGAGGCAAGCGCCATTTTCGCAAAAGCCCTCTCTGGGGGCATCAGCCAGTCCGAACAGGATGCGTTCGCCAGCTTTATGCTGTGCTTCCTTGGCCGGGAATATGCAAAGCGCGGCTGGGCCATGGAGATACACGTCGGCGCGGAACGCAACGTAAACGCAAAAATGTTTTCGCGCTTGGGCCCCGACACCGGGTTCGACGCCGTGCGGGACGGGCACAGTCTCAAAACCCTGCACAAAGTCCTGGACCAACTCGACCGGGAGTCCCTGCTGCCTAAAACGCTTGTGTTTTCGCTGAACCATAACGACAACCTGACCATCACGACACTGACAAGCTGTTTCTCCCAAGGCGGCGTGCCGGGGAAAGTCCAACCGGGGGCGGCCTGGTGGTTCAACGACAGCATTTTGGGCATGAGGGAGCATATGGAGCGCATGGCGAGCGTGCAGGCGCTGGGCAACTTCGTCGGTATGCTGACAGACTCGCGCAGCTTCCTTTCATATCCGCGGCACGAGTATTTCAGGCGCATTCTCTGCGGATACCTGGGGGATTTGGTCGAGGGCGGGCTCTACCCCGAAGATTATGAGACCCTTGGCAGAATAGTCCAAAACATTTCGTATTACAATGCGGCGAAGTTTATAGGATTTGATTTGAAATAACGTTCCCCCGGCTAAACCTTGCGCAAAGTTGAGACTAATGTCGAACGCACATCGTTTGGTTGGCGGAGCAATAACGTCGCAAGCGGCCCTTCCGTAGAATCTGCGGGGGGCCGCTCTTAATGACACAGTGATGTGCAACTTCGTAAAATCCAGCGATTTCAGCAAGGGGGCCGCCTGCCTGTCACTCCAGCACGGCGATGTATTCCACGGAGTCCACTCTCGCATCTTTGTCGAAGTGGAAGGTCAGCTTGGTCTTGCCCAGCGCATAGGTGATGAAGCCGGCCGCTTCCTGGGTGGCGTCCTTGGCCACCGGGGTGAGGGCGGTGCTGGCACCTTCGGTGCTGGCACCTTCGGTGATGGCACCTTCGGTGCCGGCGGAGGTGACTCCGAGGACGGCGCCGGAGCCGGTGGACGCCGCCGCACCGGCCTGTCCGGCGGGGATGGACACGGATTTGATGCCACCATCATAGGCGGCCACCACCTCGGCTTTCGTGGAGCCGATATGGATGCCCTCCTCCGTGTAGACGGTGCCGTCCAGGAAATAGATGTCCTGGATGAAGTCTTTGCCGCCCAGGGGGTATGTTATGAGCTCAAAGGCCGCATAAGTGTATGTCTTGTCGATGCCCTGGTATGCGCAGCTTGGCGCCTCAAAATAGCCCGCTGGCTGACCCAGGCCCTCAATGACGGGGATGGCCTCGCCGTGGGGGGCGATGCGCACACGTGGGGCGTTCGGGTCTATGGGTGCGGCGGATGCCGCATTCGCCCCGGCCAGGGGGCCTGCGGCGGCGCTTGACGTGACTGCGGATCCGGCGGCTTTCGGGGCGGCGGACGATACGCCGGTTGGGGCGCTCGCCGCCGGGTCAGGGAGATAGAACGTGAAAGCGAACTCCGTGGCGGGGACGGTGATGGTGTCTGGGGCTGCCCCTGTGCCAGCGGCTGCCTCTGTGCCGGAAGCGGTATCGGTTTCCGAAGCAGACAGCTCCACGCTGTTATAGCTGGCGCCTGCGGGGGGGACATAGGCAGTCACCTTGCGGGTGGCGCCCAGGGTGGCCATAGGCCATGCCAGGGCTGAAGTCAGGGCTGCCGCAACCGCCCATCCAAAGAATCTCTTCCAAGTGCTGTGGGTGCGTTTCATAAGTGTTCCCCTTTCATATGCTTTACTCCCCCATGAAGCGGAGGATCCCGCCGTACCGCGCGATCTCGTCCAGCTGCTGCGCTTTCATGGCTTCGTAGCTGTGCGCTTTTGCATCCCAGGCGGCCCGAAGCGCCGCTTCCTTGCGCCGGTCCGGTGGGCTGGGGGCAACCTGTCCACCTGCCACAATGGCCGGCTCGGCCGGCGCATCCTGCCGGTGGTCGGGCAAGCCGACCGTGCCGGATAGGTATGCACCCAGCCAATGCGCTGTCTTCTCGGCGCCGTAGGTGTTCAAGTGGAGGCCGCCGTCGTAAGTGTCCGTCAGGAAATCCAGCCCGATGCTGTCTTTTTGTTCCAATGCGTTCACATAGTCCAAGCCATGTGCGGCGGCAAAGGCGATAACCTGTTCCTCCCACTGCTCATGCCACGCCGGGTACAGCGACGGCGCCTTGAAGAGAATCAGCCGTATGCCATTTTCCCTGCAGAGTGTGGCGATGCTTTCCAGTGCGGCCATGTTGCCCTCGTCGAAGCTGTAGTCAGGCAACCGCCTGGCTGCGGGGAACGTCCCGGCGGGCTTGGTGTCCATACGCATATAATACCCATTGAAACTGATGGTGTCAAGGGAAAAGAAATACCGCAGGTCATCGGATGTCAACTCCTTCCACCTGTCGTGGTAGCGCAGGATGGGGAATACGTAGTCCGCAAAGCGCTCGTCGGGCAGCTTGGTCTTGTGGATGGCTGCGGCTTTGTCCGGGGACCAGCGCATGCCGTCCAGGGTCATGCGGTTGTAGGCCTCGCTCTCCTGCGTGGGGCGGGTCATGGCCAGGACGCTCAGCACCAGGGCCCGGGGCGTCTCGGTGCGCAATGTGTCGCGCAGCAGGTAATAAGACTGCCACATCATCTGGCTGGCGCTGCCCCGGATATAGGAGGTGATGCCGTAGTCTTCCCACAGGGTGATGGGGGAGATGTTCTCGTACACTTCGCAGTCGCCCAGGAAAACCACGTCATGGGCGGTGGTTTCCCCATAATACTCCTGTATCAGGGCACCCTCGATGACCTTGCCCATATACTTCGGCATCAACAGGCGCTGCGCCGCGGCCAGGGCGGCGATGACCATGATGAGGATGAGTGCGGGGCGCTGGTACTTCATGCAAGGGGCGGTTCCTTTCTGGGATATCCATGCGTCCGTTTTTTCCCAGGACGGATGAAGCCGATAATACACATAGGCCAAACCGGTAAAGCGAGCCGACGGCCATGGGGCGAGCCGACGGCGGTGGGGCGTGCCGACGGCCATGGGGCGTGCCGACGGCGGTGGGGCGTGCCGACATCACGGCTTAGGGCGTGGGCGGGTACAGGCTGCGGTCGAATGCGAAGCAGTTGTAATGCCGGGCGGAGTAGGAGAGCATCTGGGCATCCGTCCAGAAGAGGAAGTCGCCGCCGCTGCCCCTGGGCGTGGTGTCAAAATGGTACCAGGCGCCGTCCAGGTTGATCAGGTTCCAGTAATGGTCGGCGTCCGTGGAGCGGATCACCTCGATGCTGGGGATGCCAATCCTGGAGAGCATCTCCACCGACAGGGAAAAATACACGAAGCAGTTGCCCCTGCGGCGGGTGATGCCATTGTACGCTTCCAGCACCCAGTCACGGGTGCAGGGCGTGCCCACGTAGTGGACGCTGCCGCGGATCCAGTAGTAGATGGCGGCGGCTTTCTGGCGCTGGGTCATGGAATCGTCGGTAATCTGGGCGATGATGCCGTCCGCGATGGAGTCCAGCTGCCGGTGCAGGTCGGACTTCTCGTCGTCGGGCGGGATATATACGGGCGCTTTGAAAGAAGATGCGGACGCCCCCGATGAATCGAAGGTGTAGTTGGCCCCGCCGATGTTCAAGGTGGCGTCGTGGACCATGGCCCCGGAATCGGAGAGGTAGTAGGTCTGGGCGCCGTCCTGGAGCCAACCGGTCTGCATGTAGCCGTCCCCGTCGAAATGGTACCAGTCGCCCTGCCAGTAAAACCAGGTGGCGGCGGGGTAGGAGCCGCCCCTATCCAGGTACCACCAGCCCCGGCCGTCCTGCACCCACCCGGAGTACAGCGGGTCCGGGGTGCACACGCCGTTTTCCGCTATGTCGTATGCGGTTCCGCCGATGATGCGGTGCCCCGCAGTGGCCATGGTGCCGTCCTCGCCCAGCCAGTAAAGGCCGGGCCCGCTTCCGTACCAGCCGGTGAGCATGGCGCCGTCCGTGCCGAAACGGTACCAGGCGCCGTCAACCTGGGCCCAGGCATCCGTGATAAGTGCGCCGTCGGCGTCGAAGCGGTACCGGGCGCCGTCGATCTCCACCCATGCGTCCTTGATGGGCGCGCCGTAGGCGTCGAAGCGGTAGAGGGCGCCGTCGATCTCCATCCACGCGTCAACGACGGGCGCGCCGTCGTCGCCGATGTAGCGGGCCTGCCCGTCGGAAACCAGCCATTCCCCCGCAAACGCACTCAGCAAAAAAGCCGAAAATGAAAAAGCGCAAGTTAATGCGCCTATGGTAAATATGGTCTTGATTCGCCTGCCCATGGTTCCTCCTTTGTCATGCGGTGTACTGCCATGCCGGCCGCGGCAAGGGGATGGAGACAAGGGATTTTGCAATATGCCGGCTTGTCAGTGCACTGGAAGCATTATACCGCTTTTGGCATGAATTGTCCATATTTTACGATAAAAAGTTCATTGCCATTTTTCGCTTTTCATTTTTGCGCCAATGCATTATACTACAAACATGTACCGGGGAAGGGGGATGGGTATGGCGGAAAAACAGAAGGTGCTGATCGTGGATGACGACCCGCATATCGCGGAGCTTATTTCATTGTACCTGACCAAGGAATGTTACGAAACCAAGATCGCGGGCGACGGGGAAGAGGCGCTGAAGGTCTTCGGCGAGTTTGAGCCCAACATCATCATGCTGGACCTGATGCTGCCGGGGATCGACGGCTACCAGGTGTGCAGGGAGGTGCGGGCGCGTTCCCAGACGCCCATCATCATGCTGTCCGCCAAAGGGGAGATATTTGACAAGGTGCTGGGGCTGGAACTGGGGGCGGACGACTACATCATCAAGCCGTTCGATGCCAAGGAGCTGGTGGCGCGGGTGAAAGCGGTGCTGCGCCGTTACCATTTGCCCCAAGTGGCGGCGGCCGCCAAGACCGAGCAGCAGGGGGACTGCGTGGAGTACCCGGACCTGGTGGTGAACCTGACCAACTATTCCGTGACTTACCAGGGGGAGCCTGTGGAGATGCCCCCCAAAGAGCTGGAACTGCTGTACTTCCTGGCTAAGTCCCCGAACCAGGTGTTCACCAGGGAGCAGCTGCTGGACCATATCTGGGGGTATGATTACGTGGGCGACACCCGCACCGTGGACGTGCACGTCAAGCGCATCCGGGAGAAGATCAAGGATAACTCGCACTGGGCCCTTGCGACGGTGTGGGGGATAGGGTACAAGTTCGAGGCCAGGAAATGATGAAACGCCCTGGGGCGCGCCAACCGGTGGCAATGTGGCTGGCATGGGGCATCCGGCACAGATTCGAGGCTAGGACATGAAATCCCTGTATTTCAAATTGATATTGGGCTATCTCGCTTTCGGGGCCATCAGTTTCATATTGATCAGCACATTTTCGGCGGACCTGACAGACCGCTACCTGCTTGACGCCCAGGCGGGGGCGCTTTCTGATGCGGCCAATTCCCTTGCTTCCGATTACAGCGCGATCTATTCCACGGGTTCCAATCGCGCGGTTTCGCTCCCCACCGGCCAAAGGACCGTTTCCGCATACCAGGACCTGCAGGTCTGGGTGGCGGACCGGAAAGGCACCATCATCAGCGACAGCAACCGGGATATACGCAAATCCATGGAAATCCCGGGCTTTGACCCTGCCGCGGACAGCGTGAAGGCGTATACGGTCGGGTCTTACTATGGCATGTTCCCCGAAGACGTGCTTACGGTGTCCGCGCCCATCACGGGGAACTATACCACCTACGGCTATGTGATCATCCACCTGCCCATGCGGGAAATCAGGTCCCAGAGGGACAATATCCTCGACATCCTCTATCTGTCCCTGGTGGTGGTTTTCGGGCTGTCCCTCATCATCCTGCTGGTGTTCACCACCCAGGTGTATTTCCCGTTGAAGAAAATCACCGCCGCCGCCAACGAGTACGCCGCGGGGAACCTGGACTACAAGATCAAGTCCAACAGCCGGGACGAGATCGGCTACCTGGCCGGCACGCTTAACTATATGTCCGAGGAGCTGTCAAAGCTGGACGATTACCAGAAGCAGTTCATTTCCAATGTTTCCCATGATTTTCGGTCTCCCCTGACCTCCATCAAGGGCTACCTGGAGGCAATCCTGGACGGCACCATCCCGCCGGAACTCTACGACAAATACATAAACCTGGTGATCTCCGAGACGGAGCGGCTCAACAAGCTGACACAGAGTATGCTCACGTTGAACTCATTGGACTCCAAAGGGTACCTGCGCAGGGCCGCCTTCGACCTGAACCGGGTCATCAAGGCCACGGCGGCGGCTTTCGAGGGGACATGCAACGCCAAAGACATCATGCTGGACCTGACATTTGCCGACGACACAGAGATGGTGTACGCTGACATGGAAAAAATCCAGCAGGTACTCTACAACCTCATCGACAATGCCATCAAGTTCAGCCACCCCCGCTCGGTGATTTACATATCCACGGAGCCCAAATACGAGAAAGTTTTCGTGTCGGTGAAGGACACCGGCATCGGCATCCCCAAGGGGAGCCTGAAAAAGATCTGGGACCGGTTCTACAAGACGGACGTGTCCCGTGGCAGGGACAAAAAGGGCACGGGGCTGGGCCTTTCCATCGTGCGGGACATCATCCAGTCCCACGGCGAGCACATCGACGTCATCAGCACGGAAGGCGTGGGCACGGAATTCATTTTCTCGCTGCCCCGCAGCGGCGGGTGAGGCGGCGAACGCATTTGATATGATATTGAAGAACTGCGTATGGCTTTAAACCCATTAGGAAAGGATGGGAATTTGGGATTGCCGAAACGTGGATTCTGTAATATAATCGTGGTGGTTTCAGCGAAGGGGACAACGGTGCGGGCGGGGGTTATGCCGGTGGTTTGGCTGCATGGCAGCGGATAGGCCGCGCAGGCATGGAAAGAGTTTCCGCTCACGGGTATAACAACGACTGAAGGCGCCCTTGACCAAGCTGCAAGGGGCCGATGAGGGACTTCATCCGGCAGACGAGGCCAGTCTGCGGCTGCCGTTTGGTTTTGACCAAGATGCAAGGGGCCGATGAGGGACTTCATAGAAAGGGGTTTTATGGGTATCGAGTTTGTGAACAAGCTGCCTACGCCTGCGGAGATACGGGAGCAGTTCCCCCTGCCCGCCCACCTGGCGAAAGCGAAGGGGGCGCGGGACGAGGAAATCAAAAAGGTGTTTACCGGGGAGAGCGACAAATTCCTCGTGATCATAGGGCCTTGCTCCGCGGACAACGAAGACTCCGTGTGCGAGTACGTGAACCTGCTGGCCCCCGTGGCCGACCAGGTAAAGGACCGACTGATACTGATACCGCGGATATACACCAACAAACCCCGTACCACGGGGGAAGGCTACAAAGGCATGGTCCACCAGCCGGACCCGGAGAAGAAGCCGGACATGTACGAGGGGATCCTGGCGATCAGGCGGATGCACATGCGGGTGCTCTCCGAGACCGGGATGAGCACCGCCGACGAGATGCTCTACCCGGAAAACCTGCGATACCTGTCGGACATGATGTCCTACATCGCCGTGGGGGCGCGCTCCGTGGAGAACCAGCAGCACCGCCTGACGGTCAGCGGCTGCGACGTGCCCTGCGGCATGAAAAACCCCACCAGCGGGGACCTAAGCGTCATGCTCAATGCCATCGTGGCGGCGCAGCAGGAGCACACGTTCATTTTCCGGGGGTGGGAGGTGCGCACCGACGGGAACCCATACACCCACGCCATCCTGCGGGGGTCCGTGAACAAACACGGCCAGAACCAGCCCAACTACCACTACGAGGACCTGATGCTGCTGCACCGGCTCTACCACGAGCGCAACCTGCAAAATGTGGCGTGCATCGTGGATGCCAACCACTCCAACTCCGACAAGCAGTACCAGGAGCAGATACGCATCGCCAAGGAAGTGATGCATTCCCGCCGCTACTCACCGGAGATCAAGGGGTTCGTGAAAGGGCTGATGATCGAGAGCTACCTGGAGCCCGGTTCCCAGAAGATCGGGGAGCATTGCTACGGCAAATCCATCACCGACCCATGCCTGGGGTGGGAGGATTCCAAACGGCTGATCTTCGAGATCGCGGAGAGCCTGTAGGGCATGAAGCTGCATCTGGGGCTATAACTGAATCTGGGGCTACGACTGCATCCTGGGATGCAGCTGCATACCGGCTTTCACAAGGCGGAACATGCGGCGGGCGGCGCCCAGGTAGAGCTCTTCGCTGCGCCCCAGGGCTTCATCCAGGTCCATGGCACCGTTGATGGTGGTCATGATGCTGTCGATGCCGTGGTCGAAGAGCTTTTCGGCGCCTTCGCCCATGCCCCCCACGATGGCCACCGCAGGGATGCTTTTCTTTCGGCAGCGCTGCCCCACGCCGCTGGGGACCTTGCCAAAGGCCGACTGCCAGTCCATGCGGCCTTCGCCGGTGACTACCAGGTCGGTGCTTTCCAGCAAATCATCAAACCCGATCAGGTCCAGGACGGTCTCGATGCCGGACTGCATCCGGGCGCCCAGGAACACAGTGAGGGCAGCACCTAGGCCGCCTGCCGCCCCTGTGCCGGGGACCTGGTCGGGGTCGATGCCGGTTTTTTCCGTCAGGAGCTTCGCATAGGCGCACATGTCCGCTTCCATCCGATCCAGGATGTCGGGGGTGCCGCCTTTTTGTTTGCCGAAAGTGTAGGTGGCGCCGTCGGGGCCGGTGAGTGGGTTTTGCACGTCGCACATGACGGTGAATGTGGCGGTCTTCACGCCGGGGTGCAGTTCGGAGAGGTCTATGTCGCGCACCCGTCCCAAGTCTTCCCCGAACCCTGTGAGAACATGGCCCTGCTCGTCCAGGAAGCGGATGCCCAGCGCGGACATCGCCCCCATGCCGCCGTCGTTGGTGGCGCTGCCGCCGATGGCCACGGCGATGTGGGAGATCCCGGCATCCAGTGCGTCCTTGATCAGTTCCCCTGTGCCGTATGTGGTGGTGTGCAGGGGGTTGCGTCTGTCAGGGGGGACCATGGGCAGCCCGGAGGCCGCCGCCATCTCGATGATGCAGTGGGAGTATGGTGCGCCGATGCACCGGGTAGGCGAACCGGGTGCGGCAGAGCCGGTGCCGGCGTCGATGTCCGGCATGGTGTCCGCCGCTGGGGGGGTGCGGCACAACGAGGGTTCCTCCCACACGCCGTAGGCTGCCTGGGTTTCCTCCATCAGGGGCCCGTGAACCGGCACGGTACGCAAAACCCCGCCGGTGGCGGCGATGACGGCAGATGTGGTGCCCTCCCCGCCGTCGGCGATGGGAACACCCAGGGTATGGCAGCCGGGGAAGACCTCTGTGGCGGCCTGTGTGAGCAGCGCGCTGATTTGTTCCGACGTCAGTGTTCCCTTGAAAGAATCCGAGGCAAAGAGGAAACGCATATCCTGGAAAGCTCCTTTCGGGTGTTTCGGGTCTTCGGTGGGCGCCTATTCCCCTTCGTAGCGCGCGATGGACTCCACACGGTAGCCGGCAAGTTTCGCCCGGCCGCCCAGGTCTTCCAGCTCGATGACGAATGCGAACATCACCACCTCGCCGCCCAGCGCCTCCACCAGGTCTATCATGGCGCGGGAGGTGCCGCCGGTGGCGATGAGGTCGTCGATGATGACCACTTTCTGGCCGGGGAGGATTGCGTCCCGGTGGACCTCGATCTCCTCGCTGCCGTACTCCAAATCGTAGCGGACGGATATGGTCTCCCGGGGGAGCTTGCCCTTTTTGCGGATGGGGACGAATGCTTTGTGCAGGGCATAAGCGACCGGCACCCCGAAGATGAAGCCCCTGGATTCCGGGCCGGCGATGAGGTCAAACTCCACACCCCCCAGGAGGGCGCACAGTTCATCCACCGCTAGTTTCAGGCCGTCCGCATCCTGCAGGATGGATGTGACGTCACGGAAGATGATCCCCTTTTTCGGGAAATCCGGGATGCTCTTGATATAATCTTTGATGGTTTTCATGGATTCTCCTCTTGTGTAGCAGACCCCGGGTATGGGCAACCCGCCTGTTTCCATATATCCGCAGCCTGCCCACCGGCCCCCGGGTATGGGCGACTCGGCAATACGCGGCGGCGTGGGTCGATGTGCGGCGGGGTGCCATGTGTGGGGTGCCATGGGTGGGGTTTCATTGCTCCGATGGAAACTTTGCGTGATATGCCATCACCGCGGCCACGGTCTTGCTGTCGGTGAGCTGGCCATCATAGGCCAGTTGCACCAAGTCTTCTATATCCCAGCGTTCCACGTCGATGGCTTCGTCCGCGTCCAGGCGCTGGGCCGTGGGGACCAGGTTCCTGGCCACATAGATGTCGATCTTTTCGTCGCAGAACGCCACGGTGCTGTGGACACGGATCAGGAATTCCAGGTCGTCGCTGCGCTGTCCGGTCTCCTCTTCCAGTTCCCGGGCGGCGCAGACGATGGCAGGTTCGTCGGGGGTGTCCAGTTTGCCCGCGGGGATCTCCAGCGTGACCCGTTCCAGTGCGTTGCGGTACTGGCGCACCATGAGGATCTTGCCGTCTGCGTCCACCGGGACCACGGCTGCCGCGCCATTGTGATGGATGAAGTCCCAATGTGCTTCCCGCCCGTCGATCATCATCACGTCTTCATAGACGTCCAGCACGGTCCCTTTGTAACGGTGTATGCGGTCGATGCGTTTGATGTCCTGTATCATTTTAGCTCCTGTGTTCGTTTGTGGCATGCCTGGGTGGCTTTCAGTACGCTGTTGCGGAAACCATATTCTTCCAGAGCCGCCACCGCCGCGATGGTGGTGCCCCCCGGTGAGCATACATTGTCCTTGAGCGCGGCGGGGTGTTCGTGGGTCTGGAGCACCATCATGGCCGCACCCATCACCGCCTGGGCAGCCATCTCAATGGCCTGGGCGCGTGGCAGCCCATAGAGCACGCCGCCGTCGGCGAGGGCTTCGATGAGCATGTAGGCATAGGCGGGGGAAGACCCGCTGACGCAGACCACCGCATCCATCAGGCGTTCCTCCACCTCCACCATCTTGCCGAAAGAGTTGAAGATGCGCCTCACCGTCTCCCGCTCCTGGGCGGTGAGGATGCCAGCCAAGGGCGCCGGTGCCGGCCCGGAAGCTGTTGGCTGTCGGTCCGGGGTACCTGAGGCGTCCGGGGCGGGCTCACCGGTTACGGTCAATGGGCCGGGGGTGGGTGGGGCGGCGGTATCGGCAGGGGGCGCATCCCCCATGCACACCCCGCTCATACCTGCGCCCAGCAAGGCCGGTGTGTTGGGCATGGCGCGGACGACCTTGATATGTGCGCCCAGGGCGTCACGCAGCCGCCCGATGGTGATGCCCGGCGCGATGGAGACGACCACGTGGTCTTCGGTGAGGCTGTCCTTTATATCCGCAAGGACGCCGTCAAAAAACTGGGGCTTTACAGCCAAGACGATGTACTTCACCCGCCTCGCCAGGTCGGCGTTGCCCGCCGCCGCCGGGGCGCCTGTCTCGGCGGCCACCGAGGCGAGTTTTTCGGTGTCTTTGTCGACGATCAGGGCGGACCTGGGCCCGAAAGAAGCGAGGAGGCCGCACAGTATGGCCTTGCCCATGTTGCCGGTGCCGATGATGCCGATGTTTGGGTTCATATTGCGATCCTCTCTAGTACCCGTAAGAATTCTGGAAGTCCTCCCAGCTCTGGTTTTCGTTGGCCCGCTGGGCTTCCAGCGCGGCTTGGTAGGCCAAGGTGTCCTTGACGGCCTGGTATGCCTCGGGCGTCATGTAGATGCCGTCGGGGCCGATGTACCCCCCGTCGGATGTGGACTCATTGACCACCATCTCGCCGGTGTCGGGGGACATGTAGTACCAGTTCCCCTGGTACTCGATCCAGCCGGTGTACATATAGCCGTTCTCGTCGAAATAGTACCAGCGCCCGCCGATGAGGCGCCAGGCCGACGATGGCCAGGAGCCGTCCAGGTTCTGGAACCACCAGCCCCGGGCGTCCAGGTGCCATGAGTCGCCGCCCTTTTTGATGAGCTGGGCGGCGTCTTTCGTGACGTACTGGTCCGGCCCCTCCGCCCAGTCGCCTTTTTTGGTGAGGTCTGCGGCCGCCACCGGACGTACCTGGAACGAATAGCTCCCCTCTGATGCGACGGCCGTGTCAAAGGAATAGTACTCCTGTGTGGCGGCTTTGATCCCGCCGGTGACAGAGCCGTTTCGCAGGAGGCGGACCTCATAGGTGCCATCGGCCTGGGTGGAGTCCCATACCACACGGGTGGGGCTTTCCCAGCGCAGGTTATATGCTGTCCCGGGTTGCTGGGCCATGGACGGCAGATCCATGGTGATGACCAGCGTCGTGGAAGAATCCTCGTAGGATGCCTTCACGTAGGTGGCGCCCGTCAGCGTGATGTTGCTCGCAGACACGCTGAAATAGCCGTCGTCCTCCGCCACCAGCGTCACCTGGAGACGGGGCACGGAATCCGCCTCCCAGGCGAATATGCCGTTGATGAACTCGTAGTTCTCCACATAGTACCTGCTGTTGGTGGTGGTCACTTCCACCTCCGAAGAGTCGATTTCCTGGCCTATGCGCAGGGTGGCCGTGACTTTCAGCCTCACCGAAGAGATCTTTGACGCTGCATATGATGCCACACACATACAGCAAACCGCAGCGCCCACCAGGAGCGCCAGGGCCAGCCGTTTGGTTATCTTAGCGTAAGCAAATCCAAGACAAGTCCGATGCATGTCGTCCCCTCTCAAGCGTTTTTGCATTACACCCATACTTTATTATCTAAACCGTGTTTTGTCAATGATTGGGGGGGTTAAATTTTCATTACAAGAAACGCTTTGCAATCAATGGGAAAAGTGATATGATACTGGTCAAGGGAAGATGACTCGAAGAGGGGCGGCGAAGTGCGAGATACGAGATACGAGATACGAGATGCAAGGTGCGAGATACGAGATACGAGATGAAAGGTGCGAGGTGCGAGATACGAGATGCAAGGTGCGAGATACGTGTCACGAGACACGAGACACGGGACACGAAATATTATGGTTTGTGGCCGATGGGGAATGGTTTGGGACGGAATATTAAGGAAGGGCCGGGCAGATGCGGTTTTTGATACAGAGGGTCGTAGGAGCCAAGGTGACTGTGGACGGCAAGACCGTCGGGGAGATCAAGCAGGGTTTCGTGGTGCTGGTGGGTGTGCGGGAAGCTGACACCCAGGCCATCGCCGAAAAGATGGTGAAAAAGATGCTGGCGCTGCGCATCTTCCAGGACAGCCAGGGCAAGACCAACCTGTCTTTGGGCCAGGTGGGCGGGGAGCTGTTGCTGGTTTCCCAGTTCACGCTCTATGCGGACATGCGGGGGGGGAACAGGCCCAGCTTCATCCGCGCCGGTGACCCGGCAAAGGCGCAGGAGCTGTATGACCACTGCGTCAAGCTGTGCAGGGTGAGTGTGCCGGTGGTGGAAACGGGGATATTCGGGGCGGAGATGGACATCGAGCTGGTAAATGCGGGGCCGTTCACGGTGATGCTGGACTCCGACGAGCTGTGGCCGGCATAGGGTATAGCTCTGTGTGAATGGCAGCCGGCTGCGGTATTTTTGCGGTATTTTGCGGATATGCGGATATTTGATTGACAATGACGCCGGTTTTGGGTAAAATCATCGCATCAGGCACGATGTACGTCCGGCCGGTGTTTGGAAAGGGCACTCATATGGGTATGACTTACAGCAGCACCAGGGGCATGGAAAAAGGCGTCACCGCATCCCAGGCGATCCTGAAAGGCATCGCATCGGACGGCGGGCTCTTCGTGCCGGACCGGCTCCCCAGGCTGTTTGCGGGAGGTGGTGCGGACGGGGCGGCAGGCACTGTCACGCTGCCGGATGCACCTGCGGTTGCGGGGGCCGCGCCCGGAGGGGGCGCACCGGAGGGTCCGGGGGCGGCAGACGGGGGCGGCGGGGCCTTGATCCCTTTGGGGGCCTTGGCCGGGATGGACTACCGGGAGGTGGCGTTTGCGGTCATGCGCCCGTTTTTGGCTGATTATACAGATGAGGAGCTGAAAGGCTGCATCGACAAAGCATACGACGACAAGTTTGACACACCCGCCATCGCGCCGCTGCGCAAGGTGCGGTTCCCTGCGGGGGGATCCGGCAGTGCCGGCGATGGTCAAGGGGCCGCCGAATCGCCGGGCCCGGGGGCGTTGGGGCAGGCCAGGCGCCCGGACTGGCCCGGGGGTGTGGGCGCCCCGTCCTATGACGCATTTTTCCTGGAGCTGTTCCATGGCGCGACCATCGCATTCAAGGACATGGCATTGTCCATATTGCCCCACCTGCTGACGGTGGCGGCGCAGAAGAACCACGTGGGCGAAAAGATCGTCATATTGACTGCCACGTCGGGGGACACCGGGAAGGCGGCCATGGCGGGGTTTGCGGACGTGCCGGGCACCGAGATCATAGTGTTTTACCCCAAGGGCGGGGTCAGCCGGGTGCAGGAGCTGCAGATGACCACCCAAAAAGGCTCCAACACCCACGTGGTGGCCATCGAGGGCAATTTCGACGACGCCCAGACCGGCGTGAAGAAGATATTTGCGGACAAGGGGATGGGGGCGCTGCTTCTGGAAAAAGGCTGCCGCCTGTCCAGCGCCAATTCCATCAACATCGGGCGGCTCGTGCCGCAGGTGGCGTATTATGTCTATGCCTATGGGCAGCTGCTGCGGGGCGGCGAGATCGAACCGGGGGACGGGATCAACGTGGTGGTGCCCACCGGGAATTTCGGCAACATCTTGGCGGCATATTTCGCCAAGGGGATGGGGCTGCCCATCAAGACCCTGATATGTGCTTCCAATGACAACAAAGTGCTGTTTGATTTCTTCCAAAGCGGCGTGTATGACAAGAACCGGGAGTTCATCCTGACGGATTCGCCGTCCATGGACATACTGGTGTCCAGCAACCTGGAGCGGCTGCTGTACCTTAGCGCAGGGCGGGATGCGAAGCTGTGCGCAGACCTCATGGCAGGGCTTTCCGGTTGCGGCGAATACCATGTGACGCCCGGGATGCGCGCGCATATGGCGGATTTCTGGGGCGGGTTCGCCAACCAGGATGAGGCCGGGGCGGCCATAGGGAGGGTGTTTGGGGACAATGGGTACGTGATAGACACCCACACGGGGGTGGCGGCGGCTGTTTACGGGAAATACCTGGCCCAGACCCACGATGCGACGAAAACGGTCATAGCAGCCACCGCCAGCCCATATAAGTTTTCCGTGAGCGTGGTGAAGGCGATACGGGGTACGCAGCAAAGCGCATGCCCGGCGGGGACAGACAGGTCTTCGGGCGGCGCATGGGGCAAAACGGGCGGCAGTTCGCCTGGGGCGGGGACACCGGTGGCAGGCGGCGGCGTGGCATCCGGTGACGAGTTTGCCAGCATCGAGGCGCTCCACGCACTGAGCGGGGTGCCCATCCCACAGGCCATAGAGGAAATCAAGACCGCACCGGTGCTGCACCACAAGGTGTGCAGTGTGGAGGAGATGGCAGATGCCGTGAAGGAAGCGCTGGGGCTGTGACCCGGCGGCGGCATAGCACGGGCTTAAGGTTCTTGGCCGGTGGCTCCGACGTGGACCGGTATGGTGTGACCCGGCGGCGGCACGGCACGGGCTTAAGGTTCGTGGCCGGTGACACCGACGTGGACCGGTATGGTGTGATCCGTCAGCGGTACGGCACGGGCTTAAGGCCCATGCAGGCATAAGATATGTAGTTTTGGACAAGTAGTCTGGCCTATGCGGCCGCTGCCCCCATGGGGGGGCTCGGCATGGCGGGCTGTGGGTTGGCAACGAAACGGAGGTACCAAAATGTTAGTATCTGCAACAGAAATGCTCAAGAAGGCCATTGCGGGCAAGTATGCGGTGGGACATTTCAACATCAACAACCTGGAGTGGACGAAGGCCATACTGGAAGTCTCCCAGGAGCTGAATTCGCCCGTGATCCTGGGCGTGTCCGAAGGCGCCGGCAAATACATGGGCGGGTACAAAACCATCGTGGGCATGGTGAACGGGATGCTGGAAGGCCTGAAAATCACGGTGCCGGTGGCGCTGCACCTGGACCACGGGACATATGACGGCTGCCTCAAGTGCATTGATGCCGGTTTCTCCTCCGTCATGTTCGACGGGTCCCATTACCCCATCGCAGAGAACGTGGAGAAGACCACCGAGCTGGTGAACCTGACACACAAGCTGGGACTGTCGATAGAGGCGGAAGTCGGCGCCATCGGCGGGGAGGAAGACGGCGTGATCGGCATGGGCGAGTGCGCAAACCCTGACGAGTGCAAGGCCATAGCGGACCTGGGCGTGGACTTCCTGGCCGCAGGCATAGGCAACATACATGGCAAATATCCCGCCAACTGGCCGGGACTCTCTTTTGAGACACTGGCGGCGGTGAAGGACAAAGTGGGCGACCTGCCGCTGGTGCTCCACGGCGGTACGGGCATACCGGAAGACATGATCAAGAAAGCCATCTCCCTGGGCGTGGCGAAGATCAACGTGAACACAGAGTGCCAGCTGGCTTTCGCGGAGGCCACCCGCAAATACATCGAGGCCGGGAAAGACAGGGAAAGCAAGGGGTATGACCCCCGCAAGCTGTTGGCCCCCGGCGCTGCGGCCATCAAAGAGACCGTCAAAGGGAAGATCGAGCTGTTCGGTTCCGCCGGCAAGGCATGAGGCATTTTTAGAGGGCCATGTTGAAACCGGCAACCACGAGGTCCGGGACGAGAATCCGGGAACCGGGAACTCCCGGAACCCGGAAATCCGCAGCCCAGATCCATGCGACGGGTGCGGGGCATTTCTGACATACGGGGCCAATGCGGGCAATCGCCAGATATCTTGTGGGCTATTGCCCGTTTTTTGCGTCAAAGCCTTGACATAGGCGGCGTTTTGCGCTTATAATCCCTATTATGCTGACAGAAGGGCAGTCGGGTTGTGTAGGGAGATCCGAAGCCGCAAGCCGGTTTCGGGGTGCAGATCCGAAGCCGCAAGCCGGTTTCGGGGGGCGGATCCCGGTTGGCGCTGTCGGGTTGTTTTAGAGGTTTGTGACATTTAGTATAAGACAAAGGTTGAAAGAGAGGGATTTACCATGAAAAGGACTATCGCAATTATCTGCATGGCGGCACTGGTCATAGCTGCGTTTGCCGGGTGTTCGTCCGGTGCACAGACCACCGCCACGACCGCCGCCGCGAGCAGCGCCGCCCAGGCAGGCGACCCCGGCGCAACAGCGAACAAAGACTACGACGGCAAAGTCTACAAGATCGCCTGCGACGCCGCTTATGCGCCATTTTCCATCCAGGCGGGTGCGGACAGGACGCCCCCCGGGGAAGTGGTCACCTCCGGCAACGGTATGGGTGACTACTACGGCATCGACGTGGAGATCCTGGCTGCGGTGGCAGCGTATGAAGGGTTCAAGTTCGAGCTGACCCCCATGGATTTCTCCGGCATCATCCCCGCCATCACATCCGGCACCATCGACGGGTCCATCGCGGGCATGAACATCACCGAGCCCCGCAAGGAGAGCGTGGATTTCTCCGACGGGTACTATGAGTCCGGTTCCGCCATCGTGGTGAACAAGGATGACACGACCATCTCCTCCTTTGAGGATCTGAAGGGCAAAGTCGCCGCATGCAAAGAGGGTACCACCGGCATGGCCTGGTGCCAGGATTTCTCCGAGCAGTACGGGTTCTCGGTTTCGGTCTACCCGGATTCCGCAAGCATGATGCTGGCCGTCTCCAACAAGCAGGCCGACTTCCTGATCGAGGACTACCCGGTCATCAGCTACCAGATCAAGATCGGCGAGCAGGCCGCCCTCAAGGTGGCTGTGGATGCCATCGAGCAGCCGCCCCAGAACGGGTTCGCAGTGAAAAAAGGCGAGAACCAGACGCTGCTGGCGATGTTCAACGAAGGCTTGGCGGCCATCCGCGCCAACGGGACTTACGACAAGATAATCAACCAGTACAAATAATGTGATATTGGCGCAATCAGACCGATATGGTCAAAGGCAGATAAGCCGGGGAAGGCATCCAGAGCTTTCCCCGGTTTCTGGATGTATCGTTGCGTCGGGCGGGCGTTGCCTGGGATCAGAAGAATCTGGATGCATCGTTACGTCGGGCGGGCGTTACCTGGGACCAGAAGAATCTGGATGTATCGTTGCGTCGGGCGGACGTTGCCTGGGACCTGACGAATCGTCTGTATCCGGCAGTTGAGGCATGCCGGGCGACCGGCCGCAGGTGGGGGTGCATATGATCGTGATCGAATATTTCATCAATTTCGGGAAATACATTCCTGCGCTGCTGAAGGGCGCAAGGCTGACGATGATCATTGCGCTGGGCGGCGTCGCGCTGGCGGTGGTCATCGGCGTCGTGCTTTGCATCTTCGCCATCAGCGGTATCCGCATCCTCCAAAGAATCGCGAATTTCTACATCACGATGGTGAGGGGCATCCCCCTTATGATACTGGCGCTGTTCCTGTATTTCGGCGTCATCAAGAACTCGCTCAACCTGGTGGCCAGCGCCATATTGATATTGTCCATCAACGCTTCCGCATACATGGCTGAGATCTTCCGGGCGGGCATCCAAGCCATAGACCCCGGACAGATGGAGGCGGCCAGGAGTTTGGGGCTGGGGTATTTCCGCACCATGCAGAAAATCATACTGCCCCAGGCATTCAAGATCATGATCCCTTCGCTGATGAACCAGTTCATCAGCAGCCTGAAAGACACGGCCATACTGTCGGCCATCAGCGTCAACGAGCTGACCATGACAGCCAAGGTCATCATCGCCCGGAACTACAAGGCTTTCGAGCTGTATTCCTATGCGGCGATCATGTACCTGGTGATCATTGCCGTATTGACATACCTGTCGAAAATAGTGGAGCGCAAGCTCAGTTACGACAAGAGATAAGATGAAGGGCTCCGTTGGCACTGTGCCTATCGGTGCGGGAGTGGATGGGGCGGCTTGTGCGGCAGATGTGGTAAGTGCGGTAGATGCGGCGGCTTGTGCGGCAGATGCGGCTGGTGGTGCGGTGGATGAGGCGGTTGGTACGTCAGATGTGGTAAGTGCGGTAGATGCGGTAAGTGCTGTAGGTGTGGTGAGTGAGATAGGTGCGGTAGGTGCGGTGGATGCAGTAGGTGCGGTAAGTGCGGCAGATGCGGATGTGATGGTGAAAGGGGGACATATGGCGCCCATCGTGGAAGTGAAAAACGTCCGGAAAGTCTTCGGGGACCTGGAAGTCATCAAAGATATTTCATTTACCCTGGACGAGGGAGAAGTGGTCTGCCTCATCGGGCCTTCCGGGTCGGGAAAGTCCACCATGCTGCGGTGCATGAACCGGCTGGAGCACATCCAGGGAGGCGCCATCAAGATCCTGGGGGAAGACCTTCACCAGGTGAAGAACATCAACGTCTTCCGGGAAAACATTGGCATGGTTTTCCAGCATTTCAACCTGTTCCCCAACTACACCGTGCTGGGCAACCTGACCCTGGCCCCCACCACACTGGGAAAATATGGCAAGGATGAGGCTGTGAAAAAGGCAGAGGCGCTGCTGGAACGCGTGGGGCTTTCGGACAAACGTGATGCGTTCCCGGCCACGCTGTCCGGAGGGCAGAAGCAGCGGGTCGCCATCGCCAGGGCATTGGCCATGGACCCCAAGATCATGCTTTTTGACGAACCCACCAGCGCACTGGATCCGGAGATGGTGGGCGAGGTGCTGGATGTGATGAAGGCGCTGGCCAAGGATGGCATGACCATGATGGTGGTCACCCATGAGATGGGGTTCGCCAGGGAGGTGGCCAGGCGGGTGATTTTCATGGACGACGGGTACATTGTGGAAGAGGCCCCGCCTTTGGAGATGTTTGAGAACCCGAAGACGGATAGGTGTCGGGCTTTCCTGTCCAGTGTACTCTAAACTATTAGGTTGATGTGGGGACGCCCTGGCTTGAAAGGAACTTGGATTTATGGGTAGTTATGGAAAAATCGCATTGACGCATGAGGATGAAGAGACGGTCATCCGCATTTGCCAGGATCTGATACGTGCCAAGGGCGGCTCGGGGCACGAGGAGGCCGCTGGGCAGGTGTTGGTTTCTTATTATAGACAGTTGGGTTACGACGAGGCCCTCATAGATGACTATGGGAACGCCGTCGGGGTGATAAACGGGAACAGGCCGGGGAAGTGCCTGGTTTTCGACGGGCACATCGACACGGTGCAGGCGGTTGAAAGCCAATGGAGTGTGGACCCCTTTGGGGGCGTGCGCAAGGACGGGCGCATCTATGGGCGGGGGACCAGCGACATGAAAGGAGCCATCGCCGCATTCACTCTGGCCGCGCCGGTGTTTGCCCGGGCTTGCGGGAGGGATTTCCACGGCAAGATCGTGGTGGCGGGAACCGTCCAGGAAGAGGCATATGAAGGCGTGGCCTCGGTGGGCATAAACGACGCATACCACCCCGACTTGGTGATCATCGGCGAGGCATCGGACATGAACCTGAAGATCGGCCAGCGGGGCCGTGCGGAGATATTGGTGGAGACCATCGGCACCACCGCACATAGCGCACACCCGGAGCGGGGGAACAACGCCATACTGGCCATGTGCAAGGTGATCGACGCCATCGGGCGCATACCCACACCGGAAGATCCCAAGCTGCACAAAGGGATCATGGTGCTGACGGACATCATTTCCGAACCGTTCCCGGCGAAAAGCTGCGTGCCATACCGCTGCCTGGCCACTTATGACAGGCGGCTTCTGAAAGGAGAAACCAGGGAGAGCGTGCTGGCGCCCATATCGGAGGCGCTTGCGGCGCTGGAGGCCGCAGACCCCACGGTCCGGACCAAGGTTTCCTATGCCCATGAGACATCCCGGTGCTATACGGGGAAGACGATTTCATCGGAGAAATTCTTCCCGGCGTGGCTGTTTGAGGAGTCTGAGGGGTTCGTGCAGACCGCGCTGGCCGGCCTGCGTGCAGATGGGTTTGACCCCCTGCTTAGCGTGTATGATTTTTGCACCAACGGCTCGCTGTACGCCGGGGAGCTGGGCATCCCCACCCTGGGGTTCGGGCCGTCAAGGGAGGACCTGGCCCACAGCGTAGACGAGTATATCGAAATCGGGGAACTGACGAAAGCGGCGGCGTGCTACGTGTCCGTGCTTGGGGCTCTGACGAAGTAGCGATATAGGTATTGGCAGATGGGCCGATGGGTTGAGGCGGTTTGGGCGCGAGCCGGCGAAAGAGACGTATGCGCTTGAGGGTATTGGCCGATGGGCCGATGGGTTGGGACGGTTTGGGCGCGAGCCGGCGAAAGAGACGTATGCGCTTGTGGGTATTGGCCGGTGGCCGATGGGTTGGGACGGTTTGGTGGTGTGGGTATGCCGAGGTTGACCATAGATTTGGGCATCATCAGGTCCAATGTGCGCGCCGTGCGGGATTTGTGCGCCGGGCATGGCATAGGGATCACCGGGGTGACGAAAGTGTTTTGCGGCGACCCGGTGGTGGCGAAAGCGTTCCTGGACGCCGGGGTCACCAGGCTGGGGGATTCTCGTGTCGCAAACCTAAGGAGGCTGCAGTTCCTGGATGGGGAGAAATGGCTCATCCGTATGCCTGCCCCCTCGGAGATCCCCGATGTGGTGCGGTATGCGGACGTTTCCTTAAACAGCGAATGGCATACGCTGTCTCTGCTTTCCGAAGAGGCGCTGCGCCAGGGGAAACGCCACAAGGTGATCCTGATGGCGGACCTGGGCGACCTGCGGGAAGGGTATGTGGACTACGGCGAACTGCGCAGGGTGGCGCAGATGGTGGTCCGGGCCGATGGGCTGGAACTCTATGGCATCGGCACGAACCTGAGCTGTTTCTCATTCATACACCCGGATACCGGGAAGATGCGGCAGCTGCTGGGGCTGGCGGGTTTGGGGAACGAAACCCTTTCGGCGGCTGCGGATGTGCCGATGTCACCGGTGGCTTTCGTGATTTCCGGGGGCAATTCCGCCTCATTGCACCTCATGATGGAAAATGGCATCCCCCCAGGGGTGAACAACCTTCGTCTGGGGGAAAGCCTGCTGTTCGGCAAGGAGCGCTGCCACTACACATATCTGCCGGGGACCAGGCGGGATGCGTTCATCCTGTCGGCAGAGGTCATCGAGCTCAAGGAAAAGCCCTCCGTCCCTTGGGGGGAAGCCGGGGTGGACAGCTACGGGAACCCACCGCCGGTGCGTGAGGACAAGGGGGTGCGCTCACGTGCGATACTGGCCCTGGGCAAACAGGACTGCGACGTGGAGACCATGCGCCCGGTGGACGGCGCTGTCGCGATCTTAGGCGCCAGCAGCGACCATATGGTGCTGGACGTGACGGACAGCGCCCGCCGCTATGCCCTGGGGGATACGGTGGAGTTCGAGCTGGGGTATTTTGCCCTGATGCGGGCATACACCAGCGGGTATGTGGAGAAAGTGTACGTGGGGTGAGTGTGCTAGGCGGGTCTTTGCCCGCCAGACAGCATGAAGCTACTGATAGACGAGCTACGCGGTGTGTGTGAGTGTGCTGGGCAGACCTTTGCTCGCCAGACAGGGGATCTGCGTCAAATCACGGACATGCAGACATGTGGAAACGGAAGTGTATGGGTTCGATAACCGGGGCGGTTGCCCCGATTTTTTGTTGGATAAGTACTACGGTGGTTACAATTTACACCCATGGAAACCCTCCGCCGCTTAAGTCATTGCGAGGAGCATAACCACATCTGCTGCGAGCGAAGCGCGGAAGGACGAAGCAATCCACGTCCATAAATATCTTACGACCGAAGATGATCTGTGAATTGTAACCTGCGGCGGGTCGCTTGAAATTTCTTTGGGGAAAGCCTTGACAATCCGTGCAAGGGTGGATATAATAGCCATATAAAATATACTATTCATATTAAAATAATATGAAATATGAAGCGGGGGAAGCATGGGCCAGGGGAAGGAAATATGAAAACGCCGGGTGCAGCTTCGATGATGCGGAGCGGTTCATGGGGAAGCATGAAACAAGGAAAAGAAATATGCAAACGCATTATGGCCAGTGGAACAGAAATATGAAAACGCATTGTGGCAAGGGGAAAGAAATATGAAAACGCATTATGGCCAGGGGCTGCAGGGGCTGCTCGACCAGACTGGCCAGCCCGGCCAGCCCGGCCAGCCCAGCTAGTCTGGTGACTACGATTTTGGCCGCATCGCCCAAAGGCGGGGCACCCGATGTATCAAATGGGACACCGTGCCGGAGGGGGTCATCCCATTGTCCATAGCTGACAGCGAGCGAGAAAAGACAGGCGAGAAGAGACGGGCGGGAAGTGACAGGCGACGGGCGAAGAGGTTCCTGGCCCAGTTCAGTCTTTCGGACAATTATACCATTTAGGGGGTTTGATATGGCTAGGTTTGGGATGTTGGTGGATTTGGACCGTTGCACGAACTGCTATTCCTGCGTGGTGACGTGCAAGCAGTATTTCCACACGAGGGACGGGGTGGACTACAACCAGGGGGCGACCATCGAGTGGGGGGAGGGGGCGGACGCCCACGTGAAGTACCTCTCCACTTCCTGCAACCACTGCGACGATGCGCCCTGCCATGCGGTTTGCCCCACGGGGGCCACGTCCAAGAGCCCGGAGGGGCTGGTGCTCACCAATGACGACCTGTGCATTGGCTGCGGCGCCTGCGTCAAGGCATGCCGGTACAACCAGCGGTTCTTGACCGAACTGGGGGACGGGCGGTTCGTCGCGGAAAAATGCACGTTGTGCCAGGACAGGCTGGCCAGGGGGGAAGAGCCCATATGCGTGGCGCTTTGCCCGGGCAGGTGCCGGATATTTGGCGACCTGGACGACCCGGAGAGCGAGATCAATTACTACATCAAGCTCTATGGTGCGATGAGGCTGAAAGGCACCCGCACGTATTACGTGGTGCCGGAGGGGATGCCCATCCCGGAGGTCGCAAGGCGGGGGGGATTGGGAACCGCAGCCGCAAACAATGTGGCTGTGCCCACCGTGGAGTGGCGCCATGCGACGGTGGCCGACGGCGTGAAGCCGGGGTGGGAACTGGAAGACCTGGGGCAGTGGAAGCGCACCCCTGCCGATGATGACTACCAGGAGCTGGTGGACGGTTTGTTCCGGGCCAGGGACTTGGGGCGCGACCTGCTGCGGGTGAACCACCCGGACCCGCCCAAAGAGGGAGGGCAGTACAAATACAGCCACTGCGTCATGTGCAACCACGTGCCCCGCTGCGGCGTGAAGGCATTGGTCAAAGACGACAAGATCATTCGACTGGAACGGCGGGAAAAATACGGCAATGAGACGCTGTGCCCCATCGGGGCGGCCTCGGTGCAGGACATCTATGCGCCTGACAGGCTCCTTCACCCCATGCGGCGCACCAACCCCAAAGGCGAGCCCAGCCGGTGGGAGCGCATCTCTTGGGAAGAGGCCTATGCCGAGATAGCCGAGAAGTTCAATGACATCAAGGCCAGGTACGGCGCGGAGAAAGTGCTCTTCATGACCGGGGACCCGAAAGAGCCCCGGGCCATCATGCAGCGGCTGGCGTACACATTCGGCAGCCCCAATTTCGGCACGGAGTCCTCCACCTGCTCCACGGCCACCACCATCGCCAGCAAGCTCATCTACGGGATCAATGGGCGCGCGGCGGTGATGGCGGGCGCCATGGGCGCGGCGCCGGACATCAACGACACGTCGGTGTGCATCATCTGGGGCAACAACCCGGGCAACAGCGCGGCGTGGAGCTATGACCGCCTGAAGACCACCAAGGAGTTCGGCAGCGTGAAATACATCGTGGTGGACCCCCGCGTCACCAGCACCGTGGAGAACTTCGCGGACGTGCACATCCAGCTAAGGTGCGGCACCGACGGGGCGTTGGCGCTGTTCTTCGCCGACCGGATCATAAAAAGCGGCAACTACGACAAGGAATTCATCGAGAAATGGGCACATGGGTTTGAAGAGTATGCGCAGCTGGCGGCCGAGTACACATTGGAAAAGACCGCCCGTATCTGCGACGTGCCCGAGCAGGTGCTGGAGGAGGCGGCGAAACTGCTGACGCAGCGGACGAAACCCATCACCATAAAGGGGTCATCCGCCCAGCCCCACCACACCAATGGCACGGACAACTACCGCGCCATGATGCTGCTCATCCCCCTGACGGGCAGCCTGGACGTGGAGGGCGGACATGTGATACCCACCGACATGCTGGACATCGACCTGTCGGGGTCGTCTTTCAAATTCGCCAGGCTGGACCTCTACCCCGGGATCCGCCACCTGAGGGTGGACACGCCCTACCATAAGATGTGGGACGTGGTGGACATCGACGGGAACATCCAGATCAATTCCCTGCCGGAGTATGTGAAGACCGGCGCGATCCGCGCATGCCTGATGCTGGGCGGCAACGCCATGATGTGGGGCCAGACCCATGAGTACCAGCAGGCTTTCAAGGACATGGACTTCGTGGCGGCGGTGGATTTCCGCGACAACCCATGGACCCATGACTATGTGGATATGCTGCTGCCGGCGGCCATGAGCTACGAGCGCAGCGCGCCGCTGACTTTCGCCGGACGCCGGATCTTCCTGCGGGAGCCCATCGTGCCGCCCCGCGGGGAGGCGCGCTCGGATTATCGCATCTGCTGCGACATCGGCGCTACGCTGGGGTACCCCGAGGTGTTTTTCGGGGGCGGGGAGAAAGCGGAGGAGGAGTGCATCCGGGAGGTGCTGCGCACGCTGGGTGGTTCCAGGGAAATCACACTGGAGGAGCTGCGGGCGGCACACCCCGACGGGGTGATGCTGCCCATGCGGGGCGGCCCGAAATACAAAAAATGGGAACTGGGGCTACTGCGCCTGGACGGGAAACCGGGGTTTGAGACGCCCACCGGCAAAGTGGAGTTCGCATCGGAGGTGCTGCGGGAAAACGGGCTGGACCCACTGCCCCGCTACAGGGAACCCGTGTACAGCCCGCTGTCCACGCCGGATGTGGCGAAGCGTTTCCCGCTGGTTATGTGCTGCGGCTCCCGCACGCCATTCTACTCCAATGCGAAGGAGCGGGAACTGCCATGGCTGCGCCGGTTCCTCCCCGAACCCGTGGTGAAGCTCAACCCCAAGGATGCGCAGTCTCGGGGGCTTCGCGACGGCGACACGGTGCGGGTGAACGCGCCGGTGAACGAAAAGGGCATCACGCTGAAGCTCAAAACCAGCGAGACCATCAAGCCGGGGATGATCGACATCCTCCACGGCTGGCCCCAGGCGGACGCCAACGAGCTCATCACCAGGGATTTCGACCCCATCAGTGGGTTCGTGCCGTTCAGGGAGGGGCTGTGCGAGGTCAGCGCGGCAAGGTGAGGCAAGCCGCATCCGTGAGCGACGGGCAGCGTTGAAAAAGGCGGTCGATGGGGCGGGGTTGGCATAGGTTCACATGATATGCGTCTTAGAAAAAATACTTTTCAAAACACCCGCAGCCGCAGCTGTTACAACGGCTGCGGTGTTTTTGGCTGTCAAACTCGGGGGACACTTCCGGCGCACCGGAGAGCCCCTGCGGGTCTCCCATCGCAGTGCCTAATGTGCGCTAGAGTGGGCCCATGCCCGCCCGGAGGCTCATCGGCTGGATAGGGAGTGGCCTGTAACCTGTGTGGAGTTTATATGGAAATTTCCAGTGGCACGCCCCTTGACAGGGGGGTGCTTTTGTGTTATAGTGTGAATGTGTTATAGTTAGAATAGAACAGATAAAACACAATATCATCCGTTGAGGAGGGATTGCATGAATATCAACAAGTTCACACAAAAGTCCATGGAGGCGGTGAAGACCTGTGAGAAGGTGGCGATGGAGTACGGCAACCAGCAGATCGAGCAGGCGCACCTGCTATACAGCCTGCTGACCATCGAGGACAGCCTCATCGCCAAACTGGCGGAAAAGATGGGGGCCGACCCCGGGATGCTGGCCCAGGATGCGGCAAACGCCATCGAGAAGCTGCCCAAGGTGAGCGGCGGCAGCATGTACATCAGCAACGACCTGAACAAAGTGCTCATAAACGCCGAGGACGAGGCGAAGGCCATGGGGGACGAGTATGTCTCCGTGGAACACCTCTTCCTGGCGCTCATCAAGTATGCGGACAAATCCATGAAGGAGCTCCTGCGCACATACGGCATCCAGCGGGAGGGGTTCTTGCAGGCGTTGTCCACGGTGCGGGGGAACCAGCGGGTGGTCAGCGACAACCCGGAGGCCACCTACGACACATTGGAAAAATATGGCCAGGACCTGGTGGAACGGGCCAAAGAGCAGAAACTGGACCCGGTCATCGGGCGGGATGCGGAGATCCGCAACGTGGTGCGCATCCTCTCCCGCAAGACAAAAAACAACCCGGTGCTCATCGGCGAGCCGGGCGTGGGCAAGACCGCCGTGGTGGAAGGGCTGGCCCAGCGCATCGTGAGGGGGGACGTGCCCGAGGGGCTCAAGGACAAAAAACTCTTCGCCCTGGACATGGGTTCCCTGGTGGCGGGCGCGAAGTACCGGGGGGAGTTCGAGGAACGCCTCAAAGCGGTGCTGGAGGAGGTGAAAAAGAGCGACGGGCAGATCATCCTGTTCATCGACGAGCTGCACACCATCGTGGGGGCTGGGAAAGCCGAGGGGAGCATGGATGCGGGCAATATGCTCAAACCCATGCTGGCCAGGGGCGAGCTCCACTGCATCGGCGCCACCACATTGGACGAATACAGGAAATATGTGGACAAAGACCCGGCGCTGGAGCGGCGCTTCCAGCCGGTGATGGTGGACGAGCCCACCGTGGAGGACACCATTTCCATCCTCCGGGGGCTCAAAGAACGCTACGAGGTGTTCCACGGGGTGAAGATCACCGACTCCGCACTGGTGTCGGCGGCCACATTGTCCGACCGGTACATTTCGGAGCGTTTCCTGCCGGACAAGGCCATCGACCTGGTGGACGAGGCGTGCGCCATGATCAAGACGGAGCTGGACTCCATGCCGGCGGAACTGGATGAGCTGGCCAGGAAGATCATGCAGATGGAGATCGAGGAGGCGGCCCTGAAAAAGGAGACCGACCACTTAAGCACCGAGCGGCTGGAAACCCTGCAAAAGGAGCTGGCGGGGCAGAGGGACGATTTCCAGGAAAAGAAGGCCAAGTGGGAGAGCGAGAAAACCAGCGTGGAGAAACTCTCCTCCCTGCGGGAATCCATCGAGGAAGTGAACCGGGAAATCACCCTGGCCCAGCAAAACTATGACTTGAACAAAGCTGCGGAGCTCCAGTACGGCAAGCTGCCGGAGCTCCAGAAGCAGCTGGCGGCGGAGGAGGAGCGCATCAAGAGCCAGGATTTGAGCCTGGTCCGCGAGAGCGTAACCGAGGAGGAGATCGCCAAGATCATCTCCCGCTGGACGGGCATCCCCGTGGCGAAACTCTCGGAGAGCGAGCGCAGCAAGACGCTGCACCTGGACGAGGTGCTGCACAAACGGGTCATCGGCCAGGACGAGGGCGTGGAGCTGGTGACGGAGGCCATCATCCGCTCCAAGGCGGGGATCAAGGACCCCACGAAACCCATTGGGTCCTTCCTGTTTTTGGGGCCCACCGGCGTGGGCAAGACGGAACTGGCCAAGGCGCTGGCGGAGAGCCTCTTCGACGACGAGTCCAACATGGTGCGCATCGACATGAGCGAATACATGGAGAAACACTCGGTGTCCCGCCTCATCGGGGCGCCCCCCGGGTACGTGGGCTACGACGAGGGCGGGCAGCTCACGGAGGCGGTGCGGCGCAAGCCTTACAGCGTGGTGCTGTTCGACGAGGTGGAAAAGGCGCACCCGGACGTGTTCCACGTGCTGCTCCAGGTGCTGGACGACGGGCGCATCACGGACTCCACCGGGAAGACCGTGGATTTCAAGAACACCATCCTGATCATGACCTCCAACATCGGCTCCTCCTACCTGCTGGAGGGGATCGATGAAAAGGGGGAGATCGACGACGGTGCCAAGGAGTCGGTGATGGCGGAGCTAAGGGGGCATTTCCGCCCCGAGTTCCTCAACCGCCTGGACGAGATCATCCTGTTCAAACCATTGACCCAGGAGAACATCACCCGGATCGTGGACCTGCTGGTGGCGGACGTGAACAAACGCCTGGCGGACAAGGACCTGTCACTGGAGCTCACCGACGAGGCGAAGGCGTTCGTGGTGGACAATGCCTACGACCCGGTGTATGGCGCCCGCCCGCTGAAGCGCTACCTCCAGAAACATGTGGAGACGCTGGCGGCGAAGATCATCCTCCAGGGAGAGCTCCACGAAAACGACGCCATCGTGCTGGACCTGGACGAGGCGGGGGGGAAGCTGATCGCGTATACCGAGCCTAGGTCATGACTGACCCGGTCATGACTGACCCGGTCATGAATGTCTCGCCCCGGGCGTGGATTGGCACGATGCGGTCTTTGTAGGGGGCGGCGGCCGGCAGCGCTTTCAGCCGGTCTATGATGGCGAGGTCATCCCACATGTGCATGGGGAACACGGTTTTTGCGCCCACGGTGCGCATGAAGTCGTCGATGCCCAGGTAGAAGTTGTCTTCCAGCCTGGGGTCCAGTGGCAGGAAAGCCGCGTCCGCGCCGCCGTTTGGTACGGGGGCCGTCGCCCTCCCGGCCGGGGAGACCTGGGGCGGGAAGCCTGCGTCCGTGCCGCCGCTTGGTACGGGGGGAATGTCCAGCGGGCGGTCCTTTTCCGAAATACTGCGGTGGAAACTCATGACATCTTGGGCGATCAGCCCCAGTTCATGGTGGTAGTCTGTGGTCATCCGGCGCAGCCAGTCCTCCGGCTCGCCCTCCCAGTACCAGTGGTTGAGGTCGCCGGCATGGAAAATGAGTTGGTGGGATACGGCGATCAGGAAAGCGACGCCCTCGTCGGTGGAGCGGTATGTCTTGACGGTCATCCCATTGATTTCGAGGGTTTGCCGGGGTTTGACAAATGTGGTCAGTTCTTTGCATTCCGGCGGGACCCTCCGTGGGGGTATGTCGTCGGAGAGGATGAAAAACACGCCGGACGGGGGGGATGGTTGGGGCGCTGCATGTGGCGCCGCTTGCCGCGGCGCCAATCCGAAGATCTTCTGGGAAAAATGGTCCCCGTGGACGTGGCTGGCGAACACGTACAGTGTCTTGCCGCCATCAAATGCGGGCAGCTGCCCCTCGAACCAGTCGAAGAGCAGATATCGGTCGGCCAGTTCCACCAAAAAGCCGCTGTGGTGCAGGTATGTGACCTTCATATTCGTACCCTTTCAAAGTGTCATCATCACTCTTCGATGACCTGGATCTCCAGGAAGTCGAAGGGGATGCTTTCGATGAAGTTGTCCCCGGTGAAGCGTGTCCGCGAAAGGCGCTGGAACCCCCGGACGTTTGCATCCAGCCACAAGGGGCTGGCCAGGTCAAAGCTGTGGCAGATGCGGCCCAGCGCGGAGAGGACCTTTTGGGTACGCCCCATGTCGGGGTCGGGCATCTCCACCACCATGTCTTTTTGCAGTTTGTTGTCTGTGATGATTTTCCCCCAGAGCCTGAACATAAGCGTCCTTTCTGTCGGCAGCCGGAATGCGCCCCGAACATGCCCTTATCTGTGCAACCGTGTTTTACGCCATCTGTCCCATCAGGCATCACCCAAAGATCCGCCACCCCACGATGAAGTGGTCGGCCCACCACTGGCCCAGGCTGCGGTGGATCACGCGGCCGTTGCCCGAGGAGGCGTCGATGATGGTGCCGCCGCCCGCGATGATGCCCACATGGCCCCGCACCACGATGATGTCGCCCGCCCGCAGGTCATAGTAGCTGGAAACACGTTCGTACCTGCCCACGTTTTGCCAGCCATAGGAGGTGATGTAGCTTTGCTGCACCCCCACCTGGTTCAAGCACCAGTAGACGAATCCCGAGCAGTCGAATGAGTTGGGGCCTTTGCCGCCCCAGGAGTATGGCGCGCCCAGTTTGGAGGAGGCCACCGCCAGGAGCGCATCCACGCTGGCGTTGCCGGATGGCAGGACGGAGCCCACGGCGGTGGCGCCCCCGGAGCCGGCATCCGCCGCCTGGGTGGGGGAGGTGGCGCCGGATGACCCCGCCGAGGCCGAGGCGCCTGAGCCGGAGCCGGAGGCCCCTGAGCCGGAGGAACCCGCCCCGGAGGAGGTGGAGGTCGAGCCGCCGCTGTTGGCCAGCGCCGCCGCGCCGGATGCGGCTTTCTTCGCATCCTGGCTGGTGAGGCGCGCCATGGTCTGGCGGCCCACCGAACCGTCTGCGGACAGGCCGTTTCGTGTCTGGAACGCTTTCACCGCGCGCTGGGTGATGTCGCCGAAATACCCGGTGACATTGGCGTCATACAGGTAGCCGAGCTTCGCAAGGAGTTCCTGGACCCGGGAGATGGCATCCCCCTCGTCGCCCAGGCGCAGGCCGTTGGGCTTTGCGGCGGAGGAATCCAAAGCCATGCGGGTGGAAGGCCCCAGGTAGCCGTCCACCACCAGGTCGTTGCGGGACTGGAACTGCTTCACCGCCAGGATGGTGTCGTTGCCATAGGCGCCGTCCGGTTCGGTGGTGAGGTAGCCCAGGTCTTTCAGGCGCACCTGGCAGGCCAGCACCACTTCGCTGTGTTCGCCGTATGCCAGGAGGTTTGGCTTCACGTCCCCGCTGTAGAGCAGGTTGGTGGTCTGGCGGCCCACCTTTCCGTCGATTTCCAGGCCGTTGAGCTCCTGCAGTTTTTTCACGGAATTTTCCGTGACGTCGCCGAAGTTGCCCGTCACCATGTCGGCGGAGGGCAGGTAGCCCAGCTCGTAGAGGCGGTACTGGATCAGCTGCACGTCCTCGCCGGAATCGCCATTGGTCACGGTGTAGTACCCGGCCGCCGGGTCCATGATGGCCTCCCAGGTCAGGGGGCCCACCCGCCCGTCCTGGTTTAAGTCATTTTGGCGCTGGAACAGCTTCACCGCGGCCACGGTCATGTTACCGTAGTGGTATGTGGGCTCGTCATAGTCCATGAACCCCAGGTCCATGAGTCGTTCCTGAAGTTTCGCCACGTTCGGGTGGGAAATCCCCAGGTAATAGATCTCCGGCGGGGGCACGGGGATGTCCTTGATGAGGCGGTACACCGGGCCCTGGGGGGTCAGCACGGGGATCTCGGCGGGGGCGATGGCATCCTCGATGGTATAGACCGGCTGGGTCTGGGGGGGCGTCTGCGGTTCGGTGGCAGCTTTCCCGCCGCCGGCACATGACGTGAGCAGGGCCAGGGCCAGGAAAGCGGGTAGGGCGGTGCGCGCCAGGGGGCGGCGTAGGTTAAACGCCTGTATGTGAACCCGAATGTTTCGGCGGTTGGCATTTCTCATTAAACGTGTCTCTCTTTTCAATATGATCCGGATTCATGACCCAGGTATTCCATCATTTTCGCATAGCCCGCCTGTGCATCGCGGTAGCCCTTGGTATACAGGGCCTGGAGTTTCTTGCGGTCACGCTCGATGCGGTTGATCCCCTCGGTTTCGTCCGGGCGGAAGACGAAGATCCGGCCCTCTTTTTCCAGTTGGTCGATGTAGTCCAGGGTTTCGTTGTAGGCGGCGTGGCGGTTGGCCATGACCTCCACCAGCCGGGGGAAACGGGCGTAGCGGGCGGCGGACATCCCGATGGTGCGGTTGGGCTTTTTGCGGTAACCCACGGGCCGGGTCAGTATCACCACGTTTTTCTCATTCCCGCTTTCGATGGAGCGGCGCAGGGGGATGGAGTCAGAGAGCCCGCCGTCCAGGTACAGGTTATCCCCGATGGGCACCATCCGGGAAAGCAAAGGAAGGGAGGCTGAGGCCCGCACCGCATTTATGTCTTCTTCCATGTCCCTTACTTCCATGTATTCCGGCTGCCCTGTGGCGCAGTTGGTGACAACGGCGTAGAACCTGCCGGGATGGTGGGCGAACGCCCCGTAGTCGTATGGGTGCAGGACCTTGGGTATCAGCTCGTAGCACATCTTCACCCCGAAGAGGTCGCCGGTGCGCAGCAGGCTTCGCACGCTGCAGTAGCGCGGGTCGTCTAAGTAGTCCACGCTGATGCGAAACGCCCTGCGAAACTGCCTGGAGAGGTAACTGCAGGCGTGGCAGGCCCCTGCGGACACGCCGTAGATTTCGGCAAAAAACAGGTCATGTTCCAGAAAATAATCCAGTATGCCGGTGGTGTAGATGCCCCGCATCCCACCGCCTTCCAGTATCAACCCTGCTGCGACCATGGGGAATCCTTTCTGTGCCAATGCTGAATAAGGTGTTTACCTTAGGTAGCGGGGAACAAGCCAAGCGTGGTTTTGTTTTGCCCGTTTACCTTAGTATGCATGAAAACCGCCGAAATTTCAATAGGCAATCTGTACAGTGGCAAAATTTCCATATTGACAGTGGTGTGGGGGATGTGGTAGATTATAGACAGTGAAGCGGGCTTGTATATGCCCATGATCGTGTCTTTTGACCGTCGGATGGGCGTTTCTACCAACTGCCGTAACAGTTGACTACAAGGGCCACCAAAGAGCGGGATGCCAAAGCGGGTGAAGGTGTCTGCGGCGATTTGCGGTGGGAGGTCGATTGCGGGCGGTTTTTTTATTTAACAGGAGACGATATGGGGATCGGGACGTCGCAGGTGCGGGTGGACGCATACGAAAAGGTAACGGGCGGGGCGAAATACACGGCGGACATGGAGCCCAAAGGCACGCTGGTGGCGAAACTGGTGCGCAGCACCGTCGCCAATGGCCGGGTGCTGGGGTTTGATTTGAAAGAGGCTTGGGCTGTGGAGGGTGTGGAGGACATCGTCACCTGCTTCGACGTGCCGGAACACCCCTACCCCACACCCGGGCACCCCTGGTCGGTGGAACCCTCCCACCAAGACGTGGCGGACCGGCGGATGCTCAATGAACGTGTGCGCATATACGGGGACGACATTGCGGTGGTGGTGGCCCGTGACGAGGTGGCCGCCAAGAGGGCCGCGGGGAAGATACGGGTGGAGTACGAGGAGTACAGGCCGCTCCTGACGGTGGCACAGGCGCTGGGCAGGGACATCTCGCCATGGTGGGCGAAAGAGGCGGCACAGTCTTTGCCGCCGGGGTCGCTAGGTACCCCTGCCGGTGAAGAGTCAGGCGCGGCCCGAAATACATTCGTCCGTGAACGGGCACCGGCCCCTGACTGTATTGGGGACGACAGGACAGGGTGGGGCGAAGGCGATGCCACGGCGATCCACGAGGAGTGTGCGGACAACTGCCTGAAGCACACCGGGTTTCGCCTGGGGGAGGGCGCATTCCACGACTTCGAGGGCATGGACGGCGTGGCGGTGGTGCAGAAAGTGTACAGGACCCAGACCGTGCAGCATTGCCACATCGAGGTCCCGGTGTCTTTCGCATACATGGAACATGACAGGGTGACGGTGGTGAGCTCCACCCAGATCCCCCACATCGTGCGGCGGGTGATCTCCCAGGCCTTGGGGCTGGACATGGGGCGCATCCGGGTGATAAAGCCCTACATCGGCGGCGGGTTCGGCAACAAGCAGGAAGTGCTCTACGAACCGCTCAATGCGTTCCTGGCCATGCGCCTGGGCCGCCCGGTGAAAATCGAGCTAAGCAGGGAGGAGACCCTGGCCTGCACCAGGGTGCGGCACGCCATGGAGTTCCAGCTGGGCGCCGCGGCCACGCCTGACGGGCGGCTTCTGGGGCGCAAATTCGTGGCCTACTCCAACCAAGGGGGCTACGCCTCCCACGGCCATGCGTTGATTGCCAATGCCGCGGGGGAGTTCAAACAGATCTACCGGGACGAAAAGGTGCTGGAATCCGACAGCTACACGGTATACACGAACATTTCCACAGGCGGGGCCATGCGGGGATATGGGATCCCCCAGGGCGTCTTCGCAGGGGAGGCGTTGATGGACGACCTCGCGCGAAAGATCAGCATGGACCCCCTGGAGTTTCGCCTGCGCAACTGCGTCCGGGAGGGGTACGAAGACCCCCACACACATGTGATGTTCCGCAGCTACGGCCTGCGCCGCTGCATCGAGGTGGGGCGGGAGCGGTTCGGGTGGGACGAGAAGAGGGCGAGGTACACCCGGGAAAACGCGGATCTTGCGGATGGGGCGGGGACAGACAAAGGCACCGATGCCGCGGGTGCGGGGGTATCGACAGGCGCTGTGAAGACAGACGTTGCGGCGATGACAGGCGTATGCGCTGATACGGCAGGTGCGGGGGCCGGACAAAAGCGCCGGGGCGTGGGCATGTCCATATTCATATACAAGACGGGCGTCTACCCCACCTCGCTGGAAACGGCATCTTGCCGCATGGTGCTCAACCAAGACGGTTCGGTGCAGCTCCAGATGGGCGCCACGGAGATCGGCCAGGGGGCAGACACGGTGTTCACCCAGATGGCGGCCCAGGTGCTGGGGATACCCGAAAGCAAGGTACACATCATCTCTTTCCAGGACACGGACGTGACGCCTTTTGACACGGGTGCATACGCATCCCGCCAGTCCTACGTCAGCGGGAAAGCGCTCAAGCAGACGGGGGAACTCCTGAAAGAAAAGATCCTGGGGTATGCGGCCGGGATGCTCCGGGGCGAATCGCAGGGCGGACCGCAGGGCAAATCGCAGGGCGGATCGCAGGGCAAATCGCAGGGCAAATCGCAGGGCGAATCGCAGGGCGGACCGCAGGACGGACCGCAGGGCGGACCGCAGGACGGATCGCAGGTCGAATCGCTGGGCGAATCGCAAGCCGAGGCCGAGGGGGCGGCAGCGGGGGGCGTAGCTGTCCCGTATGACGTTCTGGGTACAGATGGTGCAGGCCCCGGGGCGGCGCATGCTGCCAGCATAGCTGCGCATGGACGGCACCCGGCGGTGTCCGGCCTGGATATCGCAGGTGATTTCATCGTCGAGAAAGCGACGGGGCGACGGCTATTGAGCGTGGGCGACGTGGCCATGACGGCATTATACAGTCTGGATGAATCGGTGCACATCACCGCGGAGTCCACGGTGCATTGCAAGGACAACACGTTTTCCTCCGGGGCGTGCTTCGCGGAGGTGGAGGTGGACATCCCCCTGGGCAAGGTGAAAGTGCTGAACTTGCTCAATGTACACGACTCCGGCACCCTCTTAAACCCGCAGCTGGCCAGGGCGCAGGTGCACGGGGGCATGAGCATGGGGCTGGGGTTCGGGATGTATGAGGAGCTGCTCTACGACGAAAAGGGCCGCCCCCTCAACGACAACCTGCTGGACTACAAGCTGCCCACTGCCATGGACACGCCAGACCTGCAGGTGGAGTTCGTGGAGGTGGAGGACCCCACGGGGCCTTTCGGCAACAAGGCGCTGGGCGAGCCGCCGGCCATCCCGGTGGCCCCGGCCATACGCAATGCGATCCTCCACGCCACGGGGGTGGCGTTTGACAGCCTGCCCATGACGCCCCAGAAACTGGTGGAAGGGTTCTGGAAAGCGGGGCTGACGAAGCGGCCCCAACCACATGTACAGGGAATGGCCGGGTGATGGCATCGGCATCCACGACTCGGCGGCCTTCCGGCAGGTTCGGCTGAGCGAAGAAAACCTGCGGGGCAGGAAGCCGGCAGGGCTGGAAGCCGGCGGGGCAGGAAGCCGGCGGGGCAGGAAGCCGGTTGGACGGGAAGCTGCGATGGCCGGACACCGCACGGAATAAGCCGATGTGATGATAATGGTCGCAATGATATGGAATGATTTCGACATTGGATCGGGGGCAATACAATATGTACGACATCGGAACATTTTACCAAGCGGCGGATGTGCCGGACGCCATCGCCGCACTGAAGAGAGACCCGCACGGGGTGCTGGTTTCCGGAGGCACCGACGTGCTGGTGCAGGTGCGGGAGGGGCGGCTGGCCGGGTGCAGCCTGGTGAGCATCCATGGGCTGGCGGAGCTTACGGGGGTTTCCATGGTGGGGCCGCAAGGGTACATGGATTCAAATGGTTGTTTGCATGGCGGCCCGAACGGAAGTGTACGTGCGACCTGCGACAGGGTGGTCGGCGTCGACGGGCGGCAGGCGACAAACGACAGGGCGGGGTATCGCCATGGCGCTGCGACTGAGGTGGGCAGCGGCGATGGGAAGCAGGCGACAAACGCAGCCGACATGTCAGGTACCGTGTACATCGGGGCGGCCACGCCATTTGCGCAGATCACCGCAAGCCCCATCATCCAAGAGTGCGTGCCGATGCTGGGGTACGGTGCTGACCAGGTGGGCAGCCCCCAGATCCGAAACGTGGGCACCATCGGGGGGAACGTGTGCAACGGCGTCACCAGCGCGGACACCGCGCCGGCGCTCTTCGCATACAATGCCACCCTGGCCCTGGCGGGGGAAAGCGGCGTCCGGCTGGTGCCCATCCGGGAGTTCTATACAGGTCCCGGCAAGACGGTGCGTCGGCACGAGGAGGTGCTGGTGGCGGTGCTCATCGCCCCGGAGGATTACCGGGGGTTTTCCGGACGATACATCAAGTACGGGAAGCGGGAGGCCATGGAGATCTCCACCCTGGGGTGCGCCTGCCTGGTGAAAGTGGGGCACGCAGGCGAAGTGGGGTCAAACTGCGCCGCCACCGCGGATGCAGCGGGTGACGCGTCAACGCGGGCTGCGGAAACGAATTGTGAACAAAGCGCCGGCGTACAGGAAAAGAGCGCCGGTGTACAGGGCGACAGCGCCGGCGTACAGTACAAAAGCGCCGGTGTGCAGGGCGAAAGCGCCGGCGTGCAGGACGAAAGTGCCGGCGTACAGGGCGACATCGGCGGCCGTGGGAGGAAACCAGGCGGCGATTTGGTTGTGACGGATCTGCGCCTGGCATTTGGCGTGGCGGCGCCCACGCCCATGCGGTGCACGGAAACGGAGCGAAAGATCATCGGGCTGCCGGTTTGCGAAGAGACATTTGCGCTGGCGGGGGAACTGGCCATGGAGGAAGTGCAGCCACGTTCCAGCTGGCGGGCGTCCAGGGAGTTTCGCCTGCAGCTGGTGCGGGAGCTGACGGTTCGGGCGCTGCGTGAGGCGGTGGAAATGGGCAGGGGAGGGGCTATCCTGGTGCCGGGCTGTATGTAATGCTCTGATGCGCATTGCAAGCGCGAAAGTCATCCCGCAAGGCGTCCGGGTGACCGGTTGGCGGTCGGAGTCGTTGGAAATCGATGTGTCAAGGACAAATGGATGGGGGAAGAGGATGCTTCGAATCATCTCATTTACATTAAATGGAAAATTCACCCAGGTCGCAGTGGACGAGCGGGCATCCTTGCTTGACTTGCTGCGGGAGCAGGGCTGCACCAGCGTGAAAAAAGGGTGCGAAGTGGGGGAGTGCGGCGCATGCACCGTCCTGGTGGACGGGAAGAGCGTGGACAGCTGCCTCTACCTGGCCCTCTGGGTCGAGGGCAGGACAGTGCTCACGGTGGAGGGGCTGCGCCGCCCTGACGGTTCGTTGCACCCGGCGCAGGTGGCATTCATTGAAGAAGCTGCCGTCCAGTGCGGGTTTTGCACGCCGGGGCTTATCATGGCTGCGGTGGAGATCGTGGGCATGGCCCATGGATGCAAACAAGGCGAAACCATCGGACAGGCAGAAGCCGGCCATGGGTCTGCCGGGTGTGCAGCCGTAGTGGGATCCGTCGGACAGGCTGAAGCCGGCCATGGGTGTGCCGTGGGTGCAGCCGTAGAAGGATCCATCGGCAACGACAGCGGCCAAGGAACGCATGGCGGCAGGGTGTTCACCCGCGACGAGCTGCGCCGCCTGATCTCCGGCCACCTGTGCCGCTGCACCGGGTACGAGAACATCCTCAATGCGGTGGAGAAGGCGTGTCAGTCGAGGTTGGGTGAGCCATATATAACCGACAGTTGAGAGACTACACTTGCGGACAAATAGGTTTTGCATTGAAAGGGGTGGCTTTGCAGATAAATAGGAATGGAAGTGGCAGGAGGCACGGCAAACCAAGCCAAAGATGCATTATAGTGTTTTTCGGCCTTATGTCAAGAGTACAGAAAAGGTGTTTGCCAATGGGTATTGTCAGAAAAATTCCATTGACAAACCCCGGCGAAAGTGCTATGATTTGGGCATGTCGCACAAGGATAGGGTGCGGATATGGTTAGCCAGGTGACACTTTTTACAAGAGGCGGGTTGCTATGGAAACCGTAAGGGCATATAGACAAGACAAGACAAGACAAGACAAGACAAGACAAGACAAGACAAGACAAGACAAGACAAGACAAGACAAGACAAGACAAGACAAGACAAGACAAGACAAGACAA
>JAISUG010000090.1 GCA_031272185.1 Lachnospiraceae bacterium
CAAATGTCATATCGGGATCCATGGGGACATCCGGATATGCCTTTTGGAATTCTTTCGACAGCACCTTTTCGATTCTGGATATCATTTCGCGGACGGACAAACGGTTAATCATTTCAACCATGTTAATAAAAACTACGTTGTACTTGTTCAAATGCTGCCTGAAAGAAGGGTGGTTTTCGATCTCCAGCCCCGCAAACATCCCCGACGAGTCAACCCCACTGCCGTAGTAGGCACTCAGCATGTTGGCCGCCATGGTTTTCCCGAACCGGCGGGGGCGGCTGACGCAGACATACTTCGCAGGTGTGGCAATCAGATTGTTAAGTTCAGCGATGATTCCGGACTTATCCACATAGTAGCTGTAATTGACAGCTTCTGAAAACAGCTGGATGCCTGGGTTCAAATACGTTCCCATTGTTCATCTCCCTAAAATCGTGAACCTTGCATTCCTTCACCCGCTCAACGATACCACAAATCCCCCTTTGCGTCAATCCGGGAAATCTGTAACAGTGGCTTTGCCGCGATTTTGCCCAACCGATAATGAATATCCGAATTCCACCCTTGGCATTATAAAACCTATTGAAATCCCATCTTTCAACTGATATAATGGGTGTCGCATGTAACCGAAGCTGACTTCGCAAACTTGCGTTGCGAGCTTTGCCCCCTTGAGAAAGGAACCCCCATGAAACTAGGCATCGTAGGCCTGCCCAACGTAGGCAAGAGCACCCTTTTCAATTCCCTGACCAAAGCCAAGGCCGATGCGGCCAATTACCCATTTTGCACCATAGACCCGAACATCGGCATCGTCCCCGTCCCGGATGTGCGTCTGAAACTCCTGGGCGACCTCTACCATTCCCGGAAAGTGACACCCGCCGTCATAGAGTTCGTGGACATCGCGGGTTTGGTGAAAGGCGCATCCAAAGGCGAGGGCCTGGGCAACCAGTTTTTGTCCAATATCCGGGAAGTGGACGCCATAGTCCATGTGGTCCGTTGCTTCGACGACCCGAATGTGGTCCATGTGGACGGCGCGGTGGATCCCGCCCGGGACATCGAGACGATACAGCTGGAGCTGATTTTTGCGGACCTGGAAGTGCTGGAGCGACGCATCTCCAAGACCGGACGCTCCGTCGCCAACGACAAATCCGCGGCGGCCGAGCTGGCCATCCTGAAAGACATCAAAGCGCTCCTGGAAAATGGGGACCCCGCAGGCGCATACGAACCGGCAGACGAGGACGCCCGCGGCGTCGTATCCGCCATGAACTTCCTCACCGCCAAACCGGTGATCTATGCGGCCAATGTGGCGGAGGCGGACATCGCACTTGGCGGGGAATCACCACACCCATCCGGACAGTCTGCCCCATCGGCCCCCCCGGCCGGCCATCCCGCCCCCCCCTCCCAACCAAACCCAGGCACGCCCGCCGGGGCATCCATACCCACGCTCCGGCCGGAGGGCGGCACCGAGAGGGGCGCCGCATACCTCTCCCAGGTCCGGGACATTGCCGCACGCGCCGGTTCCAAGGTCTTCGTGGTCTGCGCGCAGATCGAGCAGGAACTGGCGGAACTGGACGACGAAGAAAAGGTCCTGTTCCTGGAGGAGCTGGGCCTGGGCGAATCAGGCCTGGACAAGCTCATCACCGCAAGCTATGATTTGCTGGGGCTTTTCAGCTTCCTCACCGCCGGAGAGGACGAAACCCGCGCCTGGACCATCAAGTCCGGCACCAAGGCGCCCCAGGCCGCAGGGAAGATCCACAGTGACTTCGAGCGGGGGTTCATCCGCGCGGAGGTGGTGAACTACAAAGACTTGCTGGACTGCAAGACCTACGCCGCCGCCAAGGAAAAAGGGTTGGTGCGCCTGGAAGGCAAGGACTACGTGGTCCGCGACGGCGACGTCATCCTGTTCCGGTTCAACGTGTAGCGCACAAGCCCGCCCGGCAGGCATACCCCCTGCAACACCCCTCCCTTGCCCACAAAAAAACCGCCCCGTCCGCCGCACTTTGGTGCGGGCGCCCATGGGGCGGTATTTATCGGCGATCATGCGGATAATCCACAGAAACCGGGGCGGCTTACACCCCACAAGTGCATGGCATACATCGGAACGGACAGCGAACCGGCACAGTGTTTCGGAGTACCCGGTTTTCAACTCGCAAGTGCATGGCGTTCATTCAGAACGGCCCATCGTCATCGTCGTCGAACTCGTCGTCATCATCAAAGTCGTCGAATTCGTCTTCTTCGTCATAATCCTCAAACCCGTCTTCGTCCTCATCGTCGAATTCGTCGTCCTCGTCCTCATCGTCGTCGTCCAGGTCATCCTCGTCCACCAGCTCGTCATACTCCGCTTCATCCAACATCTCGTCGAAAGCATCCGCCACGATGTCGTACTCTTCGTCGTCTTCGATGTTATCCAGGTCCGGCTCGCCGTCTTCGCCCTCGCGGTAGCGGTACAGGTATACCTCGCCCTCCTCCGCATCCTCGTCATCCAGCGGCAAAAGCGCGATGTAGTCCCGTTCCCAACCGTCGCCCTCCACCGTGAAGATGGCAAGAACCACGCACTCCACTTCCGTATCGTCGTCCAGAGTTATCGTGACGGTTACTTCCTCGTCGTCCTCCGGCTCCCCCATGGGGTTTTGGTTGAATTCTTTTCTCATCGTCATCCTCATTTCCGGCGTCATTTGCCGCTTCCCATAAATGCGATTGCCATAACGCTCACACTGCTTGCCGCAAATCCCCGTGATAGCACTGGGACACTCCAGCAACCACAGCCGCCGTTGCCATAACGTTCACACTGCTTGCCGCAAATCATAGGGTGGCATCGCACCATTCCCTGTACAGCAGTCGCCGCACCTTGCGGCTCGACGTCGATTTCCAGTATACTATCATTTTCCCAATAAGTAAAGCAAATTCTTTGTTCGCCCCGTCATTCACTCCGGCATCTGTTATAGGTCACCCCGCCGCCGGGGCGTCATATCCCGGCCCGGCCACCACCGACACCCACCCCGGAATCCGCGATACCGATCCCCTTGGCGGGCCGCCGCCTGCGTGTTGCCCGACACCGCCGCCTAGGTGCCGCCTAGGGCTTTCTCCCTACATTTTTCCCAGCGCTTCCCCCAGAAACCGGGACACGTCCTGTTTCTTGCCATATCGCTCCAACGGGGCATAGATGTGCAGCCGCTCCTTGGCCCGTGTCATGGCCACGTAGAACAGCCGTCTCTCCTCTTCCAGGTCCACACCCAGCGCCGCCTTGCGGTGGGGCGTCACTCCCTCCACCGCGTCCAGTATATATACCACACGGTATTCCAGCCCTTTTGCCCCATGCATGGTCATGAGCGCCACCCCGTCACCGGATTCCCGGCCCCCATCCCGCCGATCGGCCCGCTGCGCCCGCAGGTTCTCCTTGAATGCCTCGATGGATGCCATCCAGTCGGCAAAGCCCCTGAAACCCTTTGCCCCATCCTGTACCTGATCCAGCGCCGCAGTCAGCTCATCCTCGTCCAGCCCCCTGGCGGCGGCGTAGCTTTTCAGGAACTGTCCATACCCCTCACCCGCGACCCCTGTGCGGATGTACCCGATGGCGGCATAAGGTTCCATTTTTGATATCATCCCCAGGTCGAATTCCAGCCTGTCGATGCGTTCCGAAATCCATGGGCGGTTTTCGTACCAGGCCTTCCACCTGCCGAAGTCCATGCGCCTTTCCCGGAACCCGTCGCGGCCCAGGTAGCGGTTGGGCCGGTTGGCGATCTGCATGAAGATGCCCCGTTCCCGCTCCCCCATGGCGAGGCGCACGTATGCCAATATATCCTTCGCCACCCAGTGGTCATAGATGCTGGGGAAAGAGTCTTTCAGCACGAAAGGGATATTGTACTCCATGAGCCTCTCCACCATGAGCCGGCTGTCCTGGTTGGTGCGGAACAATAGCGCGATGTCGCCGTACCCCACCCCCATCCTGGCATAATCCCGGATCTCTTGGGCCACCTGATGCGCCTGCGCCCGGTTGTCGGAAAATGTGCAAAAAACAGGCGGCTTCCCCCCTTGGCTTGCCGCCGTTATCTCCTTGGGGTAGCGCATTTTGTTGTGTGCGATGAGCCTCCCCGCCGCAGCCACGATGCCCCCATGGCAGCGGAAATTGACCCCCAGCGGGATCATGCGCGCATTCGGGTAGTCCTCCCCGAAACCAAGCATTATGTCCGGCTTGGCGCCCCGGAAGCGGTAGATGGACTGGTCGTCGTCGCCCACCGCGAACAGATTGTTTTCGGGCAGCGCCAGCATGCGCACCACGTCGTACTGCACACGGTTGATGTCCTGGAACTCATCCACCAGTATGTACCGGAACTTTTCCTGCCACGCCGCCAGGATGTCCGCGCGCTGCGCAAACAGCCGGTGGCACATCACCATCATGTCGTCGAAATCCAGCATGTTTTCCCGCCGCAGACGCTCCTCATACCCTTGGTAAACCGCCCCGAACACCTCCTGGGAGCAGCTTTTCGGATAATAGTGCCCCAGCCCCATCATCTCCCCTTTGACCAGGCTCACCTCCGCCAGGATGTCCCTGGGGGAGATACAGTCGCTTTCCAATGTGTCGTCACCCTGCGACCTTTCCGCCCCCCGACCGGCCGGTTCACGCTGCACCCGCGCCGATTCCCGCTGCACCTGCCCCGACTCCCGCGGCATCGGCCAGGCACTGCTCAACCATGCGCCGTTGCGCCCCATGCCGCCGGAAGTTGCTTTATCCTGCGACCTTTCCGCCCCCCGAGCGACCAGTTCACGCTGCGCCTGTGCGGCCAGTTCCCGGATCCATGCCACCTGTGTCTCCTCGCGGATGATATGGTCTGAACTGTACCCGTAGGCCAGCTTGAGTATCTGGAAAAATATGGAGTGGAACGTGCCAAAGGTCACCGGCGGGACCTGCGCCCATTCCCGGATGCCCCCCGACATTCTCCCCGCCACCGGGGGCGCCTGCGCCCGCGCCGCCGCCTGACCCTGTCCATCCACCTTCGCCGGCCCCGGCATCGAGGACTGCACCCAGCTCCCCGCCGGTATCTGGGTCCGGGCCTGCGCCTGAACGTGTGTCTGCACGGGCTCGTCCCCTCGCCCCCGTGCATTCTCCTCGGCCCACAGTTTCCGGAAACGCTCCCGCATCTGCACCGCCGCCGCTTTTGTGAACGTGACCACCAGTATATGTGCAGGATCCACGCCGCAGCTATCCAGCAAAAACAAGAGCCGGCGGGTGATGACCATCGTCTTCCCCGATCCCGGCCCCGCGATCACCATGGCTGGCCCCCTTTCATGGGTTATCGCTTGGATTTGCTGTTCATGAAAGATCATAGGCTCATTTACTTCCTAAATACAAACAAATATTCGTGCGTGAGCAATAAGAAGTTGTACTTGGTGCCTTTTTCTTTCCAGTAACCGGTAGTCTTACAGTTATGTTGTTCCTTGACAATGATCTCTATGGTATGCATCAAAATGTGAAACAACATAGTCGCCGCGCGTGATCGGCAGTATAGCAAGATGATTGTCGGAAAAAATCTTGGGCAGATTCACGGTATGGTCGAACTTCGCCATAAGCCGCGGTTCCCTGAATTCCTTGATCTGCGATGCCGAAATCTCGAATCTCCCATGTGCTGCTATGCGTTCCGCAATATCATACTTTTCAAACAGTTTTTCCCACGCCTCATCATTCCGGTTTTTGGACGAATCACCCATAATTTCTCACCACCACCTCGTCGATCTCGCCCACTTGGTGGCGACAGAATTTATCACGCGCTTCGCTTGGACAACCGCAATATTGTAATGCGAGTATTGCTCCCTTATAAACTCAGTGGAGGAATTGGACAGCATGAATTTGATCCCTCGTCTGTCCAATTCATCACAATGCTCCCGAAGCCTTATCTGTTCTTCTCGTGAAAACCCGCCCTTAGAATATCCTGTAAAGCTGGAAGTATCCGACACCGGATCATAGGGTGGATCCAAGTATACGAAACCTCCCTCCGGCAAACTGCAAAGGACTTCCGAATAGTCCAAGGATGTAATCCGGATCTCGTTGCTGTTCAGGTATGCACTGACCGCACGGAGCGTCTGGGAGTTTACAATGTTGGGGTTTCGATACCTGCCAAAGGGAGAGTTGAACTCGCCAGAACTGTTTACGCGGAACAGGCCATTGTAGCAGGTTTTATTCAAGTAGAGGATCCTCGCAGCTTTCTCAACATCAGACAAGGCTGCATATTTTGTTTTGTCCCTATTCGTGTATTCCGTCCACAGGATTATACCATACCTTGTCTGTTATGGCAAATTGTTTTTGCGTTACGCACGACTTGAACCCCATTTTTCCATCATTACGTTGCAATCGGCACGATTATGCGGTAGAATGGCGGCAGACAGAAGCAGCGTTGCAAGCAAACTACCCATCCAGTCGCAATCAAACAACCATGCCACCCGACTGCATAGGCACTCGATTGGAACGACTGCTTCCACCATAGATGCCGATATCCGGAACCAGGGAAAGAAAGGACACGGACCTATGTGCGGTCGTTATTATGCGGATATGGACGAGAAAGAGCTGCGGGATATAGTGTCGGCGGCGCAGCGCAGCATCCGCCTTCCCGAAAAGGGCGCTGCCACCGATGCCGCAAAAGCCCGGATCATCGCCCGGGACGTTAATGCAGCGATGACCGGCGGCCCTGCCGCCGCCACCGCCCCCTGGAAAGGCGGCGAGGTCTGCCCCGGCGACGTAGCGCCGGTGTTGACGGCGGGGGGCGCCGCCCGTTTCATGACATGGGGCTTCCCCAGCCTTTACGGCAAGCAACCGCACATCAACGCCCGCAGCGAGACCGCCGCCGGCGCCATCACGTTCCGGGATGCGTGGCTGAACCGCCGCTGCCTGGTGCCCGCCACATGCTATTTCGAGTGGAAACACCCGGGTGCGAAAACCGGCAAAAAGCAACGCGAAAAATACGCATTCCGCCTCCCGGACTCGCCCCTGCTTTACATGGCGGGCATCTATACCACAGGCGGCATGTTCGCCATCCTCACACGGGCCGCCTCACACGGGATCTCCGAGATCCATGACCGCATGCCCGTGATCATACCGAAAGCCCTGGCCACGTTCTGGCTGGAGGAGTCGCCCCAGGTGGTGGCAAAAGCCGTCACCGAGCTGCGCTTCGCCCCCGCCGACGACCCTGTCACCGACGACCGACCGGTGCAGCTGAGCCTGTTTGGCTAGCCGCCGCCCCAGGCATCCGCGCATGCCAAGCCCAGGCCACCCATCGGAGCAGCTGAGCCTGTTTTGCTAGCCGACTCATTCGACCATCCCGAAACTTTTATCCGCATCGCCACCAAAGCACCCATTTCGATTGTCAAAACCTGGTATCCATGATACGATGGACGCACACAACTTGAAATCCAAAGGAGGGAACCACATGACTGTTGCCAGGATCATCCGTCTCGTCGCGTCCATCGCTATCACCATCATCTGCATCCCGTACTTCTTCGTCTACAACCCGCAGTACTGGTATATCGGCGTCCTCTTCATCGTCATCGACATCGGGAACATCATCAACCTGGTGGTCGGCATCATGCAAAACAAGGCATACAAAGAGGAGCGCTCCAAATACGACGAGATGGTGAGCCAATACACCACCGCTTACCTAAGCGCGCCGGGCACCATCCGCCTATACCGCCGTTCAGACGAAAACGGCAAATCCATCAAGTACCTGGTGTACCTCAATGGCCAGCAGGCCGGCGTCCTGGCCGACGGCGAGACCCTGACCCTGACCACCAACCAGGCGAAGAACCTCCTGGCCGCCAGCATGCAGGCAGTCACCCAGCCCGACGGCACCGTGGCGGACGTCCCCCTGCAGAGCTACATCTACGTGGACGTTGCCGCAGGCGCCACCACCGAGGCGCTCATCCAGGCGGGCGTGTTCTCCCAGGGGTGATGCGCCATGAACCCGCATCACCTCCCAATGATCTCATCCTCGGCTGTGACCCGCAGGCCCGGGGCTGATGCACCATGAACCCGCATCACCCCCCGGATCACATCCCCTTGATGCGCTCGGTCCACTCCTGCGCCTTGGCGTAGATCTCCGCCGCCGGCACGCCCACATCGAACTGTCCGTCCCCATAGAGTACTTTCCCGGCCACCATGGTCATCTTCACATTCTGCTTGCTCCCGGAGTAGACCAGGTTGTTCGTCATGTTGTTGATGGGCTGCATGTTGGGCTGGAGCAGGTCGATGACGACGAGGTCCGCCTGTTTGCCCGGGGCCAGGCTGTCGCACTGGGGCAGGCACATGGCATGGGCCCCGCTACTGCACGCCATACGCAGCACCGCAGGGGCATCCATCGCGGAGGCGTCTTCCAGCAGGAGCTTCTGGCAGCCCGTGGCCAGGAACATCTCCCGGAAAAAGTCCAGGCAGTTGTTGCTGGCGGGGCCGTCGGTCCCCAAGGCCAGTGACACGCCCTTTTCCTGCATGCGGCACAGGGGCGCTATGCCGCTGGCCAGCTTCATGTTACTGCCGGGGTTGGAGATCACATAGATGCCCTTTTCCCGGAATATGTCCATGTCATTTTCATCCACGTGGACGCAGTGGTAGGCGCCGCCGCCGAAATCATACAGCCCCACCCGGTCAAAGAGCGCGGTGGGCGTGATGCCGTAGCGCCCCTTGCACTGCTCCACTTCCGCCCTGGTCTCGGAGTTGTGGGCGTACACCGGGGCTTTGTGCCGGTGGGCGATGGCCGCCACCTCCTCCATGAGTTTTTGTGAGCATGTGTATTCCGCATGAAACCCCACCGTGGCGCTGATGCGGGGGTGGGTGGCATTGAACCGCAGGTACTCCGCCTCCATCTTTGCGGGCGAGGACTCATTGTCGCTGATCGCCCCGCACATCACAGTGCGGAAAGAGCTGTCCACCGAGGCCCGCACCACGTCGTCACCGAAGGCGTACATGTCGAAATTCGCCGTGATGCCGCTGGTGAGGTACTCCAGGATGGCCAGGCGGGCGAACCAGTACACCGCCTCCCCGCTAAGCTTCGCCTCCATGGGGAACACCTGCTTTTGCAGCCAGTCCAGCAGGGGCATGTCGTCCGCAAAGCTGCGCAAAAATGTCATGGGCGAGTGGGTGTGGGCGTTTTTGAACCCCGGCAGGATGAGGCACCCACCACAGTCGAGCTCATAGTCGAATGTGTGGGGCGCGCCCGCCGCATCACCTGTTCCCGGGATGGCGCCCCCGGCCCCCATGGCGTCGCCAGGCGAACCGGTACCAAACTGGCGCGCGTCGATGCTACTTGCATCATCCACAGCCCCGGCACCTGCTCCTGCCCTTGCTCCTGCCCCGGCACCTGCATCAGCGCCGGCATGGTCGGGTGAGCTGCCCCCCGTTCCCACCGGCCCCGCATGGATGATGCGGTCGCCGTCGATCCACACCTCCCCCTGCTTCGCCTGGGTGTCCCCGTCAACCATGGTGCAGATATACGCATTGTAAAGCCTGGTCTTCATAACAACCCCCAATATGCATGTTTGTATTTCCGCTGCTTCGCCGCAGCGACACCGAATCCACCGAGCCGCGCACCAGCGATATGCATCTTTGCATTTGCCCCTGCCTGGCCGCCTGTATCATCACATTCTATCAGAAAACCCTTGGGTTGTACAGAAGAAAATGGCCGTGCCCGGTTCCCCTGCACACAAACAGGGCGGGGGTCCGATGGCCGCCCCATCGTCTCCCCGCCCCCGGCACCCACACTCCGTCTTTGCCGGGATCGCAGCCGTACCTATCCCGCCGTCACACGAACTCGTGCAGAAGCGTCTTGAGCGTCTGCGCCTCGATCGCAGCCGTACCTATCCCGCCGTCACACGAACACCCTCACGGTGAGCGTGGCTGTGTTGTCGTTGAGCGACACCACGTCCCCGGGCTTCACTTTCCCGGCGTCCACGATGGCATACCCGATGTTCTTCCCGGCGGTGAACCCATAGGTGTACTTCGTCACCCTGCCCACTTCCTCGCCCCCGAAGATGACCGGCGTGCCTGCGGCCCCCAGCATCCGGGATGGGATGTGCGCATCCGGGTTGTCGGCCACGAACCCCAGGAGCTTGCGCTTCGCCCCCTCCGCCCTGGTCTTTTCCAATGCCTCCTTGCCTATGAAGTCCCTGTCCCAGGCGATGCCTTTGTCCAGGCCCGCCTCGATGGGGTTGAGCCCCTCCACGTCGATCATGTGGATGAAACCCTTTTCCGTGGGCAGCGTCCAGACCATCACCTGGAACTCGGTCACCTGCAGGCCGCCCAGCTTCCCCGCTTCGGCGCTGATGGCCCCCCGTATGGCTTTCGTTTCGGCAGCGGGCACATATACCTCGTACCCAAACGCCTCCCCGGTGAACCCTCCCCGGGCGACTTTCACCGGCACCCCGGCGATTTCGTTGTGGGCGATGGCGAAGAACTTCTGCCCCTCGACGCTCTCCTTGGCGATGGCGCCTATCAGGTCTTTGGACAATGGCCCCTGGACCGCATACATGTCCCAGGCGGCCGTGATGTCCGTGATCTCCACATCATACCCCTCTTTGTGCCCCGTCAGCCAGGGCAGGATCTTTTTGATGAACAGGCTGGACAGCCAAAATGTGTCTCCTTCTATATGGAAGACCACCACGTCGTCCAGGATCAGGGCGTTATCCCGAAGGATGGTGGTGTAGCGCGCCCTGCCCTCCGCCAGGCTGAGGATGGGGCAGGCGCATACCCAGTCCAGGAACTTCGCCGCATCGGCCCCCTTGACCTCCACCAGGAAATGGGTGAAATAGTACCACCCCACCGTCTGCCTCACCGCCTCGTGCTCCGCACGTTTGAAGGCGCTGTTTTTATAAATGTTGCTGAACATATTCCGCTCCTTTTCTCACACCGGGGCATCTGCCAAGTACCGTTGGATGCCACGTCTCGGATTCCCATCGAACCAGGCCGCGATCGTCCGTGCGCAATGTATCCCTTCTCTCCGGCGCCCCTGTTTCCCCACGGCCAGACCCCAGACATCAAAGACATGGACGGCCGCCACGGCAACGCCCACCGGCACGACTGGTCGCCTTGGGCCGTCACCTTGCACGATCGCCTTGGCCGTCACCTTGCGAACTTGTCGATCTTCTTGGAGATCTTCACCCGGATGGTCTTTTCGTCCACGCCCTCCCTGATGCGCTCGCAGAACCACCGCTGCCCCACCAGCGTCCTGGCCATGCCGTACCACATGGATATGATGGCGTGGGCGCACAGCGGGTGGGCATGTTCCCTGCCACCCAGTTTCGTGATGTCGTACACCACTTCGTCCTTATTGAACGCGATTACCTTGTACTCGCCCATCCAGATCTGGAGCAGCACCTCGATGTATGCGCCCAGCACCCGGCCGTCATTCAACCCCTCGGGCACGCCCAGCCAGTCCCGCAGCCCCTTGGCGGCGAAAAACTCTGTGAACATCATCTTGCCCGCGCCGGCAAACACACATTGGAAGATATTTTCCACTTCCTCTTGCGTGGTCTCGCCCTTTTTGATCATGTCGTCGATGGTGGGCAGCACGTAGTTTGCCCCCAGTATGAAGTTGGTGGCCCCGAAACGGAACTGGTCGGTGGCGTTGGACTCCATATTGAAGCCGTTGCGATATTTGTAATCACATTCCCCCCGGAATTCCTGGGGCTCCTTCACCATCTTCTCTTCGGGCGTGTACTGTACCTGGTCCAGCGATGCGGCGGGTTCGAAGGCGTTCCACATGGGCTTATCATCGGCGGGGTATTTCTCCCTGCTCTCGATGATGAAGCGGCAGTGCAGGTCCCCGGCGCCCCGGGCCTCCGACATGATGAATTTGAGCTTGTGCTCGTCAGCTTCCGGCCCCGTCTGGCAGAAGCTGTCGCCGATGGCCTCGGTGATCAGCGCCGACAAGCGGCATACCTCGGTGCCCTGGATCTCAAATGGGCAGTTGTCCAGCTCTTTCTCCACCCGGTATGTGCCATAGTCGTTGACACGGCCATGCATGCACAGGCGCTCGTCGCCGGAGTCGCCGAACAGCGGGGCGGTCATGGCGCCTTTCACGAAAGGCGGCACGTTGTGATTGCCCGCATGGACTTTGTTGAAACCACTGGCAAATGTCTGGTAGAAGATGTTGTAGTTGAGGCCCGCCATCCGTTCCATGCGTTTCTCGTAGTCCGGGATCAGTATGCGCATCACCTCGAAAAACAAAGCGCCCAGGCCCGCATTGTGCCGCAGCCCATAGTGGTAGGCGTCGAAAAACGAAATCAGCTTCTCCCACGGCGTCTTGATGGACGCATGGTCCGGCAATGTGCCGTTGCCCATGCCATCCGGGATACGATCGTCAATTTTCATGGTATAACTCCTTTGTAATCGAACCCGCCGGCGGGGTTTCCCATCCCGCCGGCCATTTTTCGTGCGTCAGACATCCCTAGTCCGTCCCAGGCATATCGTTCCTTGCCCTGCCGGATATGCCCTAGTCCGTCGCCAGCTTGTGCATCATGAAGTTGGTCAGGAACATGACCACCGCCCCGGCGAGGGATATGATCATGATGGGCTGTATCGCCCCCACGATGCTGTCGGGGCGGCTGGCGATGACCATCGTGAATATGGCGATGGATATCGACGACCCAAAGCCCGACCCCAGCTGCACCACCGAGTTGCCCATCTGGCGTTTCTCAGGCGCGATCATGCTCTGTGGCCCGGCAGCCGGGACGACGCTGCCCGCAGAACTGGAAAACCCCATGATCAGCATCAGCACATACACCAGGAATATGGAAGTGGTAGGGTTCAGCAAGATGGCGAATGCCAAAAGCACCAATATGCGCACCCCCGCCGCCAGGAGCGCGATGTTCCGGGCGTTCTGTTCTTTGCCGATGATGCGCCCGTAGATCGGCCCCAGGAACAAGCCGACGATGGACATGAAGGTGAGGATCAGGCCCGCCGCCGCCGAAGACTGCCCCATGGCGTACCGGGCATACACCGGCAGGAAGATATAGCAGCCCATGATGGAGAAATTGATGAAGAATGTAAAGCACAGCAGGCTGATGACATTGCGGTCGGAAAGCACGATCGACGGGATGAACGCCCTCGCCTTTTTTTGCGTGACATCCCACACCAGCAGTGCCGCCGCGGCCACGGCCAGCACCCACAGCGCCCAGTTGCCCGCGCTGCCGAAGGGCAGGTAGGAGGTCAGTGACAGGGCAAGCGTGACCGCCGCGAGGAACACGATGATCGCCAATGCGCCCACGAAGTCAAAGGTGAGCCCTGACACCGCCATGTCTTTCACATCCTCTTTCGTGACGCTCACGCCGCACAGCACCAGGGCCGCCGCCACGAAGAAAAGCGGGCCCAGGATGTAAAATGGCAGCCGCCAGCCCGCCAGGTCAGTGAGGAGCCCGATGAGCGGCGCGCCCGCCAGGATGCCGATGCTCTGCATGGTGCCGGCCAGCCCGAGGGTCGCGCCCGCCTGCTCCTTGCTGAACATGTCACGGATGGTGGAGTACCCCAGCACGTAGATCGCTGGGCTGTAGAGGCTGAAGATCACCGACGGGATCACGATGAACCACATGCTCTGGGCGAATCCCCTGGAGAGCACGATGACGCCCGACACGATGAATGACGCGGCGGCCAATGTGCGTTTGGCCGCGGGGTTCTTCGCCGCGATGAAGCCGTAGAGGGGCATCAGCGCGATGCCCAGGCAGCCCGCGATGGAGGACGCCAGCGGGTAGATGTCCATGCCGCCGATCTCATCCGCCGCCACAGGCAGGAGGATCGACGTGCTCGAAGACAGGAAGATGGATGTGATCATGGCCAGGAAAACGCCGACCACCGTCAGCATCTTCTTGTATGTCGGAGCCGCTGCAAATGGATTCATAACGAACACTCCTTTCGGTTGGAAAATGGATACCTGCATGCACCGCCCCTAAAACGACCCCCAGCCGCCGTCCACGGTGATCTCCGCGCCGTTGATGAACCCGGCCTCGTCAGACAGCAGGAACATGATCGCATTGGCGATCTCCACCGGCTCGCCCAGCATGGTGCCGCCGTTGAGGACGTTCGCGCCGCCTTTGTAGTATTTGGGCACGCCCTCGGGGTGGAGCGGCGGGCGGTCCGGCCAGCGCAGCCGCTGGTTGTCCATGATGGCGGTCTTGAATGAACCGGGGTTGACCGCGTTGGTGTGGATGTTGTTCTCCTTGTAGGTCCAGGCCAGGTTCCTGGCCAGCCCCAGCACGGCGTGCTTGGAGGTGATGTATGCGGTGCCCGATGACGAACCCACCAGGCCGCCCAAGGACGACACGATGACGATGTTCGCGCTGCGCCCCTCGTGGTCTTTGAGCAGGGGCAGCGCCTCCCGCACGAAACGGAAAGCCGAGTTCACGTTCACGTCCATGATGTAGTCCCAGAGCTCGTCGTCCACCGCATGGGCCGGGGTCATCATGTCCAGTGCCCCCGCCACGTAGACCAAGTTGTCCAAGGTGCCGTATGTGTCCTTGATGTGCCCGATGCAGCCTTTGATTTTCTCCTTGTCGGTGACGTCGCCCGCATAGGGTTCCATGGAGCCCGGGGCATCGGATAGTTCGGATTTGAGTTCCTCGAGTTTGTCGCCCAGGATGTCGAATGCGATGACTGTGGCCCCGCCCTTCACCAGCCGGATGACGGTTTCCCTGCCCATGCCGGTGGCGGAGCCCACGACGAGTGTTACCTTCCCTTCAACCCCCATTTCGCACACCTCACTTTCTTATGTACAATGCATCCTTTGACACACACTAACACACACTCATGCCGGCATCCACGCTCAGCGACGCCCCGTTGATGAGCTTCGCCTCGTCGCTGCAAAGGAAGAGGCACGCATTGGCGATCTCCACGGGGTCACCGTAGCAGAAAAACGGCATGGCCTTGACCATGGCCGTCAGGCGCGCCTGCCCTTCCGGGTGGTAGGCGCCACCGGAGTGCTCGCCGATATTGGTCCTCATGCCGCCCGGATGTATGATGTTGCAGCGGATTCCCTGGCTGCCGTAGGCAAACGCGATGCTCCGGGTCAGCCCCGCCAGCCCGGCCTTTGCCGCCGTGTAGCTGGGCCCGTGGTTGCCCCTCAGCGCGGCATAGGAACCGATGTTGACCACCGCTCCGCCCCCGCCTTGCACCATCAGGGGGATCAGCCGCCGGCATAGGCGGAAAGGCGCCTTCAGGTCCAGGTCCATGATCCTGTCCCAGCGGGCGTCGTCGGTGGCCTCCAGGGGGTAGCTTAAGTCATTCATGCCCGCGATGTTGCAAAGCGCATCCAGCTTCCCCGCATCCTCTACGGCACGGGCGACCGCTTCGATGCCCTCCGTGCCTGTCAGGTCCGCCACCAGGGGCGTCACCTGCCCTGCCCCCTGCCACTTCTCCATATCTTTGGCAGACACGTCAACCGCGATGACGTGCGCGCCTTCCTGTGCGAACAGGCGGGTGCAGGCTTCCCCCATGCCATTGCCCGCCCCCGTCACCACAGCTGTTTTCCCCGATAAACGTCCCGGCATATCTACCTCCTCTTCTCATGCAAACACCGCCCCGTTGGCCACACAGAACTTCAAACTACTGGTTGCCCTCCCCCACCCCAAGATCGTGTGCGTCCGGATCGGAATCCGGCCACGCAAAACCTCAAACGTCTCCGCTCCCCCCCAGTATATCCCATCGCCCCCCCGGCGTGTATTCTATAAGTTATGTATCTTCGCTGTTTCTTTGCAGCTTATTCGACATTTCTTCACGATTCCTTCGCCGTTCCCCGCAGTATCAACAAGCCACCCCGCCTGAAATACATAAGTCTGCGTATTGTGCGGCATGCGGATTCCGTATACATTGGAAATGAGAAAGGAGGTAATCCATGATTGACAACCAGACATTGTGGAACATCGACATCGGCGGGATGCCGGCCAGGGGGCCCGCACCGCCGCTCACGGGGCTAAAGGACGTGAAGCCCCTGAAAGACATCCTGGACCTGACGGGCAAAACCGCCATCGTGTCAGGCGGATCCAAAGGCCTGGGCCTGCGCATTGTGAACCGCCTGTGCGAGTCCGGCGCGGCCGTGGTCATCGCCGACGTGGATGATTTCTTCGGGGAGAAAGCGGTGGAGTTCCTCTCCGCCAAAGGCTACACCGCCAGGTACCAAAAAACAGACCTGCGTGACCTGAACCAGATCCATGCATGCGTGGATTACACGGTGGCAAATTTGGGCAAGGTGGACATCCTGGTGAACAACGCCGCCTACTACAAGATCGTCAAGTTCTCCGACATCACCGAGGAGTTCTGGGACACGTCCCTGGACATCAGCCTGAAAGGGATGTTCTTCATGATACAGGCGGTGGCGGTGCAGATGATCAAGCAGGGCCACGGTGGCAGGATCGTGAACATCTCCTCCAACGCAGGCAACTCCATGGAGAATTTCTACGGGTGGATGGTCCCCTACGTGGCCAGCAAAAGCGGCGTGAACGGCATCACCCGGTCACTGGCCAGGGAGCTGAAACCCCACGGCATCCACATCAACGCGGTGGTGCCCGGCGGCATGATGAGCGTGGGTTCCTTCAACATGGAGCGCACGCCGGAAATCGAGGAGGTGCAGAGGGCCAACCCCGGGGCCCCCATAGGCGACCCGGACAATGTGGCCCGGGTGGTGTGCATGGCCTGCACGGAAATGAGCGACTACATGGACGGCTCCATCATCCATGCGGACGGCGGGACCTACCTGGGGTTCACCAAATAATCCCGGGGATGTGGCGGCCGCGCCGCGGTGGCAGGGTGTTTGGCATGTGCGGACGTGTGTTCACCAAATAATCCCGTGGGTGCGGCTCGCAACGACGCATGAATGATAACGCCGCCGCTCACGCTTGGGACAAGCTGCTGTCGCTAAGCACCCGCAGCAGCAGTTCCTGGCGGCTGGACACCTGCAGTTTGGCGTGGATGTTGGCGATGTGTTTGTAGACCGTGGTGCGGGACAGGCAGAGCTTGTTGCTGATGCCCTCGGTGCCCACGCCGTCACAAAGCAAGCGGGTGATCTCCCTCTCCCTGGGCGTGAGGCGTGCGTCGGGGGCGAAATTGTTCACGTAGTTGGCCGTCGCGGTGCACTGGACATAGAGGTTCTTGTGTAGGTTTTCGAGATGCCCCAGGACCGTCTGGAGGATGGTGACCTCCCGTTCCGAAAACGGCTTGTCATGGGTCCGGTCCAGCGACACGCTGCATTTGTGCTGGAAATTCGCATCCCGCAGGCCGAACCCCAGCGAGTAGACGATCCCCTGTGGCTTGATGTAGTCTTCCAGGAACTCGCCCCGCTCCTCTTTCGCCCAGTTGCGCAGCCGCCAGGGCGTGCCTGAATGCACAGACCGCCGGGACAGCTTTTCGATGCTGTAACGCCCTCCCTCCACTTGGGAATAATACTCCAGGTAGGCCCTGTTCCACCGCTTGTCCACGCCGAAAAGCACGTCGTCGTAGACTTTGCCATTGTCATTGATGAAATAGATGCGCCCCTGGTCATATGGAATGAGCGCTGAGATCTTCTTGACCGCCGCCACACATAGCATCCGGGGGTCCCGCTCCGCCCCGCTCGCCAGCAGGTAATCATTGACCCTCTCCCACGGGAAGTCCCTTTGGTACTCCATCATCACCCCTCCGCCGCAAAATGCACCGCCCCGTTCAGATGTGACATTCCAAAAGATGTTCGGCTAGATAGGTGGATTCTACCACACATCGCACAAATTTTCAATGGGTTATTGCGGTGGTTTTGGCACTATACATAACAATAAGTATTTACCCGCCGTGATCTGTGTGCTATTATCACCACATCGGCGGGGCACCCCGCATCCATCCGCCGGTGCCACACAACATGCCGCACAGGAAAGAGGAGCCTTCATGGAGTACAGCTTTGATACGTTTACGCAGTCCGATGAGGAAGTGTTTGCCCGGCGCATCGACGCCATGGTAATGGAAGTCCCCGAGGCCCTCCTGGACGAGGCCATCGAGCAGCTCACCATCGAGGTCACCCACAAAAAGCAGTACGAGGGCATGATGTCCGGGCAGATGTTCTGGCCCGACGAAGAGGAACGGCAGAGACTGATAGCGGACATCCGCCACGCCGCGGTCATGCGGGTCAAGGCACAGCTGGCCATCGACGACGTGATCGCCAGGTACGGGCTGGATGCCACGGCGGATGAACTGGAAGCGGAGGCGGCCGCCATGGCCAAGCGCAGGGGCATGACCATGGAGCAGGTCAAGGGATTCCTGGGTGAGGACCTGTCCATGCTGCGACGGGATATCCGTGCAGGGAAAGCCATCGCGCAGATCATGGGCGGTGATTCCACGGACCTTTCCCATGGCGCAGGCAGCCCATGACAAACCGCCGCCACAGTGCCCATGTGGCGCATACGCCGCCCGTGTGGCGCTGCACTTGGATATCTGTGCATTTGGCTTCACCCAAACACCGTCGTCGAGCGCTTCGGCGGCTTTGCGCCGCACCTGGATATTTGTGCATTAGGCTTCAAACCATAAAGCATCGATTCACGACGTGTCACCCCACAAAGAAAAGGAGGTAACTATGGCAGACCAAGACATGAGCAAGGTGCTGCACCCGCTCCCGAAGATGTCCATGGGATCGAAAGCCCGCAAGACCATCCACTACCTGCAGAAACTCAAAGACGAGGGCACGAAGATCGTCCAGCACTGCCCGGCCATGTTAAGCCCTATCTTCACTTTCGCGGCCGACATGGCGGGCGTGGACATCAATCGCTTGCCCCCCGGCCAGGGCGCGGGCGCAGATGAATCCCTGCGGGTGTCATCCACCTGGATCGCATCCTGGCGGCAGATGGCGCCCCGCATCCACATCAACTATGTGGCGGACACCATCACCTTCGCCAAGAAAGAAGAGGGGCTGGCGAACTTCGCCAGGTTCCACTCCGCAGGTGCCGACTCCATCCTCCCCATGGGCGTCAACAACGAGACGCTGAAGTTCGTGGCGGACAACTACTGCACCATCTACGGCCACGTGGGGGCTATCTCCGGGTGGCAGACGCTGGGCGCATTCGGCGGCTACAAACGTTTGGGCAAGACCGCCGAGGATGCCCTGAAAGTGTTCAAGATGGCCTATGAGTACCAGGAAAACGGCATGAAGGCCATGTCCATCGAGCTGGTCCCCATCGAGGTGACCAACATCGTGGCGAAGAAGCTGCATGTCCCGGTCATAGGCATCGCTGCCGGCGGCGCGGCGGACGGTTCCGAGATGGTGGATGCGGACACCTTCGGCCTGATGGCCAAGCCCGCCTCCCATGCCAAGACCTATGCCAGCCTGGTACAGTTCGCCATGGAGGCCTACGGCAAATGGGCCAATGACGTGCGCACCGGGGTCTACCCCACCGATGACACCGGCTTCCACATGGATGAGGCCGAGCTGTCCAAATTCGTGGATGCGGTGGAGAAGTTCTGACCAAGGCTTGGTCCTCCGGCATCCACGACCCCTAAGTGACGCGAACACAGGCACTGCCCATGCGCCGCATATGTATTGCTCCGCCGACTAAACCTTGCACAATATTGAGACTAATGCCCAACGCGCATTATTTGGTTGCCGGATCAATATCAACCCCAGGAGGCTTCCGGCCTGACGGCAGCCTCCTTAGGTATGGGTGCGGGTGCGGGTGTAAGTGTGGGTATGGACTTGGTCTTGCACATAGACTGTTTTTACGGTAGAATATCATCGTCGCCTGCGGCAGCACGTCCTTAAAAACCCATGTGCGCAGGTACATTTGCAGAATCCGCGTAGGGGTTCCTGTTCATGGGAATCACCGCGGCGGGCAAGCTCGCTTTGAACTACTTTGAACTACGACGAAGGGGGTTCCATCATGCCTTTGGAAATCCTGCGCGACATGCGTTTTTTGGAAAATGCCATCATAGGTGTCGACATGCTGGCGGATGCCGTGAAGACATCCCTGGGCCCGGCGGGGCGCAACACCCTGCTGCCGGGTTCGCCCCACCTGCCACCTGTGGTCAGTTCGTCGGGCGCATCCATCGCAAAGGAAATCGAACCCGGTGACGCCGCCGGGAACCTGGGCGTGAGAACCATCCGCGAGGCGGCGGCGAAGATGAACGAGGAAACCGGGGACGGCACCACCACCGCCGCCATCCTGGCCCAGTGCATCCTTCGGGAGGGGTACCTGAACGCAGCGGCGGGCGCCAACACCATCGAACTGCGCAAAGGCATCCTAAAAGCCGCGCGCATCTGTTCCGGGGCCCTCACCCGTCTGTCCATCCCCGCAGACACCGACGAAAAGCTCACACGCATCGCCGTCACCGGCGCCGGCGACGCGGGGCTGGGCGCCATGGTCGCCCGGGCTTTCATCCAGGCCGGGCCCGACGGCATCGTCACCGTGGAGGAATCAAACGGCACCGATACGGTGCTGGACGCCCGCATGGGGATGCACTTTGACAGGGGCTGGCTCGCCCCCGAGTTCGCCACCGACGAGAAAGGGACCACAGCCCGGCTGGAAGACCCCTACGTCCTGGTCACGGACCGCAGCCTCACTGACGCGACGGAACTCTTGCCCGTCGTAGAGCAGGTTGCGGCCGCCGGCGGGTCGCTTTTCATAGTGGCGGAGGAAGTGCAGGAAACAGCCCTGGGGTTGCTGGTGGTGAACGCCGTAAATGGCGCGCTCCGTTGCGTCGCCATCCACCCCCCTGCCTACGGGGACGGGCGCATCGCCCGGATGGAGGACCTGGCGGTCATGACCGGTGGCACATTTTTCTCCAAGGTCATGGGCTACGCCACCCTCCGGGGCATCCGTTTGGAGCAGCTGGGCCGCGCCGGGTCTGTCACCGTCACCGCACGGAACACCCAGATAGTCGGTGGCGCAGGGGAGGAAAAAGCCGTCGCCGCATGGGCGAATGGCCTGAAAACCGCCATCAGCCGGACCGACTACGACTTCGCCCGGGAACAGCTGAAAGAACGCCTGGCCAAATTCGCGGGGGGCGTGGCTGTGATCAAGGTGGGGGCATACGGCGAAGCCGAGATGAAAGAAAAGAAGCAGAGGGCCCAGGATGCGCTCCATGCGCTGCAGGCGGCCGCGGCGGAGGGGATAGTCCCAGGGGGCGGCATCGCCTACCTGCGCATCATGCCCGCCGCGGAGGCATTCGCCGCCACCCTCGACGGCGACGAGCGCACCGGCGCGCGCATCATCCTGAAAGCACTGGAGGCGCCCACACGGCAGATCGCCGCAAACGCAGGCCTGGATGGCGGCGCCGTCGTCGCCAAGATTCTCTCCATGCCCGGAGGCACCGGTTACGACGCCGCAAAGGGCGAATATGCGAATATGATGGATGCGGGCGTGGTGGACTCCGTGAAAGTCACCCGCCTGGCGCTGCTCACGGCGGCATCCGCCGCTTCCACCCTCCTAACCGCCGGCGCCGGCGCCGTCCGGACCGCACCGCCGCCATCACAGTGAGCGGGCATACGTCACCATAGGTTTGCCCCCGCCACTATCCGGTCACAACACACCTGCCCTGCCCGATCACCCCATGAGATATCCGGGAGCGACCCGGTATGCGAACTACGCCGCGCTTGGCCTACCGAACCGTGCCATCACCGCAACATGTAGCCGGGCCCGTCGCCCACCCCGAGTTTGGTCCGCAGGGCTTGATGATCCGCGAAGCCAACGTCTCCGGGATCTCATTGTACCGCTCTACTGGTTCACATCGCTTCCCGTCTCACCGCTTGCTCTTGTCGTAGACTTCCCCCAGGGCCCGTGGCGCGCGGTTGGTTTTGGAGAAAAAGACCAGCAGGAACAATGTGAGCACGTAGGGCAATGTCATGGCCAGGTCGGAAAAGCTGCTGGGGAGCTTCATCGCCCTCACCAGCTGGTATGCGCCGGAGCGGGCGAACCCGAAGATGAGGCACGCCAGGAATGTGGGCATGATCTTCCAGTTCCCGAAGATCAGCGCCGCGATGGACAGGTACCCCGCGCCCATGTAGATGCTGGGGGAGAAATTC
>JAISUG010000005.1 GCA_031272185.1 Lachnospiraceae bacterium
CCACCAGCCAGCAAAGCACGTCTGCATCCCCGAAAGTCTGCTCAGCCTGCCCCGCCATAAATTCACCCAGTTTGTTTTTGGGCTTGTGGATCCCCGGCGTGTCCAAAAACACGATCTGCCCCCGCCCCTCGGTTGCCACGGCCAGGATCTTGTTTCTGGTGGTTTGCGGTTTCGCTGAGGTGATGGCCACTTTCTGGCCCACGAACAGGTTCATGAGCGTGGATTTGCCCACGTTGGGCCGCCCCACCAGCGCCACGAACCCGCACCGTTTCCCGTCACTCCCGCTGTCATGCCCATCAACCACGCTCTCCGCCTTTCCAAATCGTTATCGTTCACTGCCACCCCATCCTATTGCCCCACCAACCAAACAATGCTCGTTCGACATTGGTCCAACTTTGCGCAGGGTTTATCGGCGGGGCAATACATGCGCAAACTACCCTGCGCAAGATTCCATCTCTCTCAATACAGGTTCAAGACTTTCCCGAACAAATCTTTGTCCGCTTCTATCTTTTCTTCGTTTCCGATGGCACAGATGCACCCTGCATCCAGCAGCGCCCGCAGGTACGCCGCCAACCCCCTGACATCTTCCGCGCTTGCCCCCAGCACCTGGGCGCGTTCAGCGGAAAGCATTTCCCCGTCTACATGGGACAGGTAATAAGACAGCCCCCGGGAGCCTTTCACCGCCGGCGACTGTGGCCTGTCCAGCTCGCTGACCGCACCGATGACATATTTCGTCATCTCCCGCTCGTCCGCCGCGAACTGCGCCACGTAGCCCGCCGCAGCCTCGTATATCTCATTGGTCCTGCCCACATGGGGGTCGCGGTAGGACACCATGTAGCTCTCCCCCGTGCGCCCGAAACCGCACATGCAGCCGTATGCACCGCCTGTCACCCGCACATTCTGCCATAGGTAATCATACCCCAGGATCACTTTGAGCACCCGCAGCACGCCGGTATACTCCAGCCCGGCATGGCGGAAATTCCCGACCCTGGCCAGATAGTTAACCTGGGATGCGGTCATGAACGCTTCGTTGCGCTTTTCCTCCCGGAATGAAAACGGTGCCGGATCCCCTGTGCCTTTGTCGGGCAATGCACCCACCAGGCCTTTCATCGCCCCCGGCAGGGCCTCAAACCCCGCATCATCCGCAGTAAAGCTGATCAAAAGGTTGTCTGCGCCAAAGAGCCGCGACGCTGTTTCTTTGAGTTTGCGGATGATTTCCCGGCGTGCGGCCGCACAGTCCTTACCGCCGGCAAACTTCCCGGCGACATCCTCCAAGAACCTGTAATACCCTATGCCCCCAGTCATGTCCGCATACAATGACATGGGGGAGATGTAGGACTGCGCCCGCCCCGCCGCCGCCGAATGGGATGCCCCATCCAGCCACATCTTGGTCCTGGACTTCGTCTCCAGCAGGATTTCCGTCAAACGCTTCTCGTCGTCGAACTTAGATGCGGTCAGCACCTCCGCCAATATGTCAAAACCGAAACCCAGTTTGTCGTAGAGCACTTTGATGGAACCCGTGAACATGCCCGTGAACCCGGCGTTCCCGCCGTCGGTCTGTGCTCCGCTGGTTTGCGCTCCGCTGGTTTGCGCTCCGATGGTCCGTGCTCCACCGGTCTGTGCTCCGCCGGTTTGCGCATGCGCCGCCCGATGTTGCGCCACGGGCATTTCCCCGCCGCCACCTGTGTCCCAAAGGGCTGCACCGCCGGGGCTTGCCGCGGCCTGGTTTCCTGCCGACGCATCCCCATATGCGGCGATGGAGAAGTGCATCCCGCCGCTGTTGAGATCGATCTCGCTGGCCAGGTCAGCATAACCATGCCGCTCGGTATCCACATATCCCAGCACAGCCCCCAGCAGGCCCACATAGGGCAAATCCTCCTGTGGTACCCGGCTGGTGTCAAACAGCACTTTCAGATACCCTATCCCCGATGTAAATACGTCATGACGCACCACTTTCACGCCGTCGATTTCCATTTCTTCCCATATCGGTTTTTCCGCCTCCGTGCCCAGGTCCCCCCTTGACAGCATGGGTATCTTTTCCAGGTCTTCTTTTGTGGACGGCTCCTCCTGGTACCGGCGCAGTTCCCGGGTCCGGCGCACAACCCCCTCCCTTTCCTCTTCGGAAAGCCCCGCCAGGTATAGTGCGAGTTTCCCTGCCACCTCTGCCTCTTTGCGCCCGGTGAGCCCCCGCTCGGGGGAAAGTGTCAGCACACCCCTAAACCCATTGTCCAGGAACCACTCCTCGATCAACCCCTCGAAGTATTTTTCTTTCACCGCCCCCCGCAGCTTTGCAAACACCGAGCCATATTCCAGGTGCATGAATGGGTCGGCGTCGTACAGCCAGCTGTCCAGGCACTGCAGGCCATAAACCAAACCCTTGGGGTATCCAAAATCCGCCTCCCGGTAGCGAAATTCATATATGTTGAGCCCCGCCAGGAGGCTCTTTTCGCTCAGTCCCCCGTCGCAGAGTTTGCGCAGTGTACCCTCGATCACCGCCAGGAATTCCCCCCGCTGCCCCTCGTCGGCATTTTTCGCCACCACGCTGAAATACGGCTGCAGGATGCCATTGCCGTACCCACCCATGATGTCCTCACCGATACCCGCATCCAGCAATGCCTGTTTCAGCGGCGCCCCGGGCGCATCCAGCAAGGCATATTCCAGTATCTGAAACGCAATGTAATGCACCGGGTCCAGGTTGGTCCCCACCACATAGTTGGACGACAGGTAGGTCGCCTTTTCCATCGGTTCGCTTTCGGTGATGGCATATTTGGCATATGATTCAACCGGTGAAACAAAGGGTGTCTGCATGGCGATCTGGGACGGGACTTCCCTGCGTTCAAAAGTACACAGGTACTCGCCATCCAGCCATTCCAGCGTTTCCGTCATGTCCATGTCGCCGTAAAGGTAGATGAAGCTGTTGGACGGGTGGTAATAAGCGCCATGAAAATCCAGGAACGCCTCGTATGTCAGGTCCGGGATATAGTCGGGGTCGCCCCCCGACTCGAAACCGTAGCACACGTCCGGGTACAGCATCTTCAGTGTCTGGCGTTCCAGCACCGACTCCGGCGAGGAGAAGGCGCCTTTCATTTCATTGTACACCACGCCGTTGAGGGTGATGGGGCCGGAAGTGTCCTCCATCTCGTGATGCCACCCCTCCTGGCGGAAGATCTTTTCCTCATGCAGGATATTTGGGTGGAACACACTGTCCAGGTAGACATCCATCAGGTTCCGGAAATCCTTGGCATTGGTGCTTGCCACGGGGTAGACCGTCTTGTCAGGATATGTCATGGCGTTGAGGAATGTGTTCAGCGAGCCTTTCACCAACTCCACGAAAGGATCCTTTACAGGGAACTTGGCCGAACCACACAGCACGGAGTGTTCCAATATGTGCGCCACGCCGGTGTGGTCCGCCGGCGGTGTTCGGAATGCGATGGAAAAGACCTTGTTGTCATCGTCGTTTTCCATGGTCAGGATCCTGGCGCCTGTTTTCACATGTTCCCAGACGCTGCCCACCGAATGTACTTCATTGATTTCCTTTTGCCCCACCAGCCGGTACGCAGCGGGCGCACCTATCTTGGATTTCCCCATTTGTCCGTCCTTTTCCATCCTCTATCTTCTAATCCCTACGCCATGCTCCCTATTCCCTACTCCCTATTCCCTACTCCCTATTCCCTATTCCCTGCCTCACATATGTCCCCAGAATTTGTCCTTCAGCACCGCCAGCCCTTCCCGCAGGCAAAACCCCGGCAGCAGCCACCCGTCTGTGGTGGAGGCCACATGCCCTACCTCGGGCAGGCCCTGTTTTTGTGCGATGCGGGTGGCCCGGAAGAGGTGGTAATTGCTGGTAAGTACCCCTATGAGCATGGGCTTCTCCTCCGCCACCATGTACGGCCCGGGTGCCACCATCGGTTTTTCCGCCTGGCGGTCGGCTCGACGCCTGGCCACGTCCGCCTCGATGACGGTCTTGCTGTAGGTGATGTTTTGTGTGGTGTTGGTGGAACGGGTTTCCATGAGCAACTGCCCCGGCGGCACCCCTTTCCCCACCAAATAGAGGAACATCGCTTCTGCCTCGGCCATGGGCTCGTCGTCACCTTTGCCCCCGGACAGCACGAAAACAGCGTCCGGGCTTTCTTGGTGGTATGCCACAGCCCTGTCCAGGCGGCGACGGAGTGTCAGGCTGGGGCCGTCACTTTGAACCTTCGCCCCCAATATGATGATGTAGTCCAAGCCCGGGGTGTCCGCCTTGGTAGCTTCAGCCAAGACGAACAACTCCACCACCGCCAGCGTCAAAAACCCGGCGCACAGCGTGGTGAGCGCGAAGACTTTCCATTTCAATGGAAGTTTCCGAGAACCTTTGGCAACCATCTTCAAACTCTTTCCCCTCCCGGTTTCTCCATTGTACCAAACCGGGCTTGGTTTCGCAACACCAAAATTGGCACCGGCCCCCGGGTGAAGCGACCTGTAACCTACGCCTTGCAAATCGTTAACCCATTTCAAAAAAATGGTTGACAATCTCCCGCTTCGTGGTATAATCATCCGGGGATCGGGGCAGTCATCCCCCATCCGCCACTGGTTAAACGCACATTGTTTAGTTGATGGCCCAATAACACATTACGAAAGGAATCCGTCATGGACCAAGTCACCCAAGCAGCATCTCCATCCACCATCGGCGCCATTGCAAGTACCGGGGCGTCGGGCATGGGCGTCCCGGACCCGACGGGCGCTGATACCACCGCCCCCGGCCTGTCCCCGTTTTCTGCGACAGAATCCCAGGTATTGCCAGACGGGCTTGCCGGGGTGCATGTTGACACCGCCACCGCCCGCACACCCCGCATCACCACGGCCGCGCTCACGGAAATGGCCATGCTTTTGGCGCTCATCTGCGTCAGCGCCTACATTTCCATCCCATTGCCTTTCACACCGGTCCCGCTCACCGCGCAGACACTGGCCATCAACCTCACCGCCATGTTGCTGAAGCCCAAACAGACAGCACTGGTGCTCTCATCGTATATCCTCATAGGCCTGTGTGGGCTCCCGGTGTTCGCAGGCGGCACGTCGGGGCCGGGGAAACTGTTCGGCCCCACCGGCGGGTACATCCTGGGCTTCTTGGCGGCAGGCGTGCTGATTTCCCTGCTGAAAGGCAAAAAATACAACCTGTGGCGCTATTTCCTGATAGCCACTTTGGTCGGCATCCCTGCGGTTTACCTGTTGGGTTCGATCATGATGATGTTGCTGGTGCAAAAGGGATTCATCTACGTGCTGGGCGTGGCGGTTATTCCCTATATCCCGCTGGATATCGTGAAAGCATTCATCGCCGCCTGTATCACCCTCCCGCTCTCCCGGGCGGCAAAGCAATGAAAACCTGACAGGCTCCTGCAAATCACGTGGTTTTGCTCCCCTCCCGCTCTCCCGGATGGCAGAGCAATGACCTCCCCTACATCTGCCTCGGTTTCGATGGCTGCCGGGTGTACAACAGTTTCCCCATGGCCCATTCCACCCCGCACCCCGCCATCCCCGGCACTACCAGCCCCAAAACCAGGTATGCGCCCCACATCGAGGCGCCGACGCTGGTGGGGAACCCGGCCAGGTTGACTTTTGCGTCGTGGTGCATCAGGCCGAACCAGACCACATCAAACAGCTTGAAAACGAAGATATGCAATGCCATGATGTCAAAAGAATGCCTTCCCAGAAACGCAGCGGCGGCGGTGACGATGGGCAGCCTTTCCCCTATGGCGCTCACCAGCCGCGCCACCGCAAGTATGTGAAGAATCCCCAGAAGCGCGATGGGGTAAAACCACCCGCCGGGGACTTGGTTGGTCGCCACGTCCACATATATGTGCCACCTCACATTCACCTGGTGGAGCAAATATCCGCTGGCCAGTGCAAACGCCGCCACGAACGGCACCTGCAACCAGTGTTTGCCCGCACCGCACCATAATGCACGTTTCTCTGTTATCACCCGCCATAGGCCCACCAATCCATGCCCGAGGCCAATCAGTGGCACGGCCACCAACGAAACTTGCCCCATGTAGGGCAGTCCCACCCCCTGCAGCATCAGCCACACCCCAGCAAAACCACATGCCGCCGCCGCTCCCAGCGCAGCTACCCAACCGGCGCCGCGGCGCCCGTAACCGCCAGGCGCACGGATGCGCATGGCCGTCCCGCCGGTACCCTGCTTTGGCATAGCCCGGCCGCCCACAGGTTGTTTCCCCTCCGGGCTTTTACAAATGGTGCCGGCGTCATCCCCGTTCCCCTTTGGAGCGCCGGTAACGGCGTGCCAAGCATCGGACAGCCGCAGCCCCAACCACACGCAGCCGCCATACAGCCCCGCGCTGATCACCCATACAGGCGCAAACCACATAGCCCCCACTATAGGCTCGTCATACCCGAAAAGCAAGGCCTTGCACAGACCCACCAGCAACCGCGTCCTGTTATATGCTTCCACCCCGTCGTAAACCCCCCAGGCGATAAGCCGGTTATGGCAAAGCGCCGCCAGGGAGTAATACACGACGAATTTCGGCCATATACCCCGCATACGCCCAGCGAGATACCCAAATGGATCGCGCCCGTGCCTGGAAGCATCGTACAGCGCCCCGCTCACAAAGAAAAACAGCGGCAGGTGGTACAGGTACACAAAAGCCGTCGGGCGGCAGTGCCCCAGCACGATGGCCGCGATCCCTATACCCTTCACCACATCCCAGTACGCCAGCCGCACCTTGGTGCCTGCACGCCCTTCGCCATCCATTTCCATGTTTCCATCAGTTTGCATTACGGATCCCCGATTCCCCGCACGCCGCCTCGCCCCGCCGATGCCCATGCACCACATTATAATAAAAACGCCCGGATAATGCAAACACTTCCGGGCGCATCGTACCACGCAAAGTACCACGTAAAAGCGGCGGGTTTACGCCCGCCGCTTATATGTTGGTTACTGGTTCATCTCCTGTGGCCGAGTGCCCAGTGTCACCGTGATGTCCATTTCCACATACTCCCCGCCTTCCTGGCGTTCGATGGTCAATGTGACCTCCGTGCCGCCCTCATAGTAGGTGAGCATGTTCTGCAGATCGCTCATACCCCTCACGCTCTGGCCGTCAAACTTGGTGATGATGTCCTTTTCCCTCAGGTCAGACTTCGATGCGGGGCCGTCTTCCACGATAGTGAACACGTACACGCCCCTGGGCATCCCCAGTTCCTGGGCATATGCCTCGGTGATGTCCTTGCCTTGGATGCCCAGATAACCCTGTTTGGATACTTCTACGTTCTCACGGGTTTTCTTGTTCATCAGCAGGTCCAGGATGTCCTTGGCTTCGGAAATCGGGATCGCATACCCCATGCCTTCCACCGATGTGGATGAATACTTGGCGGCATTGATGCCTATGACCTCGCCTTTCAGGTTAAGCAGGGCGCCCCCGCTGTTTCCGGGGTTGATGGCCGCATCTGTCTGAAGCAGGTTGGTGATGGTCTCGGTTTCCGTTTCGATCTCGCGGTTCACGGCGCTGATGCACCCTACCGTCACGGATTGGCCATACCCCAGCGCATTGCCGATGGCAACCACGGTCTCCCCCACCTGCAGCAGGTTGGAATCGCCCATCTTCGCGACCTTGATGGCATCCTTGGTTTCCTGGGGGATGTCGGCCAGCGAAACGGCTATCACTGCCAGATCGATCCCGGAATCCGTCCCTTTCACCTTGGCTTCCACGGAAGTGTTGTCTATGAAAGACACTTTCAGCTCCTGGGCATCCTCCACCACGTGGTTGTTGGTGGCGATAAGCAGCTCTGTGTCGTTCTGGCCCACGATGATCCCCGACCCGCTGGCCGGCACTTCATAGGCCTGACCCCGGCCAAACCAAGAATTGTCCTGGTACATCACCGTACTGTCTATGGCAACCACCGATGGCATCACGTCTTTCACCATGGAGGGGATGTCATACGTCACCCCGGTAGCTATGACCGTCGGGGCTGTTTCCGCAGCCTGTTTGATCTCCGGGACCGCGATGGTCGTCGGAGGCAGGGTTTCCGCAACGGCGGCCACGGTGGCATCGGGGACAGTCAGACCCTGCGCCACGATCCGGCTGGAAACGGCCTGGATCCCCACCATCACCGAACCTGCGATTACGCCGAATGCCAACGCCGCCAGCACCACTGTGCCGAAGCCCCTTTTCTTTTCCTTTTTCTCAACCGCCGTGACCACCTGGCGGGACGCACCCGGCTGGGCCGCAGCCTGACCATAGTGGGGAGCGGGCTGCCCGGGGGCGATAGGCCCGGTGCCGTAGACGACGGGCCCTGCGCCGGGGGCGTTTGACCCGGCGCCGGTAGGCGCCTGCCCGGCGTTTGGCCCGTTCTGACCTGCCATGGGGCCGGTTTGGCCGGGGCCATATGGCTGGCCCATATTGTATGCATGTCCGGGGCCATATGGCTGGCCGGGGCCGTAGTTCGCCTTGCCGCTTTGGGGCTGGCCGCCTATGTATGTCTGCCCCGGCACATACGGCACGGAACCGCCGCTGGGCTGGCCGGGACCTCCGTAGACCTGCCCGGCTTCACCGTAAGCCTTTGGGGCGTCGTATGGCTGAGCGCCCACATGTGGCTGCGGCGTACCGAAAGATGCCGGTCCGACATTTGACACCCCTGTATCCTGGGATTTCATGGCGTCAAATGCCGCTGCCGTCTCGTCATGCGCCGCCCCGCCTGCAAAGTGCGCGTCAGGGGTATCCTGGGAAACCGCATCCCCGTTTTCGCGTTTATCCTCATAAAACTCGTCTTGGTTCAACATAGTCCTTGCTCCTTTCCGTGGAAGCGTACGTCAGCTTCCCTTTGCAAGGCAGATTCTAGCAAGGGAATGTGTCCGAAATATGTATACAATATGAGAGATAATCCTTTTTACGTCATGTGCGGCCTTGGCGGCCTTTATGGCCTTTACGGCCCCCCGGGCCCATCCCCGTCCGAACCGGACGGCCCGGAAGTGCCCACCACGCTGCCCGGTGCGCCGGCCGCCTGGGTGGATGCGGCCGTAGTGGCGCCCTCGGGCGTTGAACCATCGCCGGGGCTTGCCGATGTCTGGCCCGGGTTGGCCGCAGTGGAGCCGGGCGTCACCGCCTGTGTGGTGGACGCCGTGGTGGAGCCGGGTGTCGCGGACTGGCCCTGTCCCGCACCGGTCGTGGCTGCCGGGGTAGTGTTGCCGCTGCCGGACGGCGCCGTCCCCGAAGGATTGGTTTCCCCCGGATATGTCAAACCGCCCTGTGACCCTGCCGTAGTTTCTTGGGGCGCAGGGTTGGTCACGCCGGTTGCCCCCGGCCCCGACCACTCGTCAGGGTCATACACGTCGCCGGGCGCCGTGGGGTTGTACGGGCTCTGGGGGTTGTACCCCCCGGGGTACATCGAACCTCCGGTGGTGGTGCCGGGCGCAGTGGTGCCTGTGGATGGCCGCGTGGATCCGGCCTCCCCCGTCCCTGTGCTTCCCGAAGTGGTCGCAGCTGTGGGATACAAATCCCCATCGTCAAATGGCGGTTTGGGTTTGGTTGTCCCCGGCGGATCCGTGTCTCCTATAATATTTCCATCTGCGTCGGTTTCGTAAACACGGTTGCCGTCCGCATCGGTCTCGTATACACGGTTGCCATCCGCATCGGTCTCATAAACGCGGTTGCCATCTGCATCCGTTTCATATACGCGGTTGCCGTCGGCGTCTGTCTCGTAGACCCTGTTCCCGTCCCCATCGGTTTCGTATGTGCCCGAACCGCCCTTTGATGACCCTGTGCCGCCACCCTCTTCGGCAGCGGACGTGGTGGATTTGGGCAGGTAGCCCTCCGTGGACACATGGCCCACCACGGTACCTTCCCGGTACATCCCGCTGTCAGAGGAAATCTTGGCGCTGAGGGTTTTCACGGTCTGGGTCGGCTCATAGTCCTCCGTGTCGAACAGGAACCTATGGAGTTCTTTTACATTGCTTTCCAACGTCTGGGGGATGACGCAGGCACCCTTGCTGCCCATGTTGGCATCGCCCCTGGCCATGGGGAACCCGGTGGTTTCACCCATATGGTACTTGGACACATTAAGCGCCACTTCAGTAAGGTCGGAAAATGTCAGGTTGGTCATGACCTGGGGCATGCACACCACCAGGATATTGTTCAGGACGCTGTAGCCCGCGCTTTTCGCTTTGAGAAATGCCTGCTCGATAACCTTTCGCTGCCGCTCCGTGCGGGCGTAGTCCGTGTCCATGAGGCGCAGCCGCCCGTATGCCACGGCCTGCACCCCGTCCAGATGGTTTTCACCGGCGCTCTTGAGGTGGACACTGGGGACATTGGTTGCTTTCACCGTCTCCGTGATAAATGAGTTGATGTAGCGGAACTCCGCCTTGCTGATCTCCAAATCCACGCCGCCCAGGATATTGATCCCCTCGGCCACCGCTTTCCAGTTGAATGTGATATAGTCCGTGATGTTCAGGTCCAGGTTCTTGTTCAGCGCATATAGCGCCTGCTCGGGCCCCCCCTTGGCGTAGGCCGCATTGATTTTGTTGTACGTGCTGCCGTCGTTGATGTTCAGGTACGTGTCCCTGAACACGCTCACCAGCCGCACCTCCCCTGTGGCGCGGTTGATGCAGCAGATCATGTTCACGTCCGCATTGGCGCCCACGCCCACATTGGTGCCCCTGCTGTCCACCCCGAACACGGCTATCAGCCAGTACCCCTCCTGCATCTTGGTCAGATCCTCTGCGGTGAGGGATTTGTTTTCCACTTTGGACAGTTCAAATGCCATCTGCTGGATGGAGTTGGTCACCCTGGCGATTTTCGCATACGAATAGATCACAAACAGCGTCAGGCACTCCACCAGCACCATGACGATGCACCAACGCAGCTTGCTGACCCAGGAAGAGCCATTGCCCCCCTTTTCCTTTTTCCATTTTTTGTCCTTGTTGCCGTTGGAACCGGCCTTGCCGCCATCGCCCCCCGTAGCGCCGCCCCCGATGCCACCGGCATTTTTAGCCAATGCGCCCTTGCCAATGGCGCCCTTGCCGCTGCCATTGCCGTTGCCGCCCGACACGGCATCAGCCCTTGCGCCGTTGTCGGTCTTGCGGGCGCGGCTGCGGCCGGCCACCGGGAATCCCGGGGCGTCGCCCCCGGCCTGCCCGGCCGCCGCATGGACGGCGGATGCCTGATCCAAACCGTCCCCGCCCAAACCGGCGCGGCCCCTTGCACCGCCGAAGCCATTGATCTGCTTGTCA
>JAISUG010000076.1 GCA_031272185.1 Lachnospiraceae bacterium
CCCCCTACATCAGCGGCCTCCCTTTGCTGTCGGTCATGTCACCCCTCGCCAGGAGCACGATGTCCACGACGAGCCAGACGAGGCAACCGCCGACGGTGCAGAAGAACAAGATGCCGCTGACGACCTTCCCCAGGTAGAACCTGTGTATGCCAAATAGGCCCAACAGCGAGAGCCACATCAGCCCCAGTGCGGTGGATCGGTTCTTGAACCGGATTTCCGGGTGGCGCAGCTGTATCTCCAGCAGCTGGCGGCGGTAGTCTTCACGCCGCTGACGGTTCTGCGCGTCTATCTCTTCCCAGCCGCCCCAGCTGCCCATGAGAAACAGCCACATCACGCCTGGGTTCAGGATGGCAAGCGGTACCTGGGCCCAGTTCCCCGCACCCACGGCGAAGACGACTCCCAGCGCGGCCAGGGCGCACAGCGCATAGAACCCCCATTTCTTGCCGCAGAGTATGGCCAGGTTCGCGAACGCGCATGCGAACCCCGTCACGATGGCGCAGACCACCATCGCCTTGTTTGGCAACCTGTTCCAGTATTCCTGCGTCGCGACCAGGAAGACCACCGCCATCGCTATGTTGGCGACGAAACCCAGGGCGCACCAGATGATGGCGGGGATGGACAGCTTCCCGCCCAGCAGTTCCAGCTTGGGGTATGCCACCGTCTCCTGGGCATAGGCGCCCTGCGCCGCACTGTACCCACCTGCCGCCGACGCCACCTGCGCCGCGCTGTACCCACCCGCCGGGATCCCCTGCGCCGCGCCGCGCCCACCCGCCGGGATCCCCTGCGCCGCGCCGTATACCCCGGCGGCATGAAAGACCGGCGCCAACGCTTGTGCGACGTTGTTTCTGTTCCCCTGTGCTGTCCAGCTATTCAAACCGCTCGCTTGAAAAACCGGCGCCAATGCATGCCCGGCAGCATTTGACGCATTCGGCGCATGTTGCGCATTTTGCGCATTTTGCGCATTTTGCGCATTTTGCACGTTTGGCGCATTTTGCACGTTTGGCGCATCAGCCGCCTGCACCCTTATCCCGCACGCAGGGCAGAACACCGCCCCCTCTACCAAGTTCGCACCACATTTCGGACAGAACATCCCGCAACCCCTTTCTGACCATCATTGCGACATCGGTCTTATCCGAGATCGGCTATCACGCGTCATCCGGATTCACATCCGCACTACCCGTATCCTTATATACCCGGCCCTCTTGCGCAGGCAGCACTCCGCACCGTCGATGGTCACCCCGTATCCTCATGTACCCGGCCCTCTTCCCCGCGGCCATCCTAATACCCACATCATACCATCTCTGCAACAAAAAACAACCCTTGTCAAAGGGTTGTCAACCACGGTTTGCTGACAAAACGTCACCATTCACACGTCACCCGCAGCCGTCTTTTTTTGCACTTTTCCTCAGCCCGCGCCCACGGGTTTCCACCCCTCCTCGGCGTAGAGCTGCGGAAGGAAGCGCTGCATGTGCTGCCATTCCACGATGTTGTGGATGAGGTTCTTGACCAGTTTTTCCTCGCTGCCGGGCGGGACGTCCGCCTCTACCACCTGCCCGTCCCGAACCGTGTACCCCCCGTAGCTCCTCGTCCTAAGTTCCACGCCGCCCGGTACCGGGCGCACGAAGTGCAGGTTGATCTTGTTCCCCCCGCTGGAGAGCCCCGCGAACAGCTTGCACCGCTGCCGGTTCAGCGAGGCGAGCGCATCGGCGCCCACCCCGAAATCCTCGAACCGCAAATCAGTGACAGTTATATCTTTCTTCGGGTCGCCCATACCCAGGTCCAGCGATTCGCAGATGTAGGCCCCCTTGCCCATGAGCCGCCTCTCGCACAGCGGTATGCCCTCATCCCGGAACACCCGATCGGTCTCTTCGTCCCTGCAGGCGTCCCAGTGGTCCGGGGGGCACCAGATCTTGTAGCGCAGGTTGCCGCAGCCCTCAGGCACCCCCCCAGGGCGCACCCAGTGCCACACGAACCACCATTCCAGCATCTCCGGGGTGACACCCCACAGCCGCTGGTAGTTGGCCATGAAAGAGCGCCCGTCTGCAAATATGCAATACCCGAACTCCGCGCCGTAATGCCCTGCGCCTGTTTCCTGGCCTGGGCGCCCCGCGGCCGATCCCGTCCCATGGGGGGCCTGTCCGCCCCCCGCCACGGGTTGGCCTGGACCCGGTTCCCGGATATGGCCCCAAGGATCAAAGAGCTTCTCCGCGATCCGTGGGGCGCCCAGCGCCAGCGCAGGGTCAATAGGCCCGGAACGGATGAGCTGCATCTTCACAGGATCCGGGGGCTCCGGCACCAGGCAGTAGTATTTGGCGTACCCCAGCTGTCTCTCTTCCGGGCAAAGCCCTCTCTTTGTCTGCATATTTTTTCCCCTATCCCAAAGTCATGCCGGACATCACTGTTGCGGCTTGGCGGCTGACAACCACACGCAGAACACCGTTTCCACCACCACATCCAGGAACCGCGGACGTCACTGTTGCGGCTTGGCAGCTCACAACCACACCCATCTGCAGCCGCATATGAATCCAACCGTGTGCACCCCCAACCCCATTGATTGCCCTACCAACCAGACAATGTTCGCTCGACACTGGTCTCAACTTTGCGCAAGGTTTAGTCGGCGAAGCAGAATGATCAAGTGAATGAATTCACGTTACAAGTCACTCCCTAGCCAGCCGATGAGCCGCAGGGGGACCTGTATGAATTCACAGATAGTACGGGAAACTCGGCAGGCTGATGTTCACGCAGTTGTATTTGTTCACCGGGTTGAGCACCTCGTCCCTGACGGTCAGCCGCCCTGCCTCGTCGAACTTGGCGATGAGCAGGTAAGGCTGGTGGTAATGCCCGTAGTCGTAACCGTTGCCCCTCCACCTCGCCGGCCCGTGCCCGTTCATCTCCACGAACCACACGTTCACGTCGTCCGTGGCAAACACCCGCCCACGGGGGTGCTTGTACATCCAGGGGCTGCTCGCCTTCACCCAGGCCTGCATCCGTTGCTCCAGATGGGGCGGCACGCCGTGGTCGTCCATGAGCTGGTCCGTCCCCATGCCCACCCCCTCGGGCATCTCCATGGGGGCGAACCAGGCCCCGCCCCGAAACCCGGGGGCGAAAGTCTCCAGTTTGCGGTATTTCTCGCGCTCTTCCCCGCAGATGAATGATCTGAGGTTGTTTTCACGCCTGGCAGCGACGGCCCCCGGCGCCATGTCCAGGTCCGCCCCCTGCCCGGCCGCCCCGTAGGTCGCCCCGAAATGCTTGACCTCCGGGTGCTCGGCGATGTACTCATCCACCTTCGGGTCGTAGATGTCCATGGCGTACCTGGGCACCTCACGCCCTGCCGCGCGCAAAAACGCCAGGGGGTCCATCCAGATCTTGATGTACGTAACCTTGCCGCCGGCCAGCTCGATGCGCATGAAGAATTTCGAGTGGAAATGCCCGTCACGGCCGCCCCAGAACACGTCGCCGCCGCGCTCCCCCACCGCCCAGAACACCCCGGGTACGGGGGTGGCGCAGGTGGCGCCGCTTCCACCGAAAGGCGAAGACCCCCAAGGCGGCGTCCCGTAGAATTCCTCCAGCTTCACATCCCAGCTCCTCACCGTGCGGTTGAGCCACTCGAAGCACCGCTCGCCCTCCCATGTGTCGAAGTGTGTGGGCATCCCCGGCGGCGCGAAAGTGAAATCCATGGTGAAATCATCCGAAAACAGCGAAGCAAATATGTCCTGCCTCCAGAAAGGCGCCGAAGCCACCTGTTTTGCGATATCGTAATCGGTTTGGCCCAAAGCCACCGAAATCCCCCCCTTTCCTATAGGATTCCTCCCTATGCGATTCTCCCGTGCAGGCCGGCCGCTACGGCCCGCACAGGGGCGAATCTATCACCGTCGCTATACCCAACGGCATACGGCACGGCCCAGCATGACTGCACATTACAATGCGGCACATCTATCACCGTCGCTATACCCAACGGCATTTGCCCTTGTGCCCTGAATGTCGCCAGGCGGACATACAATCGCAGCTTGTCGGACATTCGAGCACATTTCGATATGCCTGCAGCCATAAGCGCCATTGCCCCGCCAACCAAACAATGCGTGTTCGACACAAGTCGCAACTTTGCGCAAGGTCTGGCCGGCGGGGCAATACACAGTTATGCGATGATCCCCAGCAGGCCCAGCACCAGCGCGATGCCGAACATGATGAGCGCAGTCCACAGGAAATTCTTGAACTTCTTGGTGATCCAGAAGGACAGGAAAATGGTCCCCAGGGACAAAAGCCCCGGCGCGATGGAGTCCAGGGTGTTCTGGATGCTGAAGCTCCCCAGGTTGGACGTGGGTATCGCGATAGGCGTGGTCACCTTGACATAGGTGGCGCCCAGCGCACCGATCATGAACATGCCCAGGATGGTGAGCACCGGGATCAGGTCAGCGAACAGCCCGCTCTGGAGCAGCCTCACAGCGGAGTTCGTGCCGGACTTGTAGCCGAAATTGAACATGAACCAGGCGATGGCGAACGCTATGGCGGCAAACAGCACCGGAGGCATGAGCGCGGCCAGGCCGCTCCCGGCGACGCAGCCGGGGATGAACAGCCCCACCAGCACGATGTAGAGCAGGCCCCACTTGATGGAGTCGCCTATCCCCGCGAACGGGCCCATGAGCCCCGTCTTGACCGCGGTGATCGCGTCACCGGTGATGGGCTCGCCCAGGGCCTTCTGCTCCTCCATCGCCAGGGTGATGCCCGGGATAACCGCGCCGAAAGTGGTTTCAGTGTTGAAGAATTCCATATTCCTGGAGAGCGCCTCCGCCAGGCCTTCCTTGTCGTCCTTGTAGAGCTTTTTCAGGCTGGGCGCCAATGCGGCGACGTAGCCCACCGCCTCTTTCCTCTCCCATGACTCGCAGTTGATCACGAAGATGATCCACATCCAGAAAGTCTTGAGCAGTTCCTTCTTGGTGAGCACCCGCTTCACCGTGTCTGCCTTTTCCGCAGCCGGGGCCGCGGCCTTCTCGCCGCCCTTCTTGCGCACCGCCACCAGCCAGTACACGAATGCCAGGAAACCGCCCGCCATCGCCGCGCCTATGGCCGACACCCCTGTGAACTGGACCAGGAAGAACCCCGCCAGGAGGCAAGGCACCAGGTACCTGTGGCCCATTGTGTATATGATGATCCCGAAACCGACCGCAGGCATCACGCCGCCCACCGCCGACAGTGCGTTGGTGAGGAAAGCGGGGATGTTGCCGGCGACGGACTGCGCCACCGTCCCGCCCAGGTAGGCCAGGATGCTCACCGGCAGCCAGCGGATGAATATGCGCAGGATGTACGGCGTCACGCAGTTGGCTATGTAGATGCCCCTGATGTCGCCTTTCTGCGCAGCCCTTTCAGCCATGTGCGTGGGGATGGACATAGCCAGCTGCTGCAGGTTGTTCAGCTGGGCGCACAAAAGCCCTATGGGCAGCGCCACCGCTATGGCCGCGGGCAGGTCCAGGCCCGACAGCATGACCAGGGGCACCGACACCAGCACCGCCGACGGCTCGTCCTGGATCTGTACGCCGCCCGAGGCGCCCACCGCGCCCAGGTAGATCAGCTCCAGGCTGGCGCCCAGGGCGACCGCGGTGGGGATGTCCCCCATGACTAGCCCGACCCACAGCGAAGTGGTCAGGCCGTTGAACAGCAGGCATGGGCTCGGCACCATGGCCGACACGAACATCATGTAAAATCCCAAAAGCAATGCGGTTCCAATTGACATTTTCCTTCTCCTCTCTTTGTAAGCTGCACACACTTCATATTTCCTGACCCTGACGACACGCCCCACCCGGCGCCGGGTGCTCGCATCATCACAGCTTCTTGAAATACCTCGCCTTGATGTTCTCCCAAGTCGTGGATTTTGTCACGCTCTGCTCCTGGAATGTTATCTGGACGCCTTGGCCAGCCATGCCGTCCAGCACCTGCGCATCCGCATCATCCATGAAGTAGACATTGTTGATGCATTGTTTGCCCTTGATGCTTTCCATCGGCCCCAGTATGAGTTTCGAAAAATTCATACCCTCGTCGAACATTTTCTTTGCGTTGTAGATGTTCTTGATCAGCAACAGTATGTGTTCGCCCGGCGCCTCCTCGAATTTCCCCTCCTTCCATCCTGATACCGCGTCGTCCATGGTCCAGAACTCCACGGAAGTCTCCAGCGGTTTCGCAAGTTCATAGATCTGCCTCAAAAACATATCCCCATAGACGCCGTCGTCCACGATGATGATGCGGGTGATGTGCCAAGCCCTCACCCAATGCGTCGCCACCATCCCGTGGAGCAGGCGGTTGTCCGCCCTGATAAGAGTAGGTTCAGACATTCATGGCCTCCTTCTGTTGGTTTTAGCGCTCGGACATTTCCGGTTGGTGTTGCCTTTTTTGCCGGCCCGCGCATCTGCGGTCCGCCGTGGTCATTCGTAGGCTCAGACACTTGCGGCTTCTTTGTGCCTTTTGGTCTGCTCGGTGATATTGACGATCCCCAAGCGCCCGGTTTTTTCCGCTTCCGCCAGGACCGTTTCCACCGGCCCCACGGCGCGCAGTGCGCACGCTTCCATGAACATAGGCAGGTTGACCCCCGCGATGGCATATAGGGGCCTGTCGTTTTTCAATGCCTCGTACATGACGATGTTGCTCGGCGTCCCACCGCACAGATCCGTGAAGACGATGGCGTCACCGTTGAAAACCCCTATTGCCTCGGACACCGCCCCCGCGAACCCATCCATGGTGTCAGCAGGCTCATATGCGAACGCCGCCACATTGGCCTGATTCCCTATGATCATTTCCGCCGTCTCCAGGATGGCCGGCGCGAGGGGGCCGTGGGAAAGCAGAATGATCCCCGTAAGCCCCGGCTCTATGTTCTCCCTGTCAAAACGCACTTTCATTCTTGTCCTCCCGATGACCTCCCGATGATGGTTGTGTGTCGCCCCGCCGACCATACCTTGCGCAGAGTTGAACCTGATTCCGAACGCGCATTGTTCGGTTGGTGGGGCAATGGTACCCGCCGGGCATTTCAGGTGTCCCCGAACCCGCCCTCGACCAGTTCCACCAGTGCCTTGACCGCTTCCGACTCGTCGCCCCCCACCGCGCTGATCTTCACCGGCGTGTCTTTGAAGAGCCCCAGTGTCAGGATACCCACGATGGATTTCACGTTCGCTTCCCGCCCCGTGTTCAGGTTCTGTATCGTGATATCCGCCGAAAACGTCGCCGCTTTTGAGACGAATGTCGCCGCGGGCCGCGCATGCAGCCCCGTCTGGTTGATGATTTTTGTTTCCATCGCATACATATCTTCTACCTCGTCCACATGAAGCCGCCGCTGCCAAACCATATCCCACACTTCATCCCAAAGGTACTGCCACTGACACATTATATGCAATCATTTGTCCCCGGGGTACCGCCACTGCCATATCATATGGAATCATCTATCCCCTGGGTACTGCCACTGCCATATCAACATGCAATCATTCATCCCCAGGGTACTGCCGCTGCCATACTATATGCAATTATCGTGCCATGAATTACGTATACCACTCTCGGCAGCGCCAGCCCCGCTCCGCTTTTTTTGCATCACCCTGCCACATATGCCAGGTTCAGCGGTATCTGCTGCAGGTTCAGCTCCAGGGAGTATGCCTGTGCCCGCCCCTCCTGGCTGTCCTCGAAATAGAACTCCAGGTACGCCGCATCCCGGCCGCCCTCGAACATGCCCTCAAACACGCAGTCCCAGTAAAGCCTGCTTTCCGAAACGAACTCCCCGAAAGGCACGATACGCTTTTCGATGCCGACTATCCCAAACCCCTTGAGTTTTCCCGCCACAGCGTCGGACTGGTCCGGCGGCACCTTGACCGTTGCTTTTATTCTATACAAATTTTCACCCCCTTTTGCAAATACATGTTGCATTGTATGCAATACCATGTTACAATGGTTTTCAACAGACTATATGCAATTATCGTGCCACACTATATGCCAAAGCCACAGACACTCACAGACAGCATGTTTCTTTCATTTTTATCGGCGATGTGATGTTTCAGGATACCAAAGATGCTCCGACGCCCATGGAGGGCAAACACGATGAACCCATCCCGGCCCCAAAGCGCACACCAGGCCCCAAACCCCGACCGGCCGCATTTCCCCCACCCGGTGCCTTACCATGGCACAGCCGCGGGCCAGGGTCACACCCCCGGTCATAGCCCATCCCATAGCCAGGGCTATGCCGCCGTATCCGGTCAGGCCCCCGGCCCGCTCCATGTCACTGCCACCAACCAGGCCCCCAGCCACCTCCAAGCTCCCGGCGCACACCAGGCCCCCGGCCAACGCCAGGCACAGCGCCAGGGGCTGTCCCATACGCTGCTTCAGAGTTTCCACCTGCTCTCCTTGCCCTACCCCGATTTGCTGCGGTTCATCGAAAAGGTCACCCTGGACAACCCTTTCATCGAGCTGGATTATGCACTCGACCCTACCACCGTGAATCCGTCGTCATGCCGCCCCGATGAATTGATTTCTTCCCCCGACCCCATGGATACCTTAGCCCTGTCCCTCCGCCTCCAGCTCATCACCCATGGATGCCGCCCCGATGTGCTGGAGGCGGGTTTGTGCGTCATTGACTTCATCGATGACCGGGGGTATTGCCCCTATGGCGCAGATGAAATCGCCCGGCGGGGCGGGCTGCGCCAGGAAACAGTATCGGAAGCGTTGGAGCTGATCAAGACATTCGAGCCCAGGGGCGTAGGGGCCTACGACCTGCGGGAGTGCCTGCTTTTGCAGGCGGACGAGTCGCACCCCGACTACGACGCCATACGGCGCCTCCTGAATGTGCCAGAGGAACTCATCCTCTCCGGGAACACCAAACGCCTCTGCGGCCTATGCGAAACCGACCCGGACTCACTCCGCGCCATACTGCGGTACCTGTCCGGCCTTTCCCCTTTCCCGGGCGGCGCTTTCCCCCAAAGCGCACCCCCCGGCTATGTCTTTCCGGAGATAGAGGTCAACATGGTGGACGGAGGCGTGGAACTGGTCATACACGGCGGCGACGGTTTCGTGTCTGTAGGCGCGGACTATTACCACTCGGCCCTGGAGGCGGCGGCTGGCGACCTTTGCGCCTGCGAGTTCATCCGCTCGAAATACTCCGAGGCGACCGCTTTGGTGCACCAGCTCTCCCTGAGGCGCAAGGCCTTGGAGAGCCTCATGCTCTACCTGCTGGATGTACAGAGGGAGTACCTCACGGTCGGCGGCCGTCCCCCGAACCCTGTCACGATGCGCGAGGCGGCGATTGCCATCGGCATGCACCCTTCCACCGTGACCCGCTGCGTGAACGGCAAATACATCCAGACCAAACGGGGTGCCATACCACTGCGCAGTCTATTTTCCAGCCCGCTCCCCGCAAACGCCCAGGCAAGGGGGGCAGACGGGGGGGCAGATGGGGGTACGGGTACGGGTACGGGTACGGGCAAGGGCATGGGCGTATCCCAGGCGGCGGCCAAGGATGCGATCCGTTCGTTGATAGGGGAGGAAAGCCCCGGGTCGCCCGTCACCGACCAGGCGATCGCGGATCATCTGCTGGCCCGCGGCATCTCCATATCCAGGAGAACCGTGGCGAAGTACAGGGGCCAGATGGGCATCGGAGGTGCCGCTTCCAGGGCTTTGCTGCCCCGCCGACCAGGCTGCCCGGGTTCCCATCCCAATGCGCAGAAAGGGGTTAACACATGACAGCCGCAGACGTAGTGCTGGAATTTGTCAAAGAGTGGTTCGCCGGCGCCACCGCCGATGACGCAGCCAATGGCATCGATGCCAGGACCGTATCAGAGCGCTTGGGGATCTGGCCCAACGACGCATCGGTCACGCTCCAAACCCTCGTGAAGCAGGGGCATCTGCAGAGGAAGGGGACGCGACCCATGAGGTATTTCCCGGCAGGGAACCAGGCGACGCCCGGCCAGGCATCCCCGCGCCCCATAACCTCCTGTGCCGGACCGTCTGCACCCACAGCCATCAACACGGCTTCATCTCCATCCACTGGGAAGACCACCCCGCCCGCCGGACCGGCCACACCCGCTGCCCCACCTCCTGATTTTTCCAGGATCATAGGCAGCGAAGGCAGCCTCCGCCTCCAAACCCAGCTCGCGAAAGCCGGGGCCTCGTACCCGCCCTATGGCATGCACACCCTCATCATCGGCGAGCCCGGCGTGGGCAAGACGCTGATGGCCGAGGAAATCTGGCGCTACATGGACCAAAACCAGACGCCCGGCGCCCAGCCCAAACCCTTCGTCGTGTTCAACTGTGCGGAGTACTATGAGAACCCGCAGCTGCTCCTTTCGCAGCTTTTCGGGTACGAAAAGGGCGCCTTCACCGGCGCCGAGGCCACCAAGAGGGGGCTTGTGGAGGAAGCGGACGGGGGCGTGCTGTTCCTGGACGAGATACACAGGCTTCCGGCCATCGGCCAGGAGATGCTCTTCACGCTCATAGACAGGGGGCTTTTCAGGCGGCTCGGCGGCACCGCTGACCTGACCGCGCACCTCATGATCATCGGCGCCACCACCGAGAGCCCGGAAGCCGCTTTCCTCCAGACATTCCGCAGGCGCATCCCCATGCTGATACGCATCCCTGCTCTGGGGGAACGCCCGGTCGGTGAATGCATCGACCTCATTTACCATTTTCTGTCCGAAGAGGCGAAACGGCTCATGATCCCCATACGCATCTCGCCCCATGCGCTCCGGCTGCTTGTGTCCTACCAGGGCGAGGGCAACATCGGCGGGCTGCGCAAAGAGATCCAGCTCTGCTGCGCCAGGGGGTACCTGGAGTACCGCAATGCACAGCAGCTCGGGGATGCGCAGCCGGCCATAGAGTTTCACAGCCGGAACCTTTCACGCCAGGCCCAAAGCGCCCCGGTCCCGGAAAACGTCGAGCGTTACCTGGAGTCCTGGGTCAAGCGCCGCAGCTTGGTCGTGGACTTGGGGGAACCCCCCGCAGGCCCCATTCCCACATCGATGGCAACGGCGGCCCCAGGCCATGTCCAACCAGGCGCCGGCCCCACCCGCCATGCACATGGGGCTGGGAGCCCCGGGCGAGGTTTGGACCCGGCCGCCCCGCACATGGTTCCCGCGGACGGCGACGTGGACCTGTATGACTTCATCGAAAGCAGGGCGGCGCACTACGCCGACGAGCACATCGCCCCCTATGAGATCGGGCAGCTGGTGTCCCTGGACCTCCAACGCCATATCAGCACCCCGGCGGGATCGCCTGGAGCCGAAAAAAACCCCGACTCCCCGGAGCTGGATATCTTTGATTCAGTCTCGCTGGGCGTCATGGCGGCTGCAAACGAGTTCGTGCGCCTAGCCAGCAATGAGTTCCATTGCCCATACCCCGACGTGATCTGCTTCACCCTGGCCAGGTACCTCCAGCAGATCATGTTCCAGGAAAAGGCAGGCCAGGCCTCCTCCGGCCCCGGCATCCGCCAGCTGGTGGGCGAGCTGGACGAGAAACTGCAGTTTGTCAAGAAGATGACGCCTTTCCTGGACAATGCGCTCCGGATCACATTGACTGACGACGAAGCCACCATCATCGCCCTGCTATTGGACAACAAGTCCAAACTGGACACCAAGAACCATGTGGGGCTGGTGGTGATGTGCCACGGCAACACCACCGCCACCAGCATTGCGGACTTCACCAACCAGGTCCTCCTCACCAAACTGGTGCGCGCGGTGGACATGCCCATCAGCAGCTCTTCGGAGGCGGTGTACGACACCCTGTGCCTGGCGGTGCGCCAGAGCGACGAGGGCAGGGGCGTCATCGTCCTCACGGACAGCGACAATTTCGAGTACTACGAGCGGCGCCTGGCCGAGACCACAGGGATCCCCTGCAGGGTCATCCCGGGGCTGAACACTTTGATGGCGCTGGAGATATGCAAAGGCATCCTCACCACCGACGAGGGGTTCAACCGCATTGCCGACAGGTGCATATCCAACTACAGGAGCTACGTCCACTCCCTCTTCGACAGGATTGGTTTCGTGGAAATCGGGGAAGAGACACGGGAAGAGGGCAAAGGCGTCATCATCGTCAGCTGCATCACCGGCGGCGGGTCCGCCAGGCGGATACGGGAGTGGCTCCTGCAGTTCCAGTCCGTGTTCATGAACACGGACATCATGCCCATAGGGCTGAAAGACGACATCCTGGAGCTGGCTGAGCGCCTCGGGAAGCGACTCAAGCTGGTGATCGGTTTCATCGACCCCCAGATCTCCGGCGTGCCATTCGTCAGCATGGAAAAGGTCACCAGCCAGGAAGGCATCAACAGGATCATCATGATCCTGAACGGCTGGAGCAACCAGGGCCTGGAAACCCAGCTGACCCAGGAAGAACTGCCCCTCCACATCCGCTTCGACCAGATCGCCAAGAGGCTCAAGTACTTCGCGCCCTCCATCGATTCCGCCATGGCGGCCAAGCAGGCGGACTATGTGCTGCGGGCCATAGGGGGCGGCGCCACCACGGGCATCCCCGCCGATCTGCAGGTCAGGATGTACATACACATCGTCACGATGTTCGAAAGGCTGAAAACCCAGGGCCCCATGCCCATGCCCGACGACAAAGACGGCATCATGAGCCGGAAACCCCGGCAGTTCGAGAGGATAACCCGGATACTGGAAACCGCCTGCAAAGGGCTGGGCCTCACCCTCCAGCCCTCCGAGGCCTACTACTTCATGCTCACCATACCCGAAGGCACATGTGTGTCCCAGTGAGGCCATGCCCGCGGAATACAGCCAGCGGCCCGCTGGCGGGGGCGCCCGAAGGCACATGTGTGTCCCAGTGAGGCCATGCCCCCTTCACCCAGGTAGCTGCGCGGTTTCCTGGGCCTGTTTTCCGAGACCAAGGAAACCGCCACATACACCCCCGCGTAGCTTCGCAATTTCCTGCACCCCCCACAGAATTGACCATGCACACAAGAAACCTGTGGCGGTCCCCTGCGTCTTGTGGTATGATAGGTGGCAGGCGAACGGCGATCGCATTATGCGCTCTTTTTCTGGCGCCGCGGGCGGCACTCATCGGACTATTTGGAGTTTGTGGAGCGGAGCAATCGCAAAAAGACATGATGGAAAAACCGGCTGAGACGAAGCGCCGGGAAAGGGTGGCATGGCCTACAGCGAACTGATCAAGGACATCGCGCGCATACGGGTATACATGCGGGAGTTTTTCGTGTACGGCTTCAAAAGCCGTGACGAGGTGGGCACGAAAAGCGCGCGCAGCTACGACAATGAAAAGCGCCGCATCGAGAGCTGGCTTGGGGAATTCATGTCCTTTCGCCAAGACGCATCGGGCAAGGCGGTCTTCTTTTCCGTGGACAGCCGCCACATCCCCCACAACCCCCTCTACAAGGCATGGCAAGCCGCGACCTTCACCAAAAACGACATCAACCTGCATTTCATCCTACTCGATATCCTGGCAGACGGGAAACCCAGGGGCATCCCCGAGCTGCTGGATGCGATTGACAATGACTATCTGGCGCATTTTGTCCGCCACGTGCCGTCAGTCGCACCCGGTGGCCGCCAGGCTTCGAAAAGTCATGGATCCCAGACATCTTCCGGCCCGCAACCCATCGATGCACCCGGTGGCCGCCAGGCTTCGAAAGGCCATGGATCCCTGCCGTCTGGCCTCACGGAACCGATGGACGAATCTACCCTGCGCAAAAAGCTGAAAGAGTACACCGGGTTGGGGCTGTTTGCCGCCATCAAACAAGGGAAACAGTTCCTTTACACGCTGCCCCCCGACTTTGCCGGCCTGGAATCCCGCCTGGAACCCTGGCGCAGCGCAGTCACATTCTTCTCCGAAGCCGCCCCCCTGGGCGTGGTGGGGAGTTTCCTGCTGGACAAATTTGCTTATGCCGGCCCATCGTCTCCGGGCCGCCCCGCGCCCGCGGACACCGCCCGTCATCATAGCTCCCCCGCAGGCAGTGGATCCGCTGCCCCCTCTGGCGGGCCATTTGGCGATGTCCGCCCCGAGGTTACTGACCTGCCGGCTTGCCCAGGAGGCGCTTTGCCCGCATTCTCATTCAAGCACCGCTACCTGCTCTTCGCTTTGGACCAAGGCGTCATGCTGGACCTGCTGGAAGCCATCCATGGGCATCATATAGTCGAGCTGGAGTTAGCGTCCGACCACAGGGGCGGCGTGAAGCGCTCCGTGGTGGTGCCATTGAAAATCTTCGTCAGCACCCAGGGGGGCAGGCAGTATGTAGCGACGTACAGCGGCTGGAAAATGAGGATCGTCTTCTTCCGGCTGGACGCCATCGTCGGCGTGAAAAGCCTTGGCGCAGTGACGGATACAGATCCATCCTGCGACCGACCTGCGCAACCTACAGACGGCGGTCAGTGCCACTTTGGCGCATTGACGGATACAGATCCATCCTGGGACACCGAACGGTCATCCCGGCGCAGAGCGCCACATGAACATGGCCGGGCCGATGCCGCCGAACCGGCACGTGCCGAAACCCACCTCCTGCGCCGACACCGCCAGATACCCCCTCGGGCCGATGCCGCCGAACCGGCACGTGCCGAAACCCCAACCTTGGATTTCGATGCCATGCAGGCCCTTCTGGCAAATGAGCGGCCGCATATCTGGGGCGTGTCCTGCGGTTCCTACCACATCGAACACATTGAGATGGCGCTGGCCGTTGACCCGAAAGACACACACATCATCCACAGGCTCCTTCGTGAAAAGCGGTGCGGGGAAGTCACGCAGACCGCCGCAGGTGAGTGGACATTCTCGGCGGATGTATACGACGCCATGGAGCTCATGCCATGGCTGCGGTCTTTCATCGGGCGCATATCATCCCTGGCATGCTCCAACAAAGAAGTGGAGCGGCGATTCTGGGATGACTATGCCACCATGGCGTCCATGTATGGATGCGGCACGCCCACCCGGCAGCCCGCCCCGGAGGGCGTGCCCGCATCCCCTCCATGCGGGGATTACCTACCCGGCAGCCCGTCAACGCCTAAGGGCGTGCCCGCATCCCATCCCCACAGGGATTATCCACCCGAGATGGACGAAGTGCAGCCAGTCCCGGCATCATGCCGCGGGAAAGGAGACGCCGACGATGCTGTTCAGTGAAGTCTACAGCGCATATTTCAATGCGGTCGCCGCCATCATCTCCGAGGCGCTTGAGGGGGGGCTCACGGCGAAACGCATGGATGAGATCGTCCGCAAGCAGGCGTTTTCGGAGAGCGTCCTGTCCATCGTGCCCGCCCTGAAAACCGGGGAATGGGCGCTGCTGCACCCATCATCCGGCATTTCCCGGGACGGGTCCTTTCAGACGCCCATCAGGCACAAACCCCGGATGCCACTGACCACTTTGCAGAAGCGCTGGCTGAAGGCCATCTCCCTGGACCCGCGCATCGCACTCTTCAAACAAGCGAGCCAGCCGTTATGGGAATCCGAGGACGCCCGAACCGGTGCCACCCATGGCAACGGTATCACTGACAGCCCCGGCAGCGGTGAGGATTCCTTCACAAAGTTGCTTGCAACGCTGCACGACGTGGAGCCCCTCTTTGTGCCGGAAGATTTCGTGTACTTCGACCGCTACACCGACGGAGACCCATTTACTGACGCGGGGTATATCGAACGCTTCCATACGGTCGTGGCCGGGATGAAAGAGAACCGCTGCTTCTATATAGAGTATCGCAACAGGGTCGGCCGCCTGATGCGAGGGCATTTCATCCCCCACCGCCTGGAATACTCCGCCAAGGACGACAAGTTCCGCCTGGAAACAGCCGGGGGGTGGCACGCCGCATACATAAACTTGGCGCGCATCGAGGTCTGCGAACTGACGGATAGGCGTTTCATGCCACGCCCCAAAGAAAAAGGAACACCGGACCCCACGGGCGCGACGCCGGCACACTGCCGGGCGGAAACACCCGTCGGTGAAACACCGGACCCCACGGGCGCGACGCCGGCACACTCCGGCGGCATCGTCCCAGCCGTACCTGCGCCCATCCCGCCGAAACGCCGCATGGCCCAGGTCCGCTTTACATTGAAAAACGAGCGCAACGCCCTGGACCGGGTCATGCTCCACTTCTCCGACTGCCGCAAAGAGACCAGGCGGCCGGGCGACGGGATGTATGACGTGGAGCTGTGGTACGAGACGCAAGACGAAACCGAGATCCTCATCCGCATCCTCTCTTTCGGTCCCCTGGTGCAGGTGGTATCCCCGGACAGTTTCATAACATTGATCAAAAAACGCCTCGCCATGCAGCAGGAACTTTCTTAAGCTCGCAACTCTTTTTCATGATTGTCTAGCAGGAACTGCCAGGTCCGGGGTAAAACACCACTTTCTTAAGTTCGCAACTTTTTTTCCATGATTATCCCATGCACGATGTTTATAATGGCCATCGTAAAGGCACATACAGCAAACCAAAGCACAACTTTAAGCGAACCGTTAACCGTGCCTTGTGCAACACTTATTGCCCCGCCGACTAAACCTTGCGCAAAGCCAAGACCAATGTCGAACGCGCATTGTTTGGTTGGTGGAGCAATACAACCCCCGGGCAGACCCAGAAAATGCACCTGCCCATGGGGCAAGGAGGATCAGACCATGTTGAACCACTTGAAGAATGAGGCGAACAGAACCGTAACCGAGAACGGCGCCGCCACCTATTTGACCACGCAGTCCGACTGCCTGGACTTGTTTGCGACCATCGGGGCGCTGCGACGTGAGCCGGAAACCGAGATCCAGGCCCGCTTCGACCGCGCCTGGGCCGAAGACCGGGACAGCGCGCTCAAGACCCTGTTTTTCGCCCGGGATATCCGTGGCGGTTTGGGGGAGCGCGCCGTCTTCCGCACCATCCTGCAGTCGATGGCGCGCGACAGGGCGGCAAGCGTGGCCAAAAACCTCTGGGCGGTGCCGGAGTTCGGGCGGTTCGACGATGTGCTTTGCCTTTTGGACACCCCGGCAAAACCCCAGGTGATAGGCTTTATCAAGGCGCAGCTCGAGTCCGATATGGCGGCGCTGGCGGCAGGCGGGAACGTGTCCCTGCTTGGCAAATGGCTGCCCTCCGTCAATGCGCACCATGCCGATACCGTCCGCCATGGCAAGATGCTGGCCAAGGCGCTTGGCATGGGCGAGAAGGAATACCGCAAAGCTCTTTGTGCCCTGCGCGCAAGGATTGCCATCATCGAAAACAACCTGCGGGAGCGGGATTACACCTTCGATTATGCCAAGCAGCCTTCCAATGCGATGATGAAGTACCGCCAGGCGTTTTTGCGCAATGACGGCGAGCGCTACCAAGAGTTCCTTTCTTGCGTGGAGAAGGGCGAGAAAACGCTTCACGCGGCTGCGCTGATGCCCTATGAGATCATCCGCCCGGCCTTGTCCGCCAGGAAGAACCATGCGGACATAACCGCCGACGAACGCCGCAGCATGGATGTCACCTGGAAAGCGCAGGCCGACTTTGCGGGCGGCGCGAATGCCCTCGTGGTGGTGGATGGCTCAGGCTCCATGTACGGCGGCGGCAACCCTATCCCCGCCAGCGTGGCATTGTCCCTGGGGATCTATTTCGCCGAGCGCAACACAGGGGCGTTCCGGAACCACTTCATCACGTTTTCCGAGAACCCGCAGTTGGTGGAGATCAAGGGCCGGGACATCTATGGGAAGGTGCGGTATGCCGCGTCGTTCAACGAAGTGGCGAACACCAATATCCAGAAGGTCTTTGAACTGGTGTTGCGCACCGCCGTCAAACATTCGGTGCCCCAGGAAGAGCTGCCCGGGACCATTTACATCATCTCCGACATGGAGTTTGACTCCTGCGCGAGGGGGGCGAATCTCACGAATTTCGAGTACGCCAAGAACCTGTTCGCGGCACACGGGTACGCGCTGCCAAACCTTGTCTTCTGGAACGTGGCCAGCCGCAACCGGCAGCAGCCCGTGACCATGAACAAAAAAGGCGTGGTGCTGGTATCCGGAGCCAGCCCCCGCATATTCTCCATGATTGGTTCCGGCAGCCTCTCCCCCTATGCGTTCATGATGGACACCTTGGGCGCCGAGAGGTACGCCAAGATTTCCGCCTAGGGGCCGCCACTGCGCCCCGGGCGATTCTTTCCCATCGGCGACAAAGCATCAAAGCAGATGGCCCCAGTCCCGGGACGCATAGAGTATCCGCTCCACGTGGACAGTTTTGCTGTGTTCGTCTATGGTGAAAAATGCCGTCGATATGTTTAGTTATGCAAGGTCAGTTCTGATGGTTTTCATGAAATCCCAGCGTCTCTTTCGCCAATGCCACCAACTCTCCGGTTTCTTCGTAAATATCGCCCACGATGGCGCGGCCGCTCTCCATAACCGCCACCACCTGGCGGGTGCGCCCGGCGTTATTGCCTGCCACGCCGACGCCGCCAGTTTGGTCGCCCCCGTCAACTCCGCCGTCTATATCCGTTCTACCGGTTCCACCGGTCCCGCCGGCCCTGTCAGTTGGACCGATTACGCCGGTTCCATCGGCCCTGTCAGCCGGGTCGATTCCGCCGGCTCCATCGGTATTGCCTGCCACACCGTCCCCGTCCGTCAAGAACCCCATGTCCACGATACGGTCCCCCGGCTCCGCCCTCAGCCGATAGAGGCGATGCCCGGTGGCCAGGTCGTACACATCCGCATATGAACCGGATTCCGTCATGGCCATCACCAACCGCCCCTCAGGGTCGATGTCGATGCCAGGCACCCGCTCGCCCACCGGGATCATGAAGCGCACCTCGCCTTTTAGCAGGTCAAATACCATAAGCCGGCCGTCGTACCCGGAGCTTACCAGCACATCCCGGGTCATCAGCATGGACGAAACCATCCCATAATGCTCCCGCAGGCTGTAAGCGGGGTACAGGCCGTCTTCGCCTCCCCCTCCCCCCACGTCCCACACCTCGATGATGCCATCCGGGTATGCCATGGCATAAAACCTACCGGTTGGTTCGTTGCGCATGTAGGGTGCAAATGGCGGGGCGCCCGGGTCCGCGACGTGCCTCGTCATGAAACTGTATGCCAATGCAGCATGGGGCGCGCCGCCATCAGTGCCGCCACCTTCGGCAGCCCCCAGATCTGAACCGCTGCCACCTAAGGGGTCAGACGCTTTATCCGGATAACCGGCAGCCGTGTCATACCACTCCGGCGCATGGTAGAGTTTTTCAGACCATGCGTCGGCTTCCATCACCACGGCCGATGCCGACAGTGGCGTGGCATATAGCCCGCACCGCCCGTCTACGTCGCTGGCCGCAAGACGTTTGCCGTCGCCGGAAAATGCCACCGACACCACACTGCGTCCCTCAAGGTTGCTCATGGGTTTCCCCGTCCGGGCATCGCAGATGAGCATCCCCCCGTGATAGAGGCACAGCAGGCCGCTGTCGGGTGAAAACGCCGTTTCCATGACGATGATGGAGTCAATGTCGTCCTCCACGGTATAGAGCGTTTCCCCTGTCAGGGCATCCACCACTGTCACCGACTGTGCGTGGGGAACCGCCAGCATCGTCTGGTCAGGGGAAAACACCGGGGTCCCATCACACGTCCCCTCATACTCCCACAGTATCCGACGGGATTCGATGTCCCACACCGTCACGCCGCCATATGATGCCCCCGCAAGCAAACGGCTGTCAGGGGAAAATGCGAAACGCATGAAAGTCTTGCCAAAGCCGCCTGAGGAATCGACCGGCGCAGCACTGGGCGACTCCGCACCAATGCCTGCACCAGGCGCACTACCGGCAGACCCGTCTGTGGCATCTTGCGTCATTGACTCATCGGCCGATGCCCGGTTTTGCCCGCCTTGCAGGTTTTGCCCGCCTATGCCCGCAGGCAACAGGATACGCCCGCCTGTTTTTGGCAGTATCACTTCCACTTCCGGTTGCTCATAGACCTCATGCACCGCCATGTTTTTGTCAGGGCTGAGTGTCACACCGTAGACAAACCGCGACGCCACCCCCGCGCCGGGCGTGGCCAGCAGGTCCAGTTCATTGTCCTCAAAATCCCATTTGTATATCCCCGGTTCGATGTCCTTTTCCCATGTGTGCGACGCGGCGCCGGCATCGTTTGCACCCGCGCCGGATGTTCCGGGCTCATCCCCCGTCGCCTTCCCGGGATATGACACAGTCAAGATCAATGCCCGCTCGGACAGGAACGCGGCGCCAGCCAGCCCATAGTCATAGCCGCTTTCCAGACGCAGGCCGGCCGTGCGCCGGGGCGAGTCCCCGGTCTCCCACACCCCCACCGCGCCGTCGACCACGGACAGGGCAAGGAAATACCCCCCCCCGGGTGAAAACTGCGCAAAGTCGATCTGCCCTGTGTCCTCACGGACTGAGTACAGGAACTTCCCGTCGCTGCCCCGGAGCAGGCATACACTGTTCCCGCTGATGATCCCCAGCAGGTACTCATCGTCCGGGCTGTACGCAAGCCCATATATGTTGCGGTATTGGTTGTCGGAAGAAGCGAGAAGCTGGAAACTCTGGGTGTACGAGGCATATTCCAATGCCTCCCGGATGCCGGACAGCGCCTCTTGGGGCCCATCCGGAACCGTCCGTAAGAACGACGGCAGACTCCACCCGGAAGAAGCGGCCCAGGCGCCCAACCGCCCCAAACTCCCGGCGGCCAGCCCCGATGCTCCGTAAGCCTGCCCGGCCACCAAGGCACCATCCCCTTGCTTCGGGAACGCTGCGAGAAGCGCCGCATCTTCGCCATCCTTTGCAGCAGGCTGATCCGGCTGCACATATAGCGCCCGGTAAGCATCATAGGCCGCCACGGCATATTCCATCCCTTTGAGCCTATCCCCGTCGTCCACCGCAGTGATGGCCTGCTGCGCCAGTAGGTACATCTCGTTGGTCGCCGCCACCACACGCTGAGCGTCGATGGCGCGCGCGGAAAACACGGCCATCCCCGCCACGAAAAGCGCGGCGGCAGCCACGCCCCCCGCCACCAAAGCCGTCACATGCCTTTTGCGCCGTTCGAACCGCTGGTTCAGGTCGTCATAGTCCGTGCCCAGCATGGCGGCGATGAGCCGCAGCTCCTCCCTGCGCAGCCGCCGTATGCGGCCCCGGGCAGTGGTGTCTGCCACCACCATGGCCAGGGGCTCCCGCACCACACCGTCCGGCCCCACTTCCATGATGTCATCCGGGAACACGTCCCTGGGCACGCCTTCCGTCACCAGCGGCAGCACGCGGCGCCTGTCATGGGTTTCCAGGAAGCAATGCAGTTCCCTCATGCACCATGCGGACTGCCCGAACTGGGGGCAGCACAGTATGATGAGCCACTTGGACGCATTGAGCGCGCTCTTGATCGCCTCGTCCAGGTCCCCTGCCAGCGGCAGCTCTTCCGCATCACGGAACATCCGCCCCAGTTTCCTCTTACCTGCCTGGCGGCGCAGTTTCCCGGAAGGGATGGTGAATTTCTCCAGATCCTTAAGCAGCGTTTCCGCGATGGGTGAATCCCGCATGTTATGGCAATAGCTGATAAACGCCTCATAGCGGTAGGTTTCCCCCCCGGCAGGGATAGGATCCCCCGTGACAAGCGGCAGTCCGGCCCCGTGATGGCTTTGACTTGTGCGGTATTCGCCATCGATAGGCGCCCCTGTGACAGGCCGCAGTCCGGCCACCTCGGGGTTCCCTTGTTCGTATTGGTGCTCTTGTCCGTTCATGCGCCACCCCCTGCCTGGGTCCAATCCGCTTCGTGACCGTATCATCCTATCCTTCAACCGTTTGACTATGTCAGCCCTGTCCGGATCCATGCCACTTCCCGGCCGTATTGCCTTGCCATCTTCACGGTTTCCCAGGTGCCCGCGCCGTCCCGGGTGTCCCTGCGCACACCATCCCATATCGCCAGCAGCATATCGCAGTGCTGTACGATGTACCGGCTCGCCATGCGGTATCGCTGCCCACGGGAGAAGTCCGCTGACCCCGGATCCGGCCCTTCGCTTGAAATGCTGCCTATGCCTCCCATTATCCCCGGCACCACCACTTCGCCTGCCACCGATGCCGAAGTAACGGCATCACCGCCTATACCTCCCGTTCTCCCCGGCACCACCACTTCGTCCGCCAGGGACAGCAGGCCGTCGAAATCCCGCGCCTGCACCTGTGAAAAATCCTCCCGGTATACGCTTGCGCCCATGGGCAGCACGGCTATGAGGCGCATCCCCATGTCGATGGCGCACTTGGCGCAGAGGGTGTCCGCACCTGCCGCCAGGGAAGTCATCAGGGCTATGCCGCCCGCATGGCAGGTGTCGATGGCATTTGCGGCGGCACATTCCCCCAGGAACGCCCGCACCTGCGCTTCCACTGCGGACATCTGCGCCGCCGTCAGTCCCCGATGCCCAGTCACCCCTATGACAAACATGCAAGCCCCCGCAATCCCCCATAGCCATCCCGTCCAGTTTCCGGCCATCGCCATCTGAAACACGCTTAATGACTGTGGGATGTGCCATATGCACACCGCAGGGAATCTTGCGCACTTTCATTTGACGAGCGTGACCTTAAGTGTCAGTCCGGCGTCATGCCCTTGCGACGCTTCCATCATAACCGCCGCCCACTGTGACGGCAACCCCTGTCAACCCATTGTCAACATATGCCCTGTGACAGAGCGCCCTGTACTCACTACGCCCCTAAACCATCCTGTATACCCGCAGCCCGATGGACTCAAGCAGCGGTATCATGTTGACCACCGCATTCACATCTTTTTCCCTTTCCGCATCAGGCAGGTCATCCCAGTCTACCAGAAGCGGGTGGATCTTTTGGGCATTGTCCCGCACAGGGCCATATGTCCAGCCGTCAGACAGGCGCTCTTTCATCCACCTGATATGTTCGTTTTGCGACAGCAGCTCCACTTCGTCGTCGGTGAAACTCTCCACAGACGGAAATGGCGTGTCACCGGCATCGAAACTGCACCCCACCATGGCCAGCTTTTCCGGGAAAGCCTGCGCCTGCTTCCGATTTGCGATTTTCGCCGTTTCCGGCAGCTCTTCCCATGCCTGGGCGAACCCCGGCGGCATCGGGGCCGGTTCTGTCACTTTTTGGTCCCCGCCCGATAGCACCCGCAGCTTGTCCAGTTCCTTCCTGCGATAGTCCTCGTGGATCGCTTTTGCCAGCTCCTCCAACGACCGCTCCAATCGTTTCGTCCGGCCCGCCAACCGCAAAAATGCATCCGCATCCACATGCTGCGCCAAAAACTCCCGACCCGGCAGCGACTCTTGTGTCAATCGGCCTTTTGCCTGTCGCGCCCCGTTCGGGCTTGCACCAGTCTCGCGGCCCGTAGGCGACCCTTGGCGCAGCACATGATGACCTCCGTCTTGGCGGTTTTGGCCTGCATCAGTCTCGCGACCCGCAGTCTGCCCTTCCCGCACCAACCTGTCCGGTGCCGGTTTTTCTTGCGCACCTGCGCCCGCCGGGTTGCAATGCGCCACTATCGCCTCCATGGATGCCGCCCCCTGCCTGTACTCCGGCACCAGCAGGAAAGCCCACAGCAAATCCGTGGCAATGGGCAACGAACCGGCGGCCAGGCCCCGGCCGGCATAATCTGCACCATCTCCCACATCGCCCGTTGCCCCGTCGGATCCATGCCATCCCAGAGCGTCTGCGCCGGCAAGGCCGTCTCCATCTACCAGGTCGTCCCTGTCTCCAATACCGCATTTTTCCGACAGCAGCTTCCGCAGCAACCTCGCGCGCCTTAGGATGTAACCTGTTTCACCGGGGCCTTGTCGGTTCAATATGTAGGCCCCCGACTTGTTTGTGCCCGCACCCATTGCATCGGTGGCGGCGGTTTTGTTTGTCGCCGAGAAACCGGGACCATACATCGAATTTGCATCCGCCGCGTCGCGACCACCCCCGATGACGCCTTCTCCATCCATCACGTAAGCATATGCAATATCAAAGACGCGCTTCGGGTCCGACGTTTTCTCTTCTATATCATCTCTGTCCTCGTCCCCAGCTTCTTTCGTAGCTTCCTCTCCTTTCGCAGCCGCCTCTCCTTTCGCAGCCGCCTCTCCTTTCGAAGTTTTCGCTTCTTTTTCGTCCCCAGCTTCTTTCTCCGCTTCTATCATCTCTTCTATCTCAGCCTTGTCCCCAGCCCCCGCTTCTTCCCCTGCCCTCTCTGTGCTCCCTTCTGTCGCTTTCCCCGCTGCGTCTTGGCCCTGCCCACCGATGCCTTCCACGGCCCCCGCCATCCCGGCCTTGCGGATCCTGACCGCCAAACGGTCCGCCCTGATGCGCAAAGCCCTAAGCACCGCCTCTTTTTCGTCGATGACGTCGCCGTCGCGCATCATCTCGTCGAAAATCCGCATGTATTCGTAGACCAGCTTCCATGTGTCCGAATAAGTGATTTTAGCCGGGTATGCCCCCAGCGAGTACATCAGCACGAACCGGTCGCCTTTTATGAAAAATGCATCCTGCACGCCGCCGGTCCCCTCATCTGCGATGCCCTTCCCCACAGGTGCGATGCCTGCATTCCCCCCTATGGCCGTCCCCGCGGCGCCCTTTGGCCCGGGTCCGTCATGTGTAGTCCAGAGCGCCCATGGCACCGGGGGCATGTCGCGCAGCAACGATACCTGCAGGTTGTCGTGCCGGCGAAGGCTGGACATCATACCCTCCAGCCACCCCAGCAGTATCTCGTCATTGACTTTCACCGGCCCAGGGAAATACGAAAGCCCCGGCACAGTCAGCTCCCCCATCCCCAGCATGGCATCCAATGCGGGCAGGCAGCACACTTCCCGCAGGGGCGCATTGTCCAAAAACGCCTCGAAGCCCGCCCTGTCTTCCAAAAACTTCGCCGTCCTGTATGAACGCTGGCTCTCTTTGATGTGGTTATGTGCGCACAGCTTGCGAAACCCCGCCTCGTCGAAATACAACACGTTCAGCCCCGCGAACGCCATGGACAGCTCTTCCGGCAAGGCGAGGAGTTTCCCGAAATATGCCGTTTCTTCTTTGCCGCCCCCGGCGTCCACCCCATGGGTCACCGCCTTGGTCATCTTGTCAAACCCGGACAGCACGCCGCCCATGCCATGGACGTAGTCCTTGGAACGGACCAGGATGGACACACATTCGCCCATACCGCCCGCCGGCTCCGTGGCAATGACCACCCCCGCGCCTTTCACGTAGAAGAGCAGGCTATAATAAAAGAAACGCTGGGTGGATTTGATCATGTGGAGCCGCAGTATCCCCCGCTGGATGTATGGCAGCAGAAGCCGCAGCGTCCCGGTGACCTTCTCCGTGTCGGACCAGGCGTCAAACACCACCCGCACCGCCCGGTTGCCGTTGCATCTGTACAATGTTTCCCACAAGGTACGGCCCCACTGTGTTTGGAGCAAACCGGAGTATTCCAGGGACAGGTAGACGCAGATCTCCCCGCCGTCGTCGCCTTGGCCGGTCCGGGGGGATCCGCCCACCCCCGACACCAGGACATCAAGCGCATCAAGCACACCTTGCTGCCCCAAAAAGGCTCCGCCGGCATAGTTTGTTGACGCGCCATAGGCGCCGGCCCCGGGCGGGGCGTCCATCCCCCCCAAAGCAGGCCCGCCGCCCTGCGGCGCTGCGTTCCCCGGAAGCCCAATCCCATCGGCGCCTGCACCGCCCGAATCACCTGCCGCATCAGATCCGCCCGCCAAGCCTTGGAACCCATCCGAAACATGGACCGCACCGAATGTAGCGCCGCCCGGTCCCGGCCTGCCCATGCCTTGAGCCAGGCCCCCGCCGCGCGCAGGACGGTTTGCGCCATCCATTGCCCCGAACCCGCCCAAGGATCCCTGCACGCTGCCGATGACGCCGCCCGCACCGCCGGCGCCTCCCGGATGCATGGCTTCCCCCGGCAGCGCCTCCCCGTCAAAGAGGAAATCTATGAAATGCCGCACACATTTGCTCTTTTCCTGCTTCAGATCCGTTTCTGACAATGACAGCAGCGAAAGCAGCCTGTCCCGATCCGCCTTGACCTTTGCCCGCTGGAAGAAAAACACAGCCAGGTCCACCAGCATCTGCCTGTCTTTCGCCGGGTCCAGCGTCCTGGACCCACCGCGCCACCGGCACACCAGCGAAGGCACCACCCCCACACCCTGGCCGATCTCCTTGTCCGTCGCCCGCACAAGCTCCTTCAGGTACGTCAGCTTCTTGTCAAACCCCGCATACCCCGCTTTTCCCATCGTCTGCACCCCTTTTTCAACCGTCCGCAGCTTACTATGTCATACTTTAAATTATCCCGGCTGGAAAATCAATGGGAAAATTCAGATCCTTCCGGTGTCACAGCTAACAGATTTTTCTGAACATGCTCAATTTCTTGGTTGACAATCCGGGATTTTCATATTATACTATGTCTTGCCCGTTTGCAGGAGCGCCCTTTGGGGCGGCAAAGGGTGCCTATGCCGGATGAAACACGGACCGGCAAGCAGTTTCCCGGTATCACTGTCGAAGCGTGGCTCAGTTTGGTAGAGCGCTGCGTTCGGGACGCAGAGGTCGCAAGTTCAAATCTTGTCGCTTCGATTTGGTGTCAAATTGGTGTCAAAGCGAATGTATTGTCAACGGTTTTGCAAGGCCTATTGGTCAAGCGGCTAAGACGCCGCCCTCTCACGGCGGAAACCCGGGTTCGATTCCCGGATAGGTCAGCGGATGCTTTGGAGAACTCCAGGGCATTTTTGATGATAACACATCGGTTATGGTTGGGCGTCAGCAGGCATCCGTACCCTGATTGATCGACATACGGCGACAAGCTGCTGTTGCTGTTCAAGTATGGTGTCAGCGGGCATCCATACCCTGATTGATCAACACGCTTCCGTGGCACAGCTGGTAGTGCAACGCATTCGTAATGCGTGGGTCGCCGGTTCGAATCCGGCCGGGAGCTCGAAAAACCCCAGGAATATAGCCATTCCCGGGGTTTTCTCTTTTTCAAAATCATTTCCAATTTCGCTTTTGGGGACAATTTGGGGACATTTTTTTTGGCAACGGTTTTGACATCAGCGTCCATTGCCCATTTTCCCGGGGTTTATATGGGGTGTGCCTATAAGTGGTTGTCACTCCCCAAACAGATCATCCATGGTGATCACAGCCTGGAGTTCAGCGCTGTACTCGTTCTCCAGCACCCCATAGGTCGTCACCAATACCTGGTGCAGGGCTTTCCTGGTTTGGGTTTCAGCGGCGAAAACAGCCCTTTTCTGTCGTAGTTTACCGCTGTAGTCCTTCGCCAAATAGTATTCCTTGTCCGAAAACTTCATTTCGCAGAGATCTACCACATGATCAGCGCGATCGATGACCAAGTCTATCTGCACCCCATGCGGCTGCGCCTTTCCTTCGCTGCGCCATGAGCACACAGATGTCCTGATATGGCTGATGCCAAGGGCTTCTTTCAACTGCCGGGTATGTGCCAGGCAAACCCGCTCAAATGCGAATCCGCACCATGCGCTGCGGACGGGCGACTCCGCCAGTTCGCTCCAGTAATGTGGGTTGTCTTTGTTCCCGGCCATGTGGGTCAGGTAAAACAACGAAAAAAAGTCCGTCAGTTGATATATCGCCCCTTTTTTACCTGACCCGAAAGGTTTGAATTTTTGGATAAACCCGCTTAACTCCAAGTCCGTCAGGATTTTAGTCAACCCGCCGCCATCCTCTTTCTTTTGTTTATTGAGGATGTCCATCCGGCTAAGACCCTGCCTTTTCTCGGCCAGGATGCGTATAATCTCGATGTACTTTGCTTCCTTGTTGAAAATCGAAGCAAACAATCTGTCGAACTCGCCCGTCAACTCCCCGCCGGTTTGATAGCACAGCCGGTCTACGTTTGCTGCCAGGCTCCCTTTGGCAGCCAAGCTCAGGTAATATGGGATCCCACCGAAGATCATGTACCACTCCACGATTTGGTATCTGCTAAGCAGGATGTTCGCCTGCTTGAAATAGGCCTCGCACTCTGCCAACGAAAATGGGGCCAGCCAAAGCTGATGCGTCACCCTCCCGTACAACCCCCCCTTGTTTTGGATCAGCTTTTCGGTGATCCATGTGGTAGCAGACCCACAGCCGATGAGCATGATGTCATCCCTGCCGGAAGCCCAGCCATTCCAAAAGTGTTCCAGTGCCCGCAGGAACTCTGATTTGTGCGTTTCCATCCAGGACAATTCATCCAGAAAAACAATCTTTCTTTTGGCATGCGGCAATGATTCCAGCAAATCCCGCAGATCCTCAAACGCCTCAAACCAATCTGACGGGATGCGATCTTTTCCACCGTGCCGCAAAATAGCGCGGCTAAAACCACGAAGCAGTTCTTCCTTGTCGGAATTCGCAATGCCGGTAAACTGGAAGTCGAAATCTTCTCCGAATACCCTGCGGATGAGGAATGTTTTTCCAATACGCCGCCTGCCATAAACCACGACAAATTCAGGACGGCCAGAGTTTGCATAGTCCAAAAGTGCCTGCCGTTCAGCTTTTCGGCCGATGATATCCATAACGCACCTCGCTCGGCGTATCAAATATTTGTCTGCGGAATATTGATTTTATCTACAGATTCCGCATGACAATAATTAATTATGATACACAGATAATATCCGATATATCCTTAATTGTCAAGGCATTTACGATATTTTGTATTTTGTTCCAACAATTTTTGCCTTGCGGAATCTCATGAAAAATGGCAGATTCCGCAGTGTAATATCTTTCTGCGCCCGCCTGGACGGCCCTCATTTTCCCCAAATCTTTTTTGGAACTACACAATTTCCACAAATATTTGGGCTATACTCAAGCCATGGCCCAACCAACTACATAATGTGCGTTCAACCATAGTCTCAACTTTGCGCAAGGTTTAGTCGGCGGAGCAATATAACAGCATGCCATGGGAGGCACATGGAACCGGTTATCCGCATCAACAGATTTCAGATTTCAGGCATGACCTGCACCGGGTGCGAGACCCGCATCGAGCGGGGGCTTAGATCCACCCCCGGCGTACGTGAAGCGGTGGTCAGCTATCAGACGGGCGTCGCCGTGGTCACCTATGACAGCGCTGCCATCAGCCAGGGGGCCATCGAGCAAGTCATCGAGGGTCTGGGGTACCATGTCCAAAAAACCGGCGAACGGCCCCGGATGGGCGTCGACCGCATAATCGGTTTCATACTCATCATCATTTCACTGTATATCATCCTGGACCAGTTGGGGCTGTTCGCCCTGATGGCCCCAGGCCGGCTGGCTGATGCCGGGATGGGCTACGGGATGCTCTTCGTGCTGGGGCTTATCACCTCCGTGCACTGTATCGCCATGTGCGGCGGGCTGAACCTGTCCCAATGCCTGCCCCGGGATGCTGCGGCTGCCAATGGGCGCACCACTGCCCCTGCTATCCCAACTTCCCCGGCTGCCCAGGCTGCCCAGGCCGCCACGGCCGCTCCGGCTGCCCAGGCCGCTCCGGCTGCCCAGGCCGCCACGGCTGGCCCTGCCTCCCCTGCTACCTCAACTTCCCCGGCTGCCAAGGCTGCCCAGGCTGCCAAGGCTGCCCAGGCCGCCACGGCCGCCACGGCCGCCACGACCGCCACGGCTGCCCCGGTTGCCCCGGTTGCCCACACCCTCGCTCCGGCCATCCTCTACAATGCGGGCCGTGTCATTTCCTACACCGCGGTGGGTTTCATCGTGGGTGCCCTGGGTTCCGTGGTGACATTTTCCGGTTTCGCCCAGGGGGCGCTCAAACTCCTGGCAGGCGTGTTCATGGTCTTGATGGGCATAAACATGCTGGGTATCTTCCCGGCGTTGCGCCGTTTCGCCCCCCGCCTGCCCGGGCCGCTTGCGAAGAAACTGCGCTCACTGGCAGGCACATCGCCGAAACGCGATGTTTCGGCCCAAACAGCGCAAACTGACACCCCCACACCCATCACATTGCACAAAGGCCCATTGGTCATCGGCTTGCTCAATGGGCTCATGCCCTGCGGGCCCCTCCAGGCCATGCAGCTGTACGCCCTATCCACAGGCAGCCCCATCAGGGGCGCATTGTCCATGTTCCTCTTCGCCATGGGAACCGTGCCGCTCATGTTCGCGCTCGGCGCGGCCGGCTCCATGTTAGGCCGCAGGTTCACCCGCAGGGTCATGACTGCGGGCGCGGTGCTGGTGGTGGTGCTGGGGCTCTCCATGCTTAGCCAGGGCGCCGCATTGGCAGGTATATCCCCGGGCTCTATCCTGTCCGGCACCGGCAGGTTATTTGCGCCAGACAATCCCCCAAGCGATGGCTCCGGTACCAACGGCGCACTTGTCCCGGGATCCGAGGACGCCTCGGCGGCAAATACGGCCGGCCCCAGTGGCTACTATACAAACGGTGCAGATGCCGGCGCCGGCGGCGGGGCAAACGGGTCATATGCCAATGGGCCCACATACGAGGGATCGGACGGCTACGCCATCGACGCCTCCATCCCGGGTACCGACGCCATCTATCAGGACGGCGTACAGGTGGTTTACTCCGCGCTCAAATCCGGGCGCTACCCGGCTATAAAGGTCATGTCCGGCGTGCCGGTGCGTTGGGTCATAGATGCGCCCCAGGGTACCGTCAACGGTTGCAACAGGACCATGTACATCCCCGAATACGACCTGGAATACACTTTCAAAACCGGTGAAAACACCATCGAATTCACACCCGGTCGGACCGGCAAGATGTCCTACAGCTGCTGGATGGGGATGATACGCAGCTCCATCACGGTGGTGGAGTACGATGCGGCGTCCCTCCAGGCCATCGCCGATGCCGTCTCCACCACCAGAACCCAGGCGCAGTCCACGGCAACTGCGGACAGCGCCCCGGGCAAAGCCACAGCAAGCCCTGATGCGGCGAATGCCGCATCCACGAAAGATCCCACTTCCGCAGGCAGCGTCCCCGACGAAAAAGCAGTATCGGAAACCGGCAACGTCCCCGACGAGAACACCGTGCCGGAACCCGGTTACGACCCCGGCAAATATACGAACCCATACCGGGCAGGGGAGAGCAACGACCGGTATGCGGCGGGAAACTCGAAAAGCGACGCGGCCGCCCCCGAATCGGACGGTGGCCAGAACCCTGCCGGCCCTGAATCCGGAACCGTACAGGCCGAGGGCCAGGCTGCCCCGTCCGGCGGCGGCGCAGCCGGGTATGCAGACGGCGAGATACCCCCGCCCACCCCCGCAGGCGTCGCCATCCCTACCGGGGAGATCGGCGTGGCGCAGGTCAAGACAGAAGACTACTATGGCCAGACACTGGTCTACCAGGAAGTGGCCGTGCAGCTGACAGACGAAGGCTTTTCCCCGGCCATCGTGGTGGTCAGGGAGGGGATGGAGGTCATGTGGGTCATCCACAACCTTTCGACCGGCGAGGCCAACCAAACCGTACTGGTGCCCGCATACCAGACGGCATTGGAACTGCAACCCCTGGAAAACGCATACAGCCTCTACCCGGAGAGGGATTTCGAGTTCTCCAACTCCGACAACACCTCCTACGGGTACATGAAAGTGGTGGATGATTTGGGCAGCATAGACGAAGCCGCCATCCGCACGGAAGTGGCGCAGTTCGAAACGCTGATCTACCCTGAGGAATACTTCCTGGACAGCTGCTGCGTGACCGGGGATGATTCCTCGTGAGATGTCCCCCGCAGGGGAGCAGGCAGCGGCTCCTCACACGCAGCGCACCGGCTCAACTCGTGAGCACGCAAACGGAGACGACCCGTATGCGGCCCGTTTTCTCGGCTGCGTCAGATGCGACATCAGAAAGGAATACCATTATGTCCAAGCCAAAGAAAAACCAAGGCAAACGAGCCGGCAACCCCGTTTCCCCAGCCGGCCCATACAATCCCCATGGGAACGGCAACCCCACGAAGCGCCCGCCGGCCACATCCTCCGACAGGGCGTCCTGGCAGGCACCCGATTCCACTGCCCAGAAACGCCCCGTCGCGCTCTACGCATTGGCCGCGGCGCTGGCCATCGCGGCGGTGGGCGTGTACGTGCTGCGCAACGCGGGTGCGGTCGAACCGGCCACAGGCTCTGCCAAGGGCACATCTGCCACATTCGCAGACGCAGACGCAGACGCAAACACAAACGCAGATGCCGCATCCGGCGTGGGCGCTACCGCCCCCGGCCCGTCCGGCGGATCAGCCGCCAACGGCACCGCTGCCGTAACCACCCCCGCAGCGCAAGCACCCGGCATCGTGGTCACCGGTGATGCCTCCAACCCCGCAGCGCAAGCACCGGGCAGCGCGACCACCACCGATACCTCCACCCCCGCCCTCTTCACGGACACCGACATCGTCATCCCGCTGTCCGGGGTCAGCGAGACCGCCACATTCTACCCCGCCGAGGTCGGCGGCACCAGACTGGAGGTGCTGGCGGTGAAAGCCCCGGACGGCACGGTGCGCACCGCATTCAACACCTGCCAGGTGTGCTACGACTCCGGCAGGGGCTATTACAAACAGTCCGGCGACGTGCTGGTGTGCCAGAACTGCGGCAACCGTTTCAAGATGTCCCAGGTGGAGGTGCTCTCCGGCGGCTGCAACCCCGTGCCCATATTTGCGGAAAACAAAACAGTGGATGATGACAACATCACCATCCACCTAAGCTACCTCCAGGAAGCCACCAGGATATTCGCGAACTGGCGCGGGGAGTACTGACACGGGCACGGCATACCCACCGTGAACCCATGGCGGGCAAGCACCCCTGGCCGACCCCATTTTCTTGCATGGCATCGCCACGTTCGGTTGGTGCGACGCAATAGAGACGATGCCCCCCGGCCGGCCCCGTTTTCTTGTGTGGCCCCAGGCCCCGGATCACCGCTTCACCCAGTCCCCGGATCACCTCATCAAATCGAACAGCGAGAGCTGGTTGGACTCGGGCAGGTCCCCCAAAAGCCCCCACTCCCCCATCTGGTCGCAGATAGTCTTGTTCACGGAGGTGCGCGCGCACAGGTCCTCCCTGGACATGAATGCGCCGTCCTTCGCCGCCTCCACCAGCGACTGGGCGGCTTTTTCGCCCAGGCCGTCGATGGCCACCAGGGCCGGCATGATCCTGTCGCCGATGATCTGGAAATGCATGGCTTTCGCACGGTATATGTCTATGGGCATGAACTCGATGCCCCGGGCGTACATCTCCTGGACCACCCTCATGTCACGCAGGCTGTCCTGCTCCGCTTTCGACAGCTCCCCCAAATCAGATTTGCGGCGGTATTCTTCGATATTGCGCTCCAGGGCGGGGCGGCCCATGCACATGAGCCCATAGGAGAACCCGCTGGCCCTGATGCTGAAAAACGCCGTATAATAGGCGTGGGGGCGATGCACTTTGCACCAGGCGATGCGCCACGCCATCATCACATATGCGGCGGCATGGGCCCTGGGGAACATGTACTTGATCTTGTTGCATGACCAGATGTACCATTCCGGCACCCCGTGCGCCGTCATCTCCTCTTCCCACTCGGGCTTCAGGCCCTTGCCTTTGCGCACCGCCTCCATGATGGCGAAAGCCAGGCTTTGCTCCAGCCCTTTGGATATCAGGTATGTCATGATGTCGTCCCGGGTGCATATGGCGGTCTGGATGGTCGCGGTGCCTTCCCCGATGAGTTTGGATGCATTGCCCAACCACACGTCCGTGCCATGGGCCAGCCCCGCGATGCGCACCAGGTCCGAAAAGTACTTGGGCTTGGTGTCGATGAGCATCTGCATGGCGAAATCCGTCCCGAACTCCGGCACACCCAGGGCCCCCAGCCTGCACCCCCCGATGTCCCTGGGTGAGATCCCCAGCGCGTCGGTGTTTTGGAACAGGCTCATCACCTCGGGGTCGTCAAGCGGGATGTCCCGCACGGGGTCCAGGCCGGTCAGGTCCTGGAGCAGGCGGATCATGGTGGGGTCGTCGTGCCCCAGGATGTCCAGTTTCAGCAGGTTGTGGTCGATGGAGTGATAGTCAAAATGCGTGGTCACTATATCCGATGTCATGTCGTTGGCCGGCCGCTGGATAGGCGTGAAGGAGTAGATCTCCTCGCCGTGGGGCAGCACGATGATGCCCCCCGGGTGCTGCCCCGTGGTGCGCCGGACGCCCACGCACCCCTGGGCGATGCGGTTGACCTCGCATTTGCGCTTCGTCTCCCCCCGTTCCCCCAGATACTTTTTCACGAAACCGAAAGCGGTCTTGTCCGCCAGGGTGCCCACCGTCCCCGCGCGGAACGTCTGCCCCTCCCCGAAGATCACTTCCGTGTAGGCATGGGCGCGTGGCTGGTACTCGCCGGAAAAATTCAGGTCGATGTCCGGCTCCTTGTCGCCCTTGAACCCCAAAAACGTCTCGAATGGTATGTCGAACCCGTCCTTTTTGAGTTTGCCGCCGCACACCGGGCAGTCCCGATCCGGCATGTCGCACCCCGCCATCCCCGCAAAGGCCCGCACCGCCTCCGAGTCAAAATCGCTGTAATGGCACCGGGGGCAATAGTAATGCGGGGGGAGCGGGTTCACCTCGGTGATCCCCGCCATGGTGGCCGCCAGGGAAGACCCCACCGATCCCCGGGAACCCACCAGGTAGCCGTCGGCATTGGACTTCTTCACCAATTTCTCGGCGATCATGTACATCACGGCGAACCCATGGGTGATGATGGAATGGAGCTCCCGCTCCAACCTTTCCTCCACCACCTCAGGCAGCGGCGCACCGTATATCTCCACGGCGCGGTCGTAGCATATCCGCCGCAGGTCCTCGTCGGAGTTCTCGATGACGGGGGGGCAGCGGTCCGGCCTTACCGGCGATATCTTCTCGCACCACCCGGCCACCAGCCTGGTGTTGGCCACCACCACTTCGTAACACTTATCCACCCCCAGGTAGGCGAACTCGTCCAGCATCTCCTGGGTGGTGCGCAGGTAGAGCGGCGCCTGCTCGTCCGCGTCGTCGAACCCCATCCCCGCCATGATGATGCGGCGGTAGATCTCGTCCTCCGGATCCAGGAAATGCACGTCGCAGGTGGCGCACACCGGTTTGTGGAACTGCTCCCCCAGGCGTACGATGCGGCGGTTTATGTCCTGGAGCTGGCTTTCGTCTTGGATGGCGCTCTTGGGATCCCTGATCATGAATGCGTTGTTGCCCAGGGGCTGTATTTCCAAAAAGTCATAATACTCCACGATATGATGGATCTGCGCATCGCTGCCCCCCCGGAGCAGCTCCTGGTAGAGCTCCCCCGCCTCGCAGGCCGAACCCACCACAATCCCTTCGCGGTATCGATCCAGCAAGCTCTTGGGGATCCTGGGTGTCCTTGCGAAATAGTCTATGTGTGACAATGACACCAAGCGGTAGAGGTTTACCCTGCCGATATCATTTTTAGCCAATAATATCACGTGATAGGGGTGCATCTTCTTCACCACCGAATCGGTGGATTTTGCGAAAAGGGCGTTTACGTCACCCAGGGTGCACACCCCGGACCCCGATGCACCCGGGCCGCCGCCGGGCTGGGCCTTGGCGTCAGGCGTGCTCCCGGCGCTGCCATGTTTGCCCTTGGCATCAGGCGCGCTCCCGGCGCTGCCATGTTTGCCCTTGGCATCAGGCATACCCCCGCCACCCATCATCCCCGCCAGCTTGAAGAAAACCCCCGCCGTCGCCTCCGCATCGTCCACCGCCCGGTGGTGGTTGTCCAGGGGTACCCCCACCGCCTTGGCCACCGTGTCCAGCCGATGGTTGCCCAGTTTCGGCAGCAGCACCCTGGCAAACGCCGCCGTGTCCAGGTGGGTGGGCGAAAATGGGATGCCCATCCCATGGGCCGCCTCTGCGATGAAGCTCACGTCAAAGGATGCGTTGTGCGCCACCAAGGGGACCATCTGTCCAGGCGAATGTGCCGGCCCGCCCGCCTGCGCCGTGCCGGGCCCTTGCGGGGTAGATGCACCGGGAAACGCCTGCGCCACTCCAGGTGCATGTTTGTGCCCCGGCTCCCAGTGCGCCCCGCAGAATGCGAGGAACTGCGGCAGCACCTCCTCGATGGGCGGGGCATCCACCACCATGTCGTCCCGGATGCCTGTCAGTTTCTCGATGTCAAATGGTATGGGCGTCTTGGGGTTCACGAATGAGCCGAACCGCCCGGCCACCTTGCCTCCCTCCACCCGCACGGCCCCGATTTCGATGATATGGTCGCACAGGGGGGACAGCCCTGTGGTTTCGATGTCGAACACCACGAAAGCGCCGTCCAGGGGATATGTGCATATGTCGCTGCTGCCATCAGTGCCGGACACCCCCCCCTCGTTTCCATGACCCGGCATACCCTGAGCACCCGGCCAGCCCGCCGATTCGCCGGGGTCATCCCGTCCGGGGGAAACAGCCGCCGCATCAGCCGGCGCACAGCTTTCGGGATGGCAGGTGCACATAGCGCCGCCGCCCACAGCCTCCTTGGAGAACACCACCGGCAGCTTCGTGTCGTCCACCAGGTACCCCTCCACGCCGTAGATCACCTTGAAAGGGTCGTCTTTGCCAAATGACTCCACCACATGGTTGGCCGCGGGGAAGGACTGGACCACGCCGTGGTCCGTGATGGCGATTGCTGGCATCCCCCAATCATGGGCGCGCTTTACGATGTCCTCCACGTCCGACACGCCGTCCATGTCGCTCATTTTCGTGTGGCAGTGCAGCTCCACCCGCTTCACCGGGCTTAGGTCAGTGCGCTTGTTTGCGGGGCCCGCGTGTTTCTTGATGCCCACCACGCCGGAGATGGTCAGCTCACCGTCATACCTGTCGATGGTGGTGACGCCCTTGACTTTGATCTGCGCCCCCACCCGCAGCACTTCCGAAGCAGCCCTTTCCTCCCCCTCCTTCACGAACATTTTCACGGAGATGGTGTCCGTCAGATCCGTCACGTCAAAGGAAAAGAGATAGTCGCCGCTTTTGATCTGGCGCATCTCACACACTATCACCTTCCCGGCGACCGCCACATCCCCCATCACATCCGTGATGGAGGAAATCGGGATGGGGTCGTCTGAAAAATCACGCCCCAAGAGCACGTCGGGGTTTGTGGGGGCCTTTGCTTTTCCATTTGACTTGCCTTGCCCTGCCGCCTTGCCTTTCCCTGCCGCCTTGCCTTTCTGTCCCGCGCCGTTTTGCCGGGCCCCGGCGCCGGGCATCCCATACCCCGTGTGGGCCTCCCCTGCCCCCCCGTAGATGTCGGCGGCATCGCCCGATGGCAGCCCCTCCCCGCCGAACGCCTCCGGGAAAGTGCCCTCTTCCTGCACCATCCCCGCCTCGGCAAAACGCGCTCCCCCCCCGATGAAATCGGAGGCATACGGATCCGACATGGGCCTGGCTTTCCCCGTCTCGGCAAACCCCGCCGCCTCCCCGATGAAATCGGCATCATCCGGCCAGGGGGCCATAGGGGCCATATCGTCAGGCGCCATCCCCCCCGGATGGTCCAACCCCTCAAAAGGATAAGCAGGTCCGGTCGCATGGGCCGCCTGGGAACACATGTCGGTACCCAGGCCGGTTGTGTCGGACATGGGGTCGGATTGGGCAGTCCCTGCCGCACGGAAACCCACCTCGATCTCCACATCCAGGCCGCATCGGTCGCGGAGTATGCCGCCCAGCACGGTCTTCAACTCCTCGGACTTTTTCTGCTTTATCTGATCGGGCATGACGGCCCATGCATCCTCACCATCCGCCACACCGGACACTGCGCCTTGGGCGGTTTCCCCGGCGAGGGCGCCGGGCATTCCCCCATCGTCATCGGCCGGCCCCGTCGCCCCACCCGCTGGAACACCACACTCCACCCACAGACGCAACACATTGCCAACCGGGAATGTGCGCTTGGCCTTTTTGAGCATCAGGTACAGCTGGACATCCAGGCGTTTCAGCTCCAGCAGGATGCTGTCCATGTACATTTCCAGCAGGTTTTCGGGCGTATACTGGCGGGAGAGCGCAAACCGCTCGATGATACTGACGGAAAGCTCCTTTCCCGGGAAAAGCTGGTTTTTGATGCCGGTTTCCATGTCATAAACCGTCTGCTTCGGGATCAGGTGAGGGCTGGTCAGATACACCCGCAAAGAGACAGGCTCCTCCCTGCAAGCCGTAACCCGCTCGACCTCGACCAGCGCAAGCAGTTCGCGCAGGGGCTCTGCCACCTGCAGATCCGGAAACACTTCAAAAAACGCCTTGCCCATACGACCCCGCTTTCTCTATACCATCCGGCCCATCCGGGTACATACGATACCGTCAGCACTTATCCGTTCAAACACCCCAACACCGGGCCCGTCATCCCACCTGGCGCCCTTTGCCCATCTGCCGCGACTGGGCCTCCAGTTCCACCTCAAGCGCCGCCAGCAGTTCCCCCTCCGGCATCTTGCGCACGATCTCCCCTTTGCGAAAGAGCAGCCCTTCCCCATCGCCCCCGGCGATGCCGATGTCCGCCTCCCTGGCCTCACCCGGCCCGTTCACCGCACAGCCCATCACCGCCACTTTCAGCCCCAGGTGGTCGTACCTGCGCACCATCTCCGTCACCTGGTTGGCCAGCGTGATCAGATCGATCTTCGTCCTGGCACAGGTAGGGCAGGACACCACGTCGACCCCGCCCCTGCGCAGGCCCATGGTCCGCAGGATCAGCTTCGCGGTGCGCACCTCCTCCACCGGGTCTCCCGTCAGGGAGATCCTGATGGTGTTGCCTATACCTTGGTAAAGGATCATGCCCAGGCCCAGGGAAGATTTGATGTTGCCGTCATGGACCGTCCCCGCCTCCGTGATGCCCACATGCAGGGGGCAGTCCGTCTCACGCGCGATGAGTTCGTGGGCCCTTACGCACATCAGCACGTCCGAAGACTTGATGCTCACCACGATTTGGCCGTACCCGAACGCCTCCACCGCCGCCACCTTGTCCAGCGCGCTTTCGACCAGGGCCTCTGCGGTGACTCTGCCATATTTTTCCAGAAGCCCTTTCTCCAATGACCCGCTGTTCACACCTACCCGTATGGGCACCCCGTGGGACTTGCACGTTTCCACCACCGCCCTGATACGCTCCGGGGCGCCGATGTTGCCGGGGTTTATGCGGATCTTGTCCGCACCCGCCTCTACCGCCGCCAGCGCCAGCCTGTAGTCAAAGTGTATGTCCGCCACCAAAGGGACATGGATCCGCTTCTTGATCCCCGCGATGGCATCCGCGGCCTCCCGGGTCGGCACCGCCACCCGCACGATCTCGCACCCCTCGTCTTCCAGCGCCAGGATCTGAGCGACCGTCGCCCCCACATCCTCCGTCCGGGTGTTGCACATGGACTGGATGGTCACGGGCGCATCCCCGCCCAGGGCCACACCACCCACATGCACGGTCCTGGTGCGCCGGCG
>JAISUG010000012.1 GCA_031272185.1 Lachnospiraceae bacterium
CTCGTCCAGCGTGGCGACGAACTCGTAGCGTTCGACGCCCAGGGCCTTGAACGCGTCCGCGCTGGCCAGGGAATTGAAATACGCCTCCTCGGTCATCACCAGCCGCCCGGCGGCGTACCAGCCCACGCCCTGTCGTAGAACGTCTTGCCGTCCGCGCCCCAGGGCGCGCCAAACAGGGCGTACACCGAATGTGAATCGATCCATTTGACCAGGGTGATTCTTAACTGAATGACATGGGGTGTGACCTGTAACAGTGGAAGCGAGTTTATCAATATTTTATACTTATTTACTTGACAAAGTGACAAGGTGTCACTACAATGTGTAGTGACATGTTGTCACCTTTGTGACGTAAGGTGCCACTACAATGTGTAGGTCACTTTTGTGACGTAAGGTGTCACTACAATGTGTAGGTCGCTTTTGTGACGTAAGGTGCCACTACAATGTGTAGGTCACTTTTGTGACGTAACGTGTCTGCTACAATGTGTAGTGACATGTTGTCACCTTTGTGAAGTAAGGTGTCTGCCACTATAGTGAGCGGGGCTCACTTAGCACTTACAGCCGATATATTGACAACCGGCGTAGGGTATGGTATAGTAGTGAATTGTACTAGTGCATTTAATACACACGAAAGGACCCGAAGATGCCCACGGAACGGTTTTTGCGTTTGAGCCGCGAGAAACAGGAAGCCATCAAAAGCGCTGCGGTGGAAGAGTTTTCCAACGTGCCTTTCGAGAAGGTGTCCATCAACCGCATCATCCGCAATGCGGGCATCAGCCGCGGGAGTTTCTACACATATTTCGAGGACAAGCGGGACATACTGGGGTTCATGATCCGGGACGTGAAGCTGCAGGCGTTTGCGTTTTTCAGGGATCGGGTCCGGTCAAACGGCGGGGATTTCTGGGAGGCGATGGAGCAGTTCCTGGAGTACCTGATGGGCGTCATCGCGGACAACCACCTGTTTGAGATCTACCGGAATTTCCTGGTGGACCCGAACATGCCCGCGCCTTTCGAGGCGGAGCACCAGGTGGGGGTTTTCTCCCTGGACGAGGGGCTGGGGGCGGCATCCGGGAAACTGGACGCTGCTGCGCAGGTCGTGTCCGGGAAACTGGACGCGGCGGCGGGGGCGATGTCGGAGAAGCTGGAGAAAAAGGCACAGACAGTGGCGCGCAAGCCGAAGCTGCACCAGTTCCCATTCAAACGCCCTGGCCTCGGGGCAAAGGCGGGCGAGGGTCAGGGCGCCATGGCCGGTATGGCGAAAGGGGACGGGCAATGCGCCGACTGGGAGAGGGCGTTCGCCATGCGGGATGAGGCCGAGGTGTTTTTTGAGGAAGTGTATGGTTTGGTGGACGCAGGGCGGTTCCGGGAAAAGAGCCTGGAGTTTTTCGAGATGACGGCGAACCTGTGCATGGCGGCCGTCGTGATCTCGGTCACCCAGTACCATTGGCGCAAAGACCAGAAAGAGCGGATACTGGAAGGGTTCCGCAAGCGGCTGGCCGTCATACGGTACGGGGCGGAGTCGGCGCCGGATGCACATGGGCATTGATGTGCACCACGTGGCGGCCATCCCGGACGGCGGCGCAAGGGACAGGGATGAAAGAGACCGCGGCCGCCACAGTTAGGCGCCGGATGGAAGAATCAGAACATCGAAGGAGAGCGACACATGAAGAAAGTATTGACGGCTATCATCGTACTCATCGTCCTGGTGGCCATTGGCTTCGGGGTATGGTATGTGGTGGCGGGGCAAAACACATTGGCAGAAAAAGAAGAAACGCGGCCGACGGTGGCCACGGTGAAGCCACAGACCGCTGACATAGTGAACTACACGTCACTGGTGGGGACCGTGGAACCTGCGACGACGGTGACGGTGATCCCGAAGATGGCGGGGGAGATGACCGAAGTGTCATTTGCCGTCGGCGAAGAGGTGAAAGAGGGGCAGACGCTGGTGCGGCTGCACTCGGATGCCCTGTCCTCCCTGCAGATACAGGTGGACGCCGCGAAGATTTCCATGGACGATGCGGCCAGCACCCTGGCGAAGATGGAAGCGCTGTATGCGGCTGGGGGCGTTTCCCAGCAGACCATCGACCAGCTCCAAAGCGCGGCCACGGCCACCCGCCTCCAATACGAAGCGGCCAAAACCCAGCTGGACCTGCAGGAAGAGTATACCGATATCGTCTCCCCCATCGACGGTGTGGTGGAGTCCCGTTCCGCCGAGGTGCATGGCATGGCCTCCCCAGGGGTGCCGGTGGCTGTCATCAGCGCGCGGGGCGAGACGCTGGTGACATTCGGCGTGACCGAACGTGTGCTGGGGAACCTGGGTGTGGGCATGGAGATAGACCTGACCAAGGAGCAGACACTCTACCGCGGCGTGATCAGGGAAGTGGGCAACATGGTGAACCCCATGACAGGCCTCTTCCAGGTGAAAGCCGCCGTGGTGGGGAAGGTGGTGGGCCAGGGTGCCGCCAATTCATCGGAAGTGGTAGACATTGAGTACGGCACCTTAGCTACCGGCACCAAGATCAAAGTGACCGCGGTGGTGGAGCAGGTGCAGGGCGCATTGACCGTCCCGCTGGACGCGGTGCTCTATTCCGATGGCCAGCCTTTCGTCTATGTGCTGGAGCAAGACCCGTCCGACTCCTCCGCGGTGGCCTCCGTGCGCAAGGTGGACATCGTCCAAGGGATACATGACAGTTCGGTCACACAGGTGGTGTCGGGGCTTGGGAAGACAGATGAAGTGGTGGTGACCTGGTCCAACGAGCTCACCGACGGCGCAGGGGTCATCTGGCGGGGAAACCGTGACAGCGCAGGCGGCGGCGCAAACTGAGCCAACCGAGGCCGATGGCGGCGGCGCAGAGTGAGCAAACCGGCACCGATGGCGACGGCGCACAGGCCATCGAGATCGATGGCGATGACGCAAACTGAGCCAACCGAGGCCGATGGCGGCGGCGCAAACTGAGCTAGCCGACAAATGAGGGACAATGGGAGATGTATGCGCCCGGATGTATATGGCGCGGTACATTGGAAATAGAGGAAACCTATGCTGAATCTTACGAAATTCGCCTTGCGGCGGCCTGTCACGGTGATACTTGCGCTGGTGACGCTGGCATTTTTCGGCCTGCAGGCGATCCTGGGGTCAAAACTGGAAATGATACCTGAGATGAACCTGCCCATGCTCATCGTGGCGGTGCCGTACCCGGGCGCCAGCCCTGCGGACCTGGACGAACTGGTGAGCCGGCCCCTGGAGGAAAGCGCATCCACGCTGGAAAACGTGGACACGGTGTACACGATTTCATTGGAAAACATTTCCGTCCTCGAAATCATGTACAAATACGGCACCAACATGGACAAGGCGTACAATGACCTGAAAAAGGTGGTGGATGCGCAGGAGTCCACGCTGCCGGAGGACGCCCAGGAGCCGATCATCATTTCCATCGACATCAACTCCATGGCGAACCTGCAGCTGGCGGTCAGCGCGGGCACGGACCAGAACCTCCAGCAGTACGTGGAGGACAACATCGTGCCGGAGCTGGAAAAGTTAAGCTCGGTGGGGCAGGTTTCCCTGTCCGGCGGGCGGGAAAACTACATCCGTGTGGAGCTCATATCCGAGAAGCTCGCCCAGTACAACCTGGACATGGCCGCGGTGAACGCATTGCTCTCCACGGCGGATTTCACCATCCCCGCAGGGTACGCCCTGGTGGGGAGGCAGGAGCTGTCCCTGTCCGTGGGGGAGAAGTACGACCGCATGGAGCAGCTGGGCCAGGTGACCATCCCCACGGCGACGGGGGACGTGATACACCTGTCTGACATTGCCAATATCTACCAGACGCTCAAGGAGGCGGACAGCCTGGGGCGGTTCAACGGGCAGGACACGGTGACGATCTCCGTCCAGAAGGCCCAGGACTACACTGCGGTGGACGTTTCCCGGCAGGTGCTCAAGGAGGTGGACAAGCTCAAGGCGGCGAACCCCAGCCTGAACATGGTGGTGGTCCAGGACGGCAGCGAGATGATCATGAACTCCATCGTGTCGGTGCTCCAGACCATGGCGATGGCCATACTGCTGTCCATGCTGGTGCTGTTCATATTTTACGGGGAGTGGCGGGCGTCCGTCATCGTGGGGGCCAGCATCCCCATCTCGGTGTTTTTGGCGCTGATCGCCATCCGCGCCGCAGGGTTCTCCTTCAACGTGGTGTCGCTGGGTTCCCTGGTGCTGGGCGTGGGCATGATGGTGGACAACTCCATCGTGGTGCTGGAGAGCTGTTTCCGGGTCAAGAAGAAGCTGACATTTTTCGAGGCGGCGCTGGAGGGCAGCCGGCAGGTCATCGCCGCTGTGTTCGGGTCCACCGCCACCACCTGCGTGGTGTTCATCCCCATCGGGCTGCTGGCGGGGCTCACCGGGCAGCTGTTCAAGCAGCTGGGGTTCACCATCGTGTTCTGTATGGTGGCGTCCCTGGTTTCCGCCGTGACCATCGTCCCCATGTGCTACATCGCCATGCACCCCAGGGAGCGTGAGGAGTTTGCGGCCAACCGATGGATGAGCCGGACACAGGACGCCTACCGCCGGTTCGTGCGCAGGATCCTGCCCCGCAGGAAAACCGTGGTGGGGGTGTCGATCCTGCTGCTGGTAGCATCCGTCGCGCTGGTGGCAAACCTGGGCATGGAGCTGATGCCCAACGTGGACGAGGGGACCATCGCCATGTCCGTGACGGTGAAGCCCGGCATGTCCGCGGAGGAGATATACAAAGTGGTGGAGCCGGTGGAGGAGTTCGTGGCCGGCGACCCCGACGTGGACCGGTACATGCTGACCTACGGTTCCAGCGGCCTGTCCATACAGATCGGCGACGTGGTGTCCATCACAGCCTACCTGGTGGACAAGCCCAGCATGAGCACCGCAGACAAGATCGCGGCGTGGAAGCAGTTCACCAACACGCTGACGGACTGCACCGTGACCATGGAAAGCACCAGCTCCATGTCCATGGGGATGGCCACCGGCACGGCGATCACCATCGCGCTGCAAAGCCCTGACCTGGATGCGCTCACCGAGGCGGCGCTGGATCTCTCTGCCCAGCTTCGGGAGAGGGAGGACATCACCAAAGTCCACTCGGAGCTGGAGAACGCCGCCCCCATCATCCGCGCGAAGATAGACCCGGTGCTGGCCCAGGCGGAGGGCCTTAGCCCAGCCGTCATCGGCGGCACATTGTACAACACCCTCAACGGCATGAAGGCGATGGACCTGTCGGTGAACGGCAACAGCATCGAGGTGCGGGTGGAGTACCCCGAGGGGGAATACGACTCCCTGGAAAAACTGCGCAACATGATGCTCTATACCCCGGCGGGGCGGCAGGTGATGCTTAGCGACCTGGCGGAGTTCACATACGAGGACAGCCCGGTGTACATCTGGAGGGCCAACAAGCAGTACCAGGTGGAAATCACCGCCCAGGTGGTGACCGGGTTTGAAAAGACCGCCGAGACCGACGTGAAGAAGTTCGTGGCGGAGTCCACGCTGCCCGTGGGGGTGGCGATGGCGACCAGCACCTACGACGAGATGATGACGGAGGAGCTGGCGGCCCTGGGCGGGGCGATCCTGACTGCGATATTCCTCATATTCATCGTCATGGCGATGCAGTTCGAGTCGCCCAAGTTCTCGCTGATGGTGATGATCTCCATCCCATTCAGCCTCATCGGGGCATTCGGTCTGCTGTTCCTGGCCCAGTGCAAGATCAACATGGTGAGCATGATGGGGTTCCTGATGATGATCGGGACGGTGGTGAACAATGCCATCCTGTATGTGGACACGGCGAACCAGGAGCGGGCCAACATGCCCCTGATGGACGCATTGGTGGAGGCGGGCGCGATCCGCATCCGGCCCATCCTTATGACCACGCTGACCACCGTGCTCGCGATGATGCCCATGTGCGTGGGGTACGGCAGGTCCGGGAAGATACTCCAGGGGCTGGCGCTGGTGAACGTGGGGGGCTTGCTGGCTTCCACGATACTGTCGCTGACGCTGCTGCCCACATTCTACCTGATGTTCGACAAGACCCACAAGGTGCAGCAGGAACCGGAATTCGTGGATGGATGACGCAGGTAGGTCTTGTCAGGTTTGGTCTGGCCTGTGGCTGGGACGATGGAAAATGAGAGAACGGAGTGGGCGGCTGTTCAAGCGAGATATGGTCTGGCTTTTGGTTGGAACGATGGAAGGGGGAAAGGAACATGAGACTTCCGACAGATAGAATAGGGAACTCGGGCCGGGGGGCGCTTGCGATGGCGGCGGAGGGCATGGCCCCGTGCCCGCCCGGCAAAGGGCGCCGGGGGAAGATGCGCCAGGGGAAGATGCGCGTGGTTCCTTGCGCTTTGGCGCTGGCGATGGCCCTGGGGGCGTGCCTTCCCGGCACCGCTTGGGCCTTAAGCCCGGAGTTTGCCCGCACCCCCGAGGAGTGGGCCACGCTGCGTGACGACGTGCTGGAATTCGGGGAGATCCCCGACCTGATCGAGGAGTACAATGTGACCGTCCGCAACAACCAGTCGGACTACCAGGTGTTTTTGCGGGACTACGGCGCCACGAAGGACGATGTGTCCGAGAAATACCTGGACATGGCGGACGAAATAGAGGGAAGCATCGACTATCCTGACACGGACGACGCCTCCTATGCCATGTCCATGGCGGCCATCGTGCAGAACCAGAGCGCCGCGGACAGCCTGCGCAAACAGGCGGACGACAATGTGCAGGATGCCTACGTGGTGTGGCTGGGCTACCAGTCGGCCAAGGGCGCGCTGGTGGCCGTCGCCAAGGGCAACCTGATCTCCTACGAGCGCCAGCAGCTGGAACTGGAAAATGCCATCGCCCGGAGGGGCGTGCTGGCGGCAGCCTACGAGCTGACGTCGGCCAAATACCGGCTGGGCATGGCCCTCCGGACGGATCTCCTCACGGACCAGGAGGCCCTGCAAAGCCAGGATGCGAAGATCCTGGGGCTGCAGTCCGACATAGAGAACACCAGGCGCAAGCTCATCACCATGACGGGGTGGAAATCCGACGCCACGCCTGAGATTACGCCCATGCCCGCGCCGGACTGGACGGCGATAGCGGAGCTAGACCTGGCCTCCGACACCGAGGCGGCGATAGGGAACAACTACACGCTCTTGGCCAACAAACGCAAGCTGGACAATGCCGTCGCCCAGGAAACGAAAGACAACCTGACCAGGGCCATCGCGAGCAACGAGCAGAACATCACCACTTCCATGGCAAATGCATACCGGTCGATCCTCTCCGCCAGGGCTTCCTATGACATGGCGGTGGCCCAGGCCCAGGCCCAGGTGACGCTGTGGAGGCTGGCGGGGGAGCGCTACCGCCTGGGGCAGATCAGCCGGGTGGAATACGACACCGCGCAGGTGGACTATGCAGAGATGCAGCGTTTGGTGGGGGTGGCCCAGCTGAATGTGTGGCAGGCACTGGTGTCCTACGAGAGCGCGCGGGATGGCATGGCCGGGGCGTAAAGGAGGGATCATGAGCAAGCGTTTCATATCATATGGCTTGCATGTCATATTGTCCGCGGCGCTGTCTGCGTCACTGTGCGCCCCTGCCTTTGCTTCCGAGCTGGGGCCCGGGGTGGATGCGGAGGCGGTGACACAGGACATGGCCAAGGCGCAGGAGGCGCTGGCCGACGGGGTGGTTTCCTACGGGGAGCTGCAGGACCTGATACATGCGCAGAATTCTGACATCGCGGCGGCGTGGGCCACGTTCGCCGACAAGAAGACGGACGTGGTGGCCGCGACCTGGGAGATGGAGAGCGCCAAGCGGGGCATGACGAACCTGAAAGAGGACGCCACCGCCCGGTACGACATCATGGGGATCATACAGTACACCACCCAGGAGGCGATCCTGGATGCGGTCATCAAGGGGTACAAGGATGCCCAGAAGGTATTTGACAAACCCCAGACGGCCAGCGCGCTGCGGTATGCCGAACGCACGGTGACCATGTATGCGCAGCAGGCGATGCTGGGGTACATCGCCATCGACGCCAACGAACGCACCCTCAACAAACTGGTGGACATGTACCGGTCCAAGCTCGATGTGACGTCCCAGATGCTGGGGCTGGGCATGGCGACGGATTACGAGGTGCAGACCGCCAAGGCCGAGCTTTTGGGCGCCCAGGCACAGCTGATCTCCCTGGCAGGCACGAAGGAGTCCACCAAGCGGGCGCTGTGGCACCTGCTGGGGCTGGATGGCGCGGCCGATGTGGCCATATCCACGGAGATGCCCTTGGACCTGGATCGCATACCGGCCATGGACCTGGCGGCGGACACCCAAAAGGCCATCGGGAACAACCAGACGCTCATCGAGATGCGCCATGAGGACAGCACCCACGCCACGGCGCAGGTGGCCAGGCGCCAGCGCACCATAGGGGAGGCGGAGGATCTGCTGGGGGTGCAGATGGAAAAGCTATACAATGACGTGCTCCAAAAGAAACTGGCCTACGACGCCGCTGTCACGGGGCAGGAAAACGCAAGGCTCAAAGAGGCGGCGGTGGCCGCCCAGTACCGGCTGGGGTTCCTGGGCCGGACGGAGTACTACGGCTCCCAGCTGACCTACATCCAGAAAGAGGCGGCCTACGACACCGCCCGCATGGAGCTGCTCCAGGCGATGGAGGCATATGGGTGGGCTGTAACCGGATTAACGGCCGCCGAGTGAATCGCAAACTGCGATTAATCGAGCCGTAAACCCTGGATTAACGGCCGCCGAGTGATTTTTTTCAAAAACTGCTTGCATTACCATTCAAGGTGTGCTAATATAGCAAGGCTGTGGCATGATAGCGATGAAGCGTGAGGTTGCTGCCCATTGCCTGTTTGGGTACGCGCAGGCGAAGTGGCAGGTTTTTTACGCAGAGCGAATGTCAAGTTAGGAAACTGGCGACAAGTCACTGTACAGAAGTTGTAGGTGGTGTGGGGGTCCAGGAGAGGGTTTGTTTGTTTTCGCTTTTTTTATGCCCGATCTGGACACACCCGGAAGCGTGTACAGTCACCGCTTGTCGTACTGAAACAGGCTGGCGACAGAAAAATCGATAGGCAAATTTCTGTCAACCGCCAGAGCGAGCAAGCTCGCTTGGGACTTTGAAGGTGATGCTGCCGTGTTTGGCGCGGGATGTCACGCCCCAAAGATCCGGAGTGCGAAGAGGAGGCGACTTTTTTTATGGCAACACAGATCATGAGGATCATCCTGAAAGCGTATGACCACCAGCTGGTGGACCAGTCTGCGGCGAAGATCGTGGACACGGTGAAGAAAAACGGTTCCGACGTGAGCGGGCCGGTGCCGCTGCCCACCAAGAAAGAGATCATCACCATCCTGCGTGCGGTGCACAAGTACAAAGACTCCCGGGAGCAGTTCGAGCAGAGGACCCACAAGAGGCTGATTGATATCATCACGCCCACCCAGAAGACCGTGGACGCATTGGCGCGCCTGGAGATGCCTGCGGGCGTGCATATCGACATAAAGATGAAAACGAAGTGACGCAGGGCAGCGATGCCCTTTGGAACGAAGCCGGTGCGGCCTGCCCGGGAAACCGGTGGGCGGCGCCGCGCACGGGGCTGACGGACGCAACCCCGGAAACGATGCAAGGCGCAAAGGCGCAATTCTAGGATGATTCCAGGCGGGGACACCAGACGGACGGGCACACCCCATCCGCATCGCGCGCCGGCCCTATACATGGGCTGGGGCGGATTGGGGGGCGTGGGGCAGGTCCGGCGGTTCGCCCAAGTGGAATCCGCTGTAGAAAGGAATAAAGGCATATAGGATGAAGAAAGCGATTTTGGCGACGAAAGTCGGCATGACCCAAGTGTTCGGTGAAAACGGCGTGCTCACACCCGTGACGGTGCTGCAGGCGGGCCCTTGCGTGGTGACGCAAGTCAAGACATTGGAAAACGACGGCTACGAGGCGGTGCAGGTAGGCTTCGTGGACAAGAGGGCCAAACTGGTGAACAAGCCCACCAAGGGGCATTTCGACAAGGCGGGGGTTTCCTACAAGCGTTATGTGCGGGAGCTGAAGCTGGACGATGCCGCGAACTATTCCCTGAAAGACGAGATCAAGGCTGATGTTTTCGCGCCCGGCGACAAAGTGGACGCGACCGCGATTTCCAAGGGCAAAGGTTTCCAGGGCGCCATCAAGCGCCACGGCCAGTCCCGCGGCCCCATGGCCCACGGCTCCAAGTTCCACCGCCACGCCGGTTCCAACGGTGCGGCCAGTGACCCCAGCAAGGTGTTCAAGGGCAAGAAGATGCCCGGGCGCATGGGGCATGTGCAGGTGACCGTGCAGAACCTGGAAGTGGTGCAGGTGGACGCGGACAGGAACCTCCTGTTGATCAAGGGCTCCGTGCCCGGCCCGAAAAAATCGCTGGTGACGGTGAAGTCCACCGTGAAGTCCGGCAAGTAAACCCTTGGAGAGGAGGAACACAATCAGATGGCAAGCGTAGCTGTTTATGATATGGAAGGCAAGGAAGTCGAAACCATCGAACTGAGCGATGCGGTTTTCGGCGCGAAGATAAACGAACATCTGGTGCATCTGTCGGTGGTGGCCCAGCTGGCGAACAAGCGTCAGGGCACCCAGAAAGCCAAGACCCGCGGGGAGGTGTCCGGGGGCGGACGCAAACCCTGGCGGCAGAAAGGGACCGGCCACGCCAGGCAGGGTTCCACCAGGGCGCCCCAGTGGAAAGGCGGCGGCGTGGTGTTCGCGCCGGTGCCCAGGGACTACACCATCCACCTCAACAAAAAAGAAAAGAGGGCTGCCCTGAAAGCGGCGCTCACCAGCAGGCTGCAGGCGGAAAAGCTGGTGGCGGTCACGGAACTTAAGTTTTCCGAGATCAAGACCAAGGAGTTCAAACGGGTGATGGACAACCTGAAAGTGACAAAGGCGCTGGTGGTGCTGGATGAAAACAGCGACAACGCCTACCTGTCCGGCCGGAACATCCCCGACATCAAGCTGGCCAGGTTCAACACCATCAACGTCTACGATATCCTCAAGTACAACACGCTGGTGGCGACCAAGGCGGCACTGTCCGCCATCGAGGAGGTGTACGCATAATGGCAAACATCCAATATTACGACGTCATCCAGAGGCCGGTCATCACGGAAAAGAGCATGGGTATGATGGCCGCGAAGGAATACACATTTTACGTCCATACCGAAGCAAACAAAGCCATGATTAAGGAAGCGGTGGAGCGCATGTTCCCCGGCACCAAGGTGGAAAGGGTCAACACGCTCAACATCCAAGGCAAGAAAAAGCGCCGTGGGACCAGCGTGGGGCTGTCCGCGAAAAAGAAAAAGGCTATGGTGAAACTGACGCCCGAGAGCAAAGAGATCGAGATCTTCTCAGGGCTGTGACGCAAACTCAACGCAAGGCGGGTAGGCAAAGCGCCCCGCCTAAGCGGAGGATTCGGGGCATGGGCACAGACTGACGGGCGGGGACGCCCGGGCGCGCAGGCCATGAACCGATGGACCGAAAGGAGAAACCATGGGAATCAAGACATATGGCCCATATACGCCTTCCAGGAGGCATATGACCGGGTCTGATTTTGCGGAAATCACCAAATACGGCCCCGAAAAGTCGTTGGTGACTTCACTCAAGAAAAAGTCAGGCCGCAACAACCAGGGCAAGATCACCTGCCGCCACAGGGGCGGCGGGGAGAAACGCAAGTACCGCATCATCGATTTCAAGAGAAATAGCAAAGACGGCATGCTGGCCACGGTGAAGGGCATCGAGTACGACCCCAACCGCACGGCGAACATCGCCCTCATCTGCTACGAGGACGGCACGAAGACTTATATCCTCGCGCCGGCGGGCCTCACCGACGGCATGCAGGTCATGAGCGGCCCCACCGCCGAGGCCAGGGTGGGCAACTGCCTGCCCCTCCAGAATATCCCGGTGGGCGCACAGATCCACAACATCGAACTGTACCCCGGCAAGGGCGGGCAGCTGGTACGCTCCGCAGGCAACGTGGCGCAGCTCATGGCCAAAGAAGGCAAGTACGCAACCATCCGCCTCCCATCCGGGGAGATGCGCATGGTGCCCATCGTGTGCCGGGCCACCATCGGGGTGGTGGGCAACGGCGACCATTCCCTCATAAACATCGGCAAAGCAGGCAGGAAGCGACATATGGGCTTCAGGCCCACGGTCCGCGGCTCCGTCATGAACCCCAACGACCACCCCCACGGCGGCGGCGAGGGCAAGACGGGCATCGGGCGCCCGGGGCCGTCCACGCCTTGGGGCAAACCGGCGTTGGGACTGAAGACCAGGAAGAGGAAGAAACAGTCCAACAAACTTATCGTCCGTCGCCGCGATGGCAGGCTCTTGCAAGGTTAAAGGAGGATGTAAGGAATGGCACGTTCACTGAAAAAAGGACCCTTTGCTGATGCGCATCTGTTGAAAAAGGTCGATGCCCTGAATGATTCCGGATCCCACCAGGTCATCAAGACGTGGTCCCGGCGCTCCACGATTTTTCCGCAGATGGTGGGTCACACGATAGCCGTCCATGACGGGAGGAAACATGTGCCGGTCTACCTGACCGAGGACATGGTGGGCCACAAGCTGGGCGAGTTCGTCGCCACGCGCACCTACCGCGGCCATGGCAAAGACGAAAAGAGGTCGGGCCGCAAGTAGGGCGGGCCCGTGGAAGGAGGGTTTCCATATGTCATTGGGACATAGATCGCAGATCAAGAGAGAGAGAAACGCAATCAAGGACGAGCGCCCCAGGGCGAAGCTGTCCTTTGTGCGGGTGCCCACCCAGAAGGCTTGTTTCGTGCTGGATGCCATCAGGGGCAAGGATGTGCGCACCGCCCAGGCGATATTGCAATACAGCCCAAGGTATGCTTCCGAGGTCATCGGGAAGCTCCTGAAGTCCGCCATCGCCAACGCCGAGAACAACAAACAGATGAACCCGGACAATCTCTACATCGAGGAATGCTACGCCAACCAAGGGCCCACCATGAAGCGGGTGAAACCCCGCGCCCAGGGCCGGGCGTACCGCATCCTGAAAAGAAGCAGCCACATCACCATCGTGTTGAATGAAAAGGCGTAAGGGGGAGGACTATGGGACAGAAAGTTAACCCACATGGGCTTAGGGTCGGAGTCATAAGGGATTGGGATTCCAGGTGGTATGCGGAAGCGGATTTCGCGGATTGCCTGGTGGAGGACTACAAGATCCGCCAGTTCCTGAAAAAGAAGCTCTTTGCTTCCGGCATTTCCAAGATAGAGATCGAGCGTGCCGCCGACCGGGTGAAAGTGGTGGTGCACACCGCCAAACCCGGCATCGTCATCGGCAAGGGCGGCGCCGAGATCGACAAACTCAAAAACGAAGTGCAGAAGCTCACGAAAAAGAAACTGTTTTTGGACGTGAAGGAAATCAAACGCCCGGACCGCGAAGCGCAGCTGGTGGCGGAGAACATCGCCCAGCAGCTGGAGGGCCGCGTGTCATTCCGCCGCGCCATGAAGTCCGCCATGTCCCGCTCCATGAAACAGGGCGTGCTGGGCATAAAGACGGCAGTCTCCGGGCGCCTGGGGGGCGCCGAGATCGCCCGCTCCGAGCATTACAGCGAGGGGACCATCCCGCTGCAGACCCTGCGTGCCGACATCGACTACGGTTTCGCCGAGGCGGACACCACATACGGCAAGCTGGGCGTAAAGGTCTGGATTTATAAAGGCGAGATCCTTCCCACGAAAGGGAACAAGGAAGGGAGCGATAAATAATGTTAATGCCTAAGAGAGTCAAACACCGTAAGCAGTTCCGGGGTTCCATGGCTGGAAAGGCCCTTCGGGGGAATTTCATTTCCAACGGGGAGTACGGGCTGGTCGCGACCGAGCCTTGCTGGATCAAATCCAACCAAATAGAGGCCGCCCGTGTGGCCATGACCCGTTACATCAAGCGCGGCGGAAAGGTGTGGATCAAGATATTCCCTGACAAGCCCGTGACCACGAAACCCGCCGAGACCCGTATGGGTTCCGGCAAAGGCTCGCTGGAATACTGGGTGGCGGTAGTGAAGCCCGGCAGGGTGCTGTTCGAGATCGCCGGGGTGGATGAGGAGATCGCCAGGGAAGCGTTGCGCCTTGCCATGCACAAATTGCCATGCAAGTGCAAAATCGCTTCCAAGGCAGATTTGGAAGGCGGTGAATCAAGTGAAAACAAGTAAATACCTCATAGAATTGCGGGAAAAGACACCCTCTGAACTGAAAGAAGAGCTGGTGACCGCCAAGAAGGAGCTGTTTAACCTGCGGTTTCAGAACGCCACCAACCAGTTGGACAACACCAGCCGCATCAAGGAAGTCCGCAAGAACATCGCCCGGATCCAGACCTTGATCACGGAGAAGTCCAAAACAGCCTAGAAAAGCGGAAGGAAGGATGGGCAATGGAAAGGAATCTTAGAAAAACGCGTACCGGCAAGGTTGTCAGCGACAAGATGGACAAGACCATCGTGGTTGCCATCGAAAACCGGGTGAAACACCCGCTGTACGGGAAGATCGTCAAACGGACCATAAAGCTGAAAGCCCACGACGAGAAGAATGAATGTGGCATCGGCGACACCGTGAAGGTGATGGAGACCAGGCCGCTGTCAAAGGAAAAACGCTGGCGCCTGGTGGAAATCCTCGAAAAAGCGAAATAATGCTATGTCAAGAGGCATGGGGCCATTTGGCCATGTGACGGCGCCGCAGCACATTACCCGAAGGCACCGGGGGGCGGCGGCACGGAATTTGCAAGGAAGGGGCATAGACCATGATTCAGCAAGAAACACGCTTGCGGGTCGCCGACAACACAGGGGCGAAGGAGATACTTTGCATTCGGGTGATGGGCGGTTCCAAGAGAAGGTATGGATATATCGGTGATATTATCGTCGCCACGGTCAAAAGCGCAACACCCGGCGGTGTTGTCAAGAAAGGCGACGTGGTGAAAGCCGTCATCGTACGGACGGTCAACACGACGCGCAGGAAAGACGGGTCGTACATCCGGTTCGACGAGAACGCAGCGGTGATCATCAAGGACGACAAAACCCCCAGGGGCACCCGTATATTTGGGCCGGTGGCGAGGGAGCTGCGGGAGAAGCAGTTCATGAAGATCGTGTCCCTGGCGCCGGAAGTATTGTAGGAGGGGCTACCATGCAGAAAATCAGGAAAGACGATCTGGTGAAGATCATAGCGGGCAAGGACAAGGGCAAGACCGGCAAGGTCCTGAAGATGGAACTGAAGAAAGACCGGGTGCTGGTGGAGGGCTGCAACATGATCACCAAGCACGCAAAGCCCAGCGCGAAAAATGTCAACGGCGGCATCATCACCCAGGAGGCCCCGCTCCACATCTCCAACGTGATGCTGGTGGTGGACGGACAGCCCACCCGCGTGGGGTTTGAGGTCAGGGACGGTAAGAAAGTGCGCGTAGCCCGGAAGACCGGCAAGGTCATCGGTTAGGCGTAGAACGGAGGCAAACGTGGCCAGATTGAAAGAAATCTACCAGAAAGAGATCGTGGACGCCATGACGAAGAAATTCGGCTACAAGAACGTCATGGAAGTGCCGAAGCTGGATAAGATCGTCATAAACATGGGCGTGGGCGAAGCGAAAGAAAATGTCAAGGTGCTGGACTCGGCGCTGCGGGACATGGAAATCATCGCCGGGCAGAAAGGCGTCACCACCAAGGCGAAAAAATCCGTGGCAAACTTCAAGATCCGCGAAGGCATGAAGATCGGGTGCAAGGTGACGCTGCGGGGCGAAAAGATGTACGAGTTCGCCGACAGGCTCATCAACCTGGCGCTGCCCAGGGTGCGCGACTTTCGCGGCGTTTCAGCCAATTCCTTCGATGGGCGCGGCAACTATGCGCTGGGCCTCAAAGAACAGCTGATTTTTCCGGAAATCGAGTACGACAAGATTGACAAGGTGCGGGGCATGGACGTGATTTTCGTCACCACGGCCAAGACCGACGAGGAAGCCAGGGAGCTGCTCGGGCTGTTCAATATGCCGTTCAGGAAATAGGAGGAGGAAGGAAGATGGCGAAAACGTCACAGAAAATCCGTCAGCAAAGACCGGCGAAGTTTTCCACCCGGGAGTACAACCGCTGCAAGATCTGCGGCCGCCCCCATGCGTACCTGCGCAAATACGGGGTTTGCCGTATCTGTTTCCGCGAACTGGCCTACAAGGGCCAGATACCGGGGGTAAAAAAGGCCAGCTGGTGAATACTGTAAGCTAGAGAACACCTAGCTGCTGGCCTTGGCCAGACTGGTGATACAGTAAGTTAGAGAACACCTAGCTGCTAGCCTTAGCCAGACTGGTAAGCAAATCAAACCATATCATCCCGTCCGGTGGTTTATAGGGTGGGGTGTGTGATAGGAGGGAAATTATCATGACCATGAGTGATCCGATTGCCGATATGCTCACGAGGATCCGCAATGCGAATATGTCCAAGCATGATACGGTGGATGTCCCTTCCTCGAGGATGAAGGTGGCCATCGCCGAGATCCTGGTGAAAGAAGGGTATGTCCGCAAATATGATTTGGTGGACGCAGGCGCATTCAAGAACATCCGGCTCACGCTCAAATATGGCGCCAGCAAGAACGACCGTATCTTGACGGGGCTGAAGCGCATCTCCAAACCGGGTCTGCGGGTGTACGCGAACTGCGAGGAACTGCCCAAGGTGCTGGGTGGGCTGGGCACGGCCATCATTTCCACGAACCAGGGCGTCGTAACGGACAAAGACGCGCGCAAGCTGGGCGTGGGCGGGGAGGTGCTGGCGTTCATCTGGTGATGGCGCGGGGCAAAAGCCAAGCCGGACCATGGGTGTGCCGGAATCGGTACATATGTTTGACCCGGTAGAGCAAAGCAAAGGCATGACCGGCCGCAGTGCATCCCCGCTTCGGGGTGGCGCACCGGCGGCCAAAGACAAGAATCCAGAAAACGGCGAAGGCGCACACGCCTTTTCCGAAAATGCAAGGAGGTTAATGGATGTCGCGTATAGGTAGGATGCCGGTGGTCGTACCGGCGGGCGTCACGGTGGACATCGCCGAGGGCAACGCACTCACCGTCAAGGGCCCCAAGGGCACATTGTCGAGGACGCTCCCCGTCGAGATGACACTCACCCAGGAGGCAGGGCAGATATTGGTCACCCGCCCCAACGACCTGAAGAAGATGAAGTCGCTGCACGGGCTGACCCGCACACTGGTCAACAACATGGTGGTGGGCGTCACGAGCGGCTACGAAAAGGTGCTGGAAATCAACGGCGTGGGCTACAGGGCCCAGAAACAAGGCAAGAAACTCATCCTTTCGCTGGGGTACTCCCATCCGGTGGAGATGACCGACCCCGAGGGCCTGGAATCTGTGCTGGAAGGGCAGAACAAGATCACCATCAAAGGCATAGATAAAGAGAAGGTCGGCCAATACGCCGCCGATATCCGTGACAAGAGGCCGCCGGAACCCTACAAGGGCAAAGGCATCAAGTACGCCACGGAAACCATTCGGCGCAAAGTCGGCAAGACCGGCAAGAAATAGGGGAGGGGGTAAGCGAACATGGTGAGCAAGAAAACAAGAAGCGAAGTGCGCGTCAAAAAACACCTGCGAATCCGCAACCGTTTTGCCGGCACCACGCAGCGGCCCAGGCTGGCAGTGTTCCGCAGCAACCAACACATGTATGCCCAGATCATCGACGATTCCGTGGGGAACACGCTGGTTGCAGCCTCTACATTGGAAAAAGATGCCAAATCGCAGCTGGAAAAAACCTCGGACGTGGCTGCGGCGGCTTTCGTAGGCTCCCTCATCGCCAAACGCGCTTTGGAAAAAGGGATTGACACGGTGGTATTTGACAGGGGCGGTTTCATATACCACGGCAAGGTCAAAGCGTTGGCGGAGGCGGCAAGGGAAGCCGGCCTCAAATTCTAAGAGGGAGGGTGCAGGTATGAAACGAACGATTATTGACCCCGGTCAATTCGAGCTGACTGACAAAGTGGTTAATGTAAAAAGGGTTTCCAAGACCGTCAAAGGCGGACGTACCATGCGTTTCTCCGCGCTGGTGGTGGTGGGCAACGGGAACGGATATGTCGGGGCGGGCCTCGGCAAAGCGGGCGAAGTGGCGGAAGCCATCCGCAAAGGCAAAGAGGCCGCGGCCAAGAACCTGGTGAAGATCCCGGTGGACGAAAACAACAGCGTCCCCCATGACTTCATCGGCAAATTCGGCTCCGCCGCGGTGCTCCTCAAGCGCGCCCCGGAAGGCACGGGCATCATCGCCGGCGGCCCCGCCAGGAGTGTCTTGGAGCTGGCGGGCATCAAGAACATCCGCACCAAGTCCCTGGGGTCCAACAACAAGACCAATGTGGTCCTGGCCACCCTGGAAGGGCTTCTGAAGATCCGCACGCCCGAAGAAGTGGCGAAGATGCGGGGCAAGACAGTGGAAGAGATCCTGGGATAGGGTGTCAGGCAGGCTATTGTAAGTTTCGGGGGCACGGCGCGAGCTTGTTTCTATGGGCGCCACCCTCGTCGGAAAAGAGGCAGACATGGCAGGGAAACTGAAAATCACGCTGGTCAAATCCACCATCGGCGCCATCCCCAAGCATCGTGCGACCGTGGCGGCGCTGGGGCTTAGGAAGCTCAACAAGACGGTGGAGATGCCGGACAATGAAGCCATCCGCGGCATGATTTGGCACGTGCGGCATTTGGTGAAAGTAGAAGAGATCTAGCAAGGCAGCAACAGACTAGGAGGTGCGTGGATGGAATTGTCAAATCTGAGGCCTGCGGAAGGCTCGAAGCATAGCGACAGCTTCCGGCGCGGGCGGGGTCATGGCTCGGGCAACGGGAAGACGGCCGGCAAAGGCCACAAAGGACAAAAAGCCCGCTCTGGTGCGCCCAGGCCGGGTTTCGAGGGCGGCCAGATGCCCCTATACAGGCGCATCCCCAAGAGGGGATTCCACAACTACAACCACAAGGAGATCGTGGGTGTGAACGTGGAACGCCTGGAACGTTTCGAGGATGGCACCGAGGTGACGGTGGAGCTGCTGCTGGAAACCAGGGTCGTCCGACACAGGCGCGACGGGGTGAAGATCCTGGGCGACGGCAAGCTGACCAAGAAACTGACAGTCAAGGCAAATGCCTTCAGCGAGCGGGCGAAGGCGAAAATCGAGGCATTGGGCGGAACTTGCGAGGTGGTATGATATGTGGAAAGCCCTTCTGAATGCACTTAAGGTACAGGACATCCGGAAGAAACTGATTTTCACCGGTCTCATGCTGGTCGTCATACGGTTCGGTTGCGAACTGCCGATTCCCGGCGTGGACACGAGCTATTTCAAGACATTGTTCGCAAACCAGACGACAGATGCGTTCAATTTCTTCAATGTGATGACGGGCGGGTCCTTCACGGCGATGAGTGTGTTCGCCCTGAGCATCACCCCCTACATCACGTCGTCCATCATCATGCAGCTCATGACCATCGCCATCCCCAAACTGGAGGAGATGCAGAGGGAAGGCGAGGACGGCCGCAAGAAGATCGCGGAGATCACCCGCTATCTCACGGTGGGACTGGCGCTCATCGAGTCCACCGTCATGTCGGTGGGGTTCGGCGGGCAGGGGCTGCTCCTTAACTACAATGCCCAGAGCGTGGGCGGCAAGGTCGTCATGGTGGTCGTGGCGGTGGTGTCCATGACCGCAGGCAGCGCGCTGCTCATGTGGATCGGGGAGCGGATCACGGAACATGGCGTGGGCAACGGGATTTCAATCGTCCTGCTGTTCAACATCGTTTCGGGCGTCCCCAGCGACATCAGCAACATCTATGCCCGTTTCATGCAGAACAAATCCGTGGCCGTGGCCACTGTGGCGGCCATCGTCATCATCGCGGTGATATTCGCCATGGTGGTGTTCACCATCATACTCCAGGACGCGGAGCGCAGGATACCGGTGCAGTACTCCAAGAAGATGCAGGGGCGCAGCATGGTGGGCGTGCAGTCATCCCACATCCCGCTGAAAGTCAACACCGGCGGCGTCATCCCGGTGATCTTCGCATCGTCGTTTTTGTCTTTCCCGGTGGTCATCAGCCAGTTCCTGAATGTGGACTATACCTCCGTCGGGGGGCACATCCTCCTGGCGCTGAACTCCTCCAACTGGTTCAAACCTGAGAGGCCGTGGTATTCCATCGGGCTTTTGCTCTATATCGTGCTGATCGTGCTGTTTGCGTATTTCTACACATCCATCACGTTCAACCCCCTGGAAATAGCCAACAACATGAAGAAACAGGCGGGCTTCATACCCGGCATCCGTCCGGGCAAGCCCACATCCGACTACTTGAACAAGATCCTGAACTACATCGTTTTCATCGGTGCGGTGGGGCTGACCATCGTCTGCCTGATCCCCATCATCGTGTCGGGGCTGTTTTCCGTCAGCAACCTGTCTTTCATGGGCACCTCGCTGATCATCATTGTGGGCGTCATACTGGAGACCATCAAGGCGGTGGAGTCCCAGATGCTGGTGAGGAATTACAAGGGTTTCCTGAACAGCTAGCGCATACCCGGCCGCGACGGGCTTGTGGTCTGCCAAGGCCGGCTTGGGATGCAGGGGTTTCCTGAACAGTTGGTGGTTAGCGGATATTTGAGGGTGGTGACGATATGAAGATTATTATGCTGGGTCCCCCCGGTGCGGGCAAAGGCACCCAGGCCAAACGCATCGCAGGGTTTTATGGCATTCCGCACATTTCCACGGGGGACATCTTCCGGGCCAACCTGAAAGGCGGGACGCCCCTGGGGATGGAAGCCAAGAAATACATGGACCAAGGTTTGCTGGTGCCGGACGACGTGACTGTAGCCATGCTGCTGAAACGGCTGGAAGAGCCGGACTGCGCGAAGGGGTTCGTGCTGGACGGGTTCCCCCGCACCATCCCACAGGCCGAAAGCCTGAAGGAAGCGCTGGCCGCCAGCGGCAAACACATCGACTTCGCGATAAACGTGGATGTGCCGGACGAGGTCATCATCGACAGGATGGGCGGGCGCCGGGCGTGCGTTTCCTGCGGCTCCACATACCACATTGCCTACAGCCCCCCCAAAACCGAAGGGCGCTGCGACGTCTGCGGGGAGGCCCTGATACAGCGCGACGACGACAAACCCGAGACCGTAGGCAAGCGGCTGGATGTGTACCACGAGCAGACACACCCCCTCATCGAGTATTACGAGAAAGATGACGTGCTGGACAACGTGGACGGCACGCGGCCCATGGACGAGGTATTCGACCACATCATAGAGTTGCTTTCCTGACAGCCGTGACGGTGCGGGGCCGGCCCAGACGGCTGCATCGGCTGCGGGGCAAGGGGCTGGCGCCCTTTCGCACCCTACTGTGCGAGACCCCCAGACGGCTTGCATCGGCTGTAGGGATGCATCGGTGGTTCCAAGGTGACTGTTTCGGGACGGGCTTGGTTCATAGGAGAGAGTATGTCGGTGACGATCAAGTCCGAAAGGGAGATAAGCCTCATGCGCAGGGCGGGGGAGATACTGGCCGAAACCCATGTGCAGTTGGCCAAGGCCCTGAGGGCGGGGATGACGACCTGGGAGATAGACCGGCTGGGCGAGGAGATCATACGCAGCTATGGGTGCATCCCTTCATTCAAGGACTACGACGGATACCCCGCATCGATTTGCGTTTCCGTGAATGACGAAGTGGTGCACGGGATCCCGAGCAAACAGCGGTTCCTAAAAGACGGCGACATAGTGAGCCTGGATGCGGGCGTGATCTACAAGGGCTACCATTCCGACGCCGCCAGGACCTATGGGATCGGGGAGATATCCCAGGAGGCCCGCCGTTTGATACAGGTCACCCGGGAGTGCTTCTACGTCGGTATCAAACATGCGCTGGTGGGGAACCGCCTGGGCGAAGTGTCGGCGGCCATCCAGGACTATGCGGAGGGGCACGGTTACGGGGTGGTGCGGGATCTGACGGGCCATGGCATCGGGACCCAGCTGCATGAAGACCCCCAGATACCGAACTTCGCCACGAAGAAAAAGGGCATAAGGCTCCAGGAGGGCATGACATTGGCCATCGAGCCGATGATCAACATGGGGCGCAGCGACGTGTGCTGGCTGGACGACGACTGGACCTGCGTGACAGAGGATGGGTCTTTGTCGGCGCACTACGAGAACACCATCCTGATCCGCAAGGACGGCCCGGAGATCCTGAGCCTCCCCGCCGAGGAGAGCGCAGGGTGGTATGCCCAGGCTGTGGGTGCGTGATGGTGACGCGGGGTATAGGTGAAACGCATTGTGCCGTCCGGTGCAGGCCGCGAAGACCGGTTCAGGATATAAGGTATGAAAGGTGAAATGAGGTGAAATTGCGTGTCAAAGACGGATGTGATTGAGATCGAGGGCATTGTGACGGAGAAACTCCCCAATGCGATGTTTCAGGTCAAACTGGAAAACGGGCATCAGGTGCTGGCGCATATCAGCGGGAAGCTGCGCATGAACTACATCAAAATCCTGCCCGGGGACAAAGTCACGATGGAACTGTCCCCCTACGACCTGTCCAAAGGCAGGATCATCTGGCGCGACAAGTAAGACATCCCATGGGGTATGTGCCGCCCCGCAAAGAGTTATTCGGTCATTTGCTTCACGTCCCGGCCACGGGGTGACCTGTAACGGTTCCAAGAGGATTATCGCGGATCGGAGCAAAAAATGCTTGCATTTTCTGTCGCGGTCTGCTATAATGCTATAGCAACTTTGCCCAGAACCCCCAATCATGGAAAGGAGGGGTCACTATGAAAGTCCGTTCATCGGTAAAAGCCATTTGCGAGAAATGCAAGATCATCAAACGAAAAGGCCGGATCCGGGTCATTTGCGAGAACCCGAAGCACAAGCAGAGGCAGGGATGATCGTTTCGCCCCATGCGCTGCGGGCCGCAACCGACCGGTTCCACGGGACGGGTGCATGATTCTATCATAGGAAAGTTATGGCCATTGTCGCACATTCGCGGTTGGTCATGGTGGTTGTTTACAACATAAGGAGGTTGTGACAGGATGGCTCGTATTTCAGGCGTTGATTTGCCAAGGGAAAAGCGCGTGGAGATTGGTCTGACATATATTTACGGGATCGGGCGGACCAGTTCCAACCGCATTTTGAAGGATGCGGGGGTGAACCCTGACACCCGTGTCAAGGATCTGTCCGACGATGATGTGCGCAAGATTTCCACCGTCATCGCAGATACCCAGGTAGTGGAGGGTGAGTTGCGGCGCGAAGTCGCCATGAACATCAAGCGGCTCCAGGAGATCGGGTGCTATCGCGGGATCCGGCACAGGAAAGGCCTGCCGGTGAGGGGCCAGAAGACCAAGACCAACGCCCGCACCCGCAAAGGCCCGCGCAAGACCGTGGCAAATAAAAAGAAATAGCAGCGGGGGAGCGGTGCGTCCTGTCGTGTTGCTTGGGGTTGCAAGTTCGTTTTGTATTGTACGCTCATAGGGTGAGAAAGTAGGTTAGTTTAAATGGCGAAAAAGGTGACTGCCGCCACGAAAAAGGTGGCGAAGAAACGAGTCAAGAAAAACGTTGAACGCGGGCAGGCGCATATCCAGAGCTCTTTCAACAACACTATCGTGACGTTGACGGATACGGCGGGGAACGCCCTTTCTTGGGCGAGCGCCGGCGGCCTGGGCTTCAGAGGTTCAAGGAAATCTACTCCCTACGCGGCCCAGATGGCTGCGGAAACTGCCACGAAAGCGGCTTTGGTGCACGGCCTGAAATCAGTGGACGTGATGGTCAAGGGTCCGGGGAGCGGGCGCGAGGCGGCGATACGCGCGCTGTCGGCCAGCGGCCTGGAAGTGACGAGCATCAAAGACGTGACGCCGGTGCCGCACAATGGATGCCGCCCACCGAAACGCCGGAGGGTATAGCGGCTGGCGGATCAGGGGAGGTAACCGGGTGGTGCATGTTCTGGGGCCGGTGCCCCGGATGTACCGGCGGGGCCACAAAGCCCGCCCCGGCAAGTTTGACGGGTCGCAGATGACCCACTGGAGGACAAAAAGTGGCAGTTAACAGAGTTCCTGTATTGAAGAGGTGCAGAGCCCTCGGGATCGAGCCGATGTATTTGGGCATCGACAAAAAATCCAACCGCGAGTTGAAAAAGGGCAACAAAAAAGTCAGCGAATACGGCCTGCAGATGCGCGAAAAGCAAAAAGCGAAGTTCATCTACGGCGTCCTGGAAAAACCGTTCCGCAACTATTTCGCGAAGGCCAAGAAGATGGAAGGCACGGTGGGCACCAACCTGATGGTCCTGCTGGAGCGCCGCCTGGACAATGTCATATTCCGTCTCGGGTTCGCCAGGACACGCAGGGAGGCCCGTCAGATAGTCGGGCACCGCCACGTGGTGGTGAACGGCAAGCGGGTGCAGATCCCGTCGTTCTTGGTCCGCATGGGCGACGTGGTGGAGATCAAGGAGAAAGTCAGGGGTTCCCAGCGCTACAAAGACATCGCCGAATCCACCGGGGGGCGCATCGTGCCCAACTGGCTGGAGTCCGATCTGGAAAACTGGAAAGGCGTGGTCAAAGAGCTTCCCACCAGGGACGTCATAGACGTGCCGGTCAATGAGATGCTGATCGTCGAGCTCTATTCCAAGTAACACAATCGATCGCAAAACGAAGGAAACCCAAAAGGAGGGCTATTCGTGTTCGATTTTGAAAAACCCAATATAGAAATCGCAGAGATCTCCGATGACAAGAAATATGGGAGGTTTGTCGTCGAACCGCTGGAAAGAGGGTATGGGACCACGCTGGGGAACTCCTTGCGCAGGATCATGCTGTCCTCCCTGCCGGGCGTGGCGGTGAGCCAGGTGAAGATCGACGGCACCCTGCAGGAATTTACTTCCATCCCCGGCATAAAAGAAGACGTGACGGAAATCATCATGAACATAAAGAGCCTGTCCATCAAGAGCAATTCCGATGCGATGGAGCCCAAGATCGCCTACATAGAGTATGAGGGCGAGGGGGTTATCACCGGTGCGGACGTGCAGGTGGACCAGGATTTGGAAATCGTGAACCCTGACCAGGTGATAGCGACCCTGTCCGGCGGGCGGGATTCCAAGTTCTTCATGGAACTGACCATCACCAAGGGGCGCGGGTACGTCAGCTCCGACAAAAACAAGGGCGAAGACCTGCCCATAGGTGTGATTGCGGTGGATTCCATATACACGCCGGTGGAACGGGTCAACATGACAGTGGAGAACACCCGCGTCGGGCAGATCACGGACTACGACAAACTGACATTGGACGTATACACCAACGGCACGCTGGCTCCTGACGAGGCGGTGAGCCTGGCGGCGAAGGTGCTCAGCGAGCACCTGAACCTGTTCATAGACTTGTCCGAAAACGCCAAGACCGCCGAGGTCATGATCGAGAAGCCGGACGACGAAAAAGTCCATGTCCTGGAGATGAACATCGACGAACTGGAGCTTTCCGTGCGTTCGTACAACTGCCTGAAGCGCGCGGGCATCAACACCGTGGAAGAGCTGTGCAACAAGACCCCCGAAGACATGATGAAAGTGCGCAACCTTGGACGCAAGTCATTGGAAGAGGTCTTGGCGAAACTGAAAGAGCTGGGGCTGCAGCTGAACCCCAACGAGGAATGATATCATGTATGCTGCCGGTAAGACCGTAGGCGCGGCGGCAGTTCCCATGATGCGGGGGATGTGTCTTTTCGGAGGGACCTTCATGTCGCCGCTGTGGCGCAAAGGGGCGGGGTCTTCATGTCGCCGCCGTGGCGCAAAGGGGGCGGGGCCGAGATCATCCCGGCCGGTCGTGGGAATCGTAGAATGAGAGGTGTGAAATGGTAGGGTACAGGAAACTTGGCAGGACATCCAGCCAGAGGAAAGCGATGCTGCGCGGGCTGGTCACCAGCTTGATATACCACGGCAGGATCAAGACCACCGAGATGCGCGCGAAAGAAGTGCGGGGTATCGCAGAGGGCCTGATTGCGATGGCCATCAAAGAGAAGGACAACTACGAAAAGGTGACCGTGAAGGCCAAAGTCGCGCGCAAGGACAAGGACGGCAAACGCATCAAGGAAGTCAAGGACGGCAAACGCGTGACCGTGTACGACGAGGTGGAAAAGGAGATCAAGAAAGACCTCCCCAGCCGGCTCCATGCCCGCCGCCAGATGCTCAAGGTCCTATATGACGTTACGGAAGTGCCGAAAAAACCGGCGGGGCGCAAGCGCAACACCAAGCAGGTGGACTTGGTCGCCAAACTGTTCGACGAGATCGCGCCCAAGTATGTTTCACGCAATGGCGGGTTCACCCGCATCATCAAGATCGGGCCCCGCAAAGGCGATGCGGCCATGGAAGCGATCATCGAGCTGGTGTAGCGGGCGGTGGGTATGTTATTGCACCGCGGACTAAACCTTGAGTGAAGCAGAGACTGACGTCGCACGCACATTGTTTGGTTGGTGGGGCGATATGTCAATAGACGTGCTGTGGGGCGGATGTGTGCCTTGCGGCGCGTTTTTCTTTTGCCGGGCCGATATATCTGACCGGCGACAGGGGATCAAGCATGCCAAGGGTGCGAAGCATGGCACGGAGTCGTTTGCCGGGTCGATATATCTGAGCGGCGACGAAGTGCATGGACGTAGGGGAAAGTGGTCATATGTGGCTGGTTTATTCCCAGGGGAAAGGGGTCATATGGAACTGGTTTATTCACAGGGGAAAGAATACCATATCGGCGTGGCAAGAGGCGAGGTGGGGCGTTACGTGATACTCCCGGGGGATCCCGGCCGGTGCGAAAAGATCGCGGCGTATTTTGACAACCCTGTGAAGGTGGCGGCAAACAGGGAATACACCACCTACACCGGGACACTGGGCGGCGTGGCGGTGAGCGTCACCTCCACGGGGATAGGTGGGCCCGGGGCCGCCATAGCCTTGGAAGAGCTGATACACTGCGGCGCGGACACATTCATCCGGGTGGGGACAAGCGGCGGGATGCAGCCGGAGGTGTTGGGGGGCGACCTGGTGATCGCCACCGGGGCGATACGCGCCGAGGGCACCTCCAGGGAATATGCGCCCATCGAGTACCCCGGGGTGGCGGATTTTGCGGTGACGGTCGCCCTGCGTGATGCCGCCGTGGCGCTGGGGATGCGGCACCATCTGGGCGTGGTGCAGTGCAAGGACAGTTTCTACGGCCAGCACTCCCCGGAGGCCATGCCGGTGGCGGACATGCTTAAAAGCAACTGGAAAGCCTGGATCGCCTGCGGCGCATTGGCGTCGGAGATGGAGTCCGCCGCGCTGTTTGTGGTGGGCGGCGTGCGGCGGGTGCGGGTGGGCTCGGCGCTCCTGGTCATAGCCAACCAGACCCGCAGGGAGATGGGCCTGCCGGATGAGCAGGTGCACGACACGGACGGCGCCATCCGTGTGGCGGTGGAGGCGCTGGGGCGGCTGATAAAGGCGGACGATGGCCGGTAAGCGCCATGGCCAGGTCAGCTATGCCAGCCGGATGAGCAGATGCACGGCACGGACAGCACCATCCGGGTAGCGGTGGAGGACTTGGGGTAGCTGATAAAGGCGCACCGATCGCTAAAGGGCGACAATGGATAATCAGAGGGGGATTTTGTCAGAATATAGCGAAAAAACGCCCGAATATTGCATATTTAAATGATTAGAAAGAATATCGTAAGTGATATGGCATTGATATTTAATTGTCCTAGCGGTTATAATACAGCCATGTAGCAAGGGAGAGACGGTAGCCTTATGTTTGGATTGGCAGGGGTACCGGGACAGTTCATGCGAGGTGGCGGATGAAACGGATACAGAGCGGGGTTTTGGGGTTTATAGTGGGGTTTATGGCGGTGTTCCAGTTGACGGGGTTCACCGCTGCGGCGGCGAGCACCATCTCGTCCATCTCCATCCGCATCAAGGTGGAGGTGGAGGCGGGGGGCACATTGCCCAACCTGGACATCATAAACGGCGTAAACGAGGGCTATTCGGGTCGTACCAACTTCGTTTACACCAGCAATTCCAAGTACCATATCACGGAGTATGAGTGGTTGACCTCCCAGTCCACCGAGATGGACATAGGCGACCGGGCGCGGCTGAAGGTCTACCTGATAGCCACCGACCCGGACAGCAACTACTTCAAGTCGTCCTATAGCTCCAGTTCCGTGACGGTCACCGGCGGCGAGTATGTGTCCTCGTCCCGCAAGAGCACCGAGGACCTGGAGATCACCCTCCGCACCGACTACCTGTCGGGCACATACTCCACCCCGGAGAACCTGGACTGGGACGAGGACCATCTGGGGAGGGCCCTCTGGGACGGCGGCGAGTTCAGCTCCGGGGCATTTGACATCTACCTGTACCGGGGCAACAGCAGGATCCACAGCGTGACGGCGTACAAAGGGTACTCCTATAATTTCTACCCCTACATGACCAGGGAGGGCGACTACACCTTCAGGGTGCGCACGGTGCCATATACGGACACCGAGAAGCAGTACGGGAGCAAGAGCGACTGGGCGGAATCGGGCGACCTGTACATCGACGACGACGAGACCTCAGACGGCACAGGGCAGGACGGTGGATCAAACGTCGTGCAAGAGAATGCCTCTGGCAGCGGGTCCTCGCCCGGGAACCCCACCCAGGTGGGTTGGATAAAGACCGGGAACGTGTGGTACTACAGGTACCCGGATGGGACATACCAGAAGGACTCCTGGCTGAAAGTAAAGGACAAATGGTACCTGTTCGACGCAAACGGCAAGATGCTCACCGGCTGGCAGAACCGCAACGGCCAGACGTATTACCTGCGCGACGACGGCGACATGCAGGTGGGGTGGCTGCTCTACGGCGGCAAATGGTACTTCTTCAACTCCAACGCGGGCAGCATGGAGGGGGCGATGCTGCGGGGCTGGATCCAGGTCAATGGCAAGATCTACTACCTGAACGAATCCGGCGTCATGGTGGAAGGCTGGCAGAAAGTGGGCGACAACTGGTACTATTTCTATCCGGGCCAGGGCCACAAGGCCGTGAACACAGACATCGACGGTTTCCACGTGGATGCTGACGGCATCTGGAGGAAGTAGGGAGTAGGGAATAGGGAATAGGGAGTAGGGAGTAAAGAGTAGTGGGTAGTGAGAAGTGAGTAGCGGGCGGCGGGTTTACCGCCGCCTTTTGTGTCGATTTACCGGTGCGATTCACATATTGCTCCGCCGACTAAACCTTGAATAAACCGCTTTTTCAATGTCGAACTCGCATTGTTTAGTTGGTGGAGCAATACATGCCGTGCAATGTGCCGATCGGGCGGGAAACTCTCCCTTGACGCACCATGGCAAACAGGGTATACTGGTGGCTGTGGCACGCGGCGGGAGATGACGATTCATTGGACCGCCGTATAGAGCGTGGAACATCTGGGTTTGGGTGTGCCTGCCGACTTGGGTGCGGCAGGCCGCAGCTTAGACCCAGCTAGCGTGAGATATCTGGACCTGGGTGTGCCTGCCGACTTGGGTGAGGCGGGGCGTATCTAAGACCCAGCAAATATGAGGCATCTGGGCCGGGGGCGACATGGGGATCATCGAAGTCAAGGATCTGACATTTGACTATGTGAGGCGGGACGAGGAAGAACACATAGAGGAAGTGAGCCGTGCCATCGACCGGATGGATCTGGACGTGGTGCAGGGTTCTTTTTTGGCTGTTCTGGGACACAATGGTTCCGGGAAATCCACTTTCGCCAAACAGCTCAATGCGCTGCTGACCCCCACCGGCGGGTCGGTGTGGGTGTCGGGCATGAACACCGCCGACGATGCCCAGACCTGGAACATCCGCAAGACCGTGGGGATGGTGTTCCAGAACCCGGACAACCAGATCGTGGGCAATGTGGTGGAAGAGGACGTGGGATTCGGGCCGGAAAACGTGGGCATCCCCACAGAGGAGATCTGGAAGCGGGTGGATCAGAGCCTGGAGGCGGTGGGGATGACGGCGTTTCGACTCATGTCGCCGGGGAAACTCTCGGGGGGGCAGAAGCAGCGGGTCGCCATCGCCGGGGTGATGGCCATGCGGCCCCGGTGCATCGTATTGGACGAGCCCACCGCCATGCTGGACCCCCACGGGCGCAGGGAAGTGATCCGCACCGTGCGGGACTTAAACCGGCTGGAGGGCGTGACGGTGATCCTGATCACCCACTATATGGAGGAAGTGATCCATGCTGACAGGGTGCTGGTGATGGATGCCGGGCGCATCGTCATGGATGGCACGCCCAAGGAGATATTCACCAGGGTCAAAGAACTGAAAAGCTACCGCATGGACGTGCCCCAGGTGACGGAGCTGGCGTACGAGCTGAAAGAGGCAGGGATGCCGCTGCCCGACGGCGTGCTGCGTAGGCAGGAGCTGGTTGATCTGCTGGCGCCGCTGCTGGGGGTCGCCGCAGAAAGGGCAGATGGATGAGCGGCAAGCGCCATGTCCGGGCCATCGGGATGCGTGCCGAGGGTTTCCACGGAAAAGACAGAGGGATGGGCGGCAAATGGCGGGCCGGTCAGTGTGAGGGCCGGCATACTATGCTGCGGCGCTTGAAAGTGGGCAGTTACGGTAATGGGCATGTGTGAACGGTGGATGGCGGGCCAGGCAATGTGCAGATGTTATTGCTCCACCAACTAAACAATGCGCGTTCGACATTGGTCGCAACTTTGCGCAAGGTTTAGTCGGCGGAGCAATAAGCGCAGGAAGAAAATGGCAGGTTTGCATGGGGATACGGGTGGAACACCTTAACCACATATATGGCGCAGGCACCGCATTCGAACAGTATGCGGTGCGTGACGTGAGCTTTGAGATTTCCCCCGGGGAGTTCGTGGGGCTCATGGGGCACACAGGCTCGGGGAAATCCACGCTGGTCCAACATCTGAATGGGCTGCTCAAACCCACCTCCGGACGTGTGTTGTATGATGAAGAGGATATCCATGGCCCGGGGTACAGCCTGCGCAAACTCAGGGGGAAAGTGGGGCTGGTGTTCCAGTACCCGGAACACCAGCTGTTTGAAACGGACGTGTTCACTGATGTCTGTTTCGGGCCGAAGAACCTGGGGCTGACACCGGAGGAGTGCAAGGGACGGGCCAGGGAGGCGCTGGCCAATGTGGGGCTCCCTGAAAAGCTCTGGGACGAGTCGCCTTTTGAGCTGTCCGGGGGGGAGAAGCGGCGCGCCGCCATCGCCGGCGTGCTGGCCATGGAGCCGGAGGTGCTGGTGCTGGACGAACCCACGGCGGGGCTGGACCCGAAAGGACGCGAGGAGATATTGGACAAGATAAAGGAACTCCACGAGGCCAGGCACATGACCGTCCTGCTGGTGTCCCACAGCATGGAGGATTTGGCCATCTATACCGACCGCATCTTGGTGATGAACCAAGGGGGGCTGGCGTATGACGGTACCCCCAGGGAGGTCTTTGGGCACTACGAGGCATTGGAAAAGATGGGGCTTTCGGCGCCGCAGATCACCTATGTGGCCCACAAGCTGAAAGTCCTGGGCGTGCCGATCAATGCCGACGTGACCACGGTTGCGGAGGCCACGGAGGAGATACTGCAGGTATGGCGCCGGATCCATGGGTAAGGTACCGGGCAGGGGACGGCTGGGTTGCCGCGACTGTGGCGGTTCGCAATGATGTCGCCGGCGTGTAATGCGTTGGGCGTATGGCGAGGTACCGGGCAGGGAACGGCTGGGTTGCCGCATCTGCGGCGGGTCGCAATAATGTCGCCGGTGTGTTATGACGTCGCTGGCATGCATTGACGTTGCCGGTGTGTAATGCGTTGGAAGATAGATGAGGCGGTGGGGGGTTCATGTTCAAGGACATCACGATCGGGCAATATTATCCGGCAGACTCGCTGCTGCACCGGCTGGACCCCAGGACGAAGCTGGCGGGTACCTTTGTGTTCCTGATTTCATTGTTCGTGGCAGACAACCTGTGGGGGTACCTGCTGGCCACGGTGTTTTTGGCTGGGGTCATCCGTCTGTCCCGTGTGCCTTTTTCCTTTATGGTGCGGGGGCTGCGGGCGGTGGTGGTGCTGCTGGTGATCAGCGTGAGCTTCAACCTGTTCCTGACCGAGGGGGCGCCGATTTTCAAGTGGGGCTTCCTGCAAATCACCCGGGAGGGGGTGTGGCTGTCCATCTTTCTTGCGGTGCGGTTGGTATTCCTGATCCTGGGATCCTCGGTGATGACGCTGTGCACCACGCCCAATGCGCTGACGGACGGGTTGGAGAAAGCGCTGGGGGTATTTGCGAAAGTGGGGGTCCCCGTCCATGAGATCGCCATGATGATGTCCATCGCCTTGCGGTTCATCCCCATCCTCATCGAGGAAACGGACAAGATCATGAAGGCGCAGATGGCCAGGGGTGCGGATTTCGAGACCGGGAATTTCGTGCAGAGGGCCAAAAACCTGGTGCCGCTGCTGGTGCCGCTGTTCGTGTCGGCGTTCCGGCGGGCGACGGATCTGGCGCTGGCCATGGAGGCGCGCTGCTACCAGGGGGGCGCCGGGCGGACCAAGATGAAGCCCCTGCGCTACGCAAAGGGGGACATATACGCCTATGGGGTGATGGGGGTGTATATG